>JAKAFD010000007.1 GCA_021818075.1 bacterium
GTCAGCGGCAAACTTAAAGTCAGACCCAAGGCCACGCCCAAAAACACCAGCGCGCTAAAAAACTTGGCCAGCACCGCCTGCCAGTTAGTCAGCGGCAAAGTCAGTAAAAACTCCACCGTGCCCAGTTGTTTCTCTTCGGCCCAAAGCCGCATGGTCAGCGCCGGCGCTAAGAACATAAACAGCCAGGGCAATAGGGAAAAATAGCCGCGCAAACTGGCCTGGTCTAATAAATAAAAACTTTTGAAAAACAGCCAGTTGCCGACCACCAAAAAAGCGCCGATAAAAATATAAGCAATCGGCGAATTAAAATAAGCGGCCAATTCTTTTTTGAACAAAATGTAAATCGTGCGAATATAGTGCGGTGGTCGTTTCAACATATTATTTGGTCAATTCTTTAAATACCTCTTCCAAACTGGCTTTGATTGGCCGAAATTCCAAAACCGGCCAGCCGCGCTTGGCCACGGCTGCGGCAATCACTTCCCGGGCGCCCTCGCCGGTGGCCAGCAAACTATAGCCGACCAGCTCGGCGTTTTCCTGGTCAATCGGTTTAACCGTCGTCAAACCGGACAAAATTTTCAAACAGGCCAGCGCCTCGGCCTGCGGCGCTTTAAGTTTTAAATAAAATTCGGCCTGGTTGCTGTTGGCCGCCAATAATTCTTCCGGCTTACCTTCGCCGACAATTCGGCCCTTGTTGATAATCACAATCCGGTCGCAGGTGGCCTGCGCTTCCGCCAAAATATGGGTGGAAAACAAAACCGTTTTGGCCTGGCCGATAGTTTTAATCAATTCTCTGATTTCGCTGATTTGGTTGGGGTCCAGGCCGGTGGTCGGTTCGTCTAAAATCAACAACTCCGGGTCGTGCATAATCGCCTGCGCCAAACCGACGCGCTGACGATAGCCCTTGGACAATTCATCAATATTTTTACCCATGACTTTTTGCAAACCGCACTTTTCCACCACTTCTTTGAGGCGCGGCAGGAAACTAGCCGGCGCCAGATCTCTGATTTCCGCCACAAACTTCAGATATTCGTAAACTTTCATATCGTTATATAGCGGCACGGTTTCCGGCAGATAACCGATTTTGCGGCGCACGGCCAAAGAATTTTTGACCACATCCAAGCCGTCCACCGTAATGGCGCCGCCGGTCGGTTCGTAAAAACCGGTAATCAATTTCATGGTGGTGGTTTTACCGGCGCCGTTGGGGCCCAAAAAACCCAGCACCTCGCCTTTGTTCACCTTAAAATTGACGCCGTTAAGCGCCTTGACCTGTCCAAAAGTTTTTTCCAAATTGCTTATTTCAATCATACCGATTACTCCACCTTGAATTCATCCAGCACCACGGTTTTAACGATGACCTGCTGACCGCGCTGGATTTTTAAGCCGATTTTATCACCCGGCTTATAGCGCTGAATCATCGACAGCAAAGTATTATTATCGTCTATTTTAATGCCGTTAACTTCAAAAATTATATCGCCCTCACGCAAATCGGCGCGTGAGGCCGGTGAATCGGCCACAATGGCTTCACCGCCGGCCTTATCTTTGGTAATATAAGCGCCGTAATCTTTGGCCAGCTGTTTTTCCGAAGCCAGATAAGGGTCAACCATCTGATAGCGTACGCCCAAACGCACCCGAATAATTCGGCCGGTGCGCCGCACGCTTTCTATCAGCGACCGGGCGTCATCAATGGGAATGGCAAAACCCAAACCGGCGCCGCCCTTGTCCACTGCCACATTAATGCCGATAACTTTGCCGTCCAAATTAACCAGCGGTCCGCCGGAATTGCCCTCGTTAATTTCCGCGTCCGTTTGCAAGACACCTTCCAGACTGACCAAATCACCGTTGGGGTCGCTGGCCACAACCGTGCGGCCCAAGCCGCCGATAATACCCTTGGTCACGGAATTATCATAACGACCCAAAGCGTTGCCGATGGCCAGCACCGTCAGGCCAATCGGCGAGTTGGCGCTGGAACCCATTTCCAAATAGGGCAATTTGGTTTCGGCAATCTTCAAGACTGCCAAATCGTGAATCGGGTCTTTACCGATTAACTTGGCGTAATATTCTTTTTTGTTGTTGAGAATAATTTTATACTCGGCGGTTTTGGCATCAGCCACTTCCACCACATGTTTGTTGGTTAAAACATAACCGTCGGCGGAAATAATAAAGCCGGTGCCTTGGCCCTTGCTGACTCTTTTCTGCAAGGACTGGGCATCGTTTTGTCCAGAGTTAATTTCAATGATGGTTTCCTGGTCGTAAACCACAATGCTGACCACTGCCGGCATAGCCCGATTGATGGCGGCGATGGTGGCGGCTTGCTCGTCCAAATTGAATTTACCGGCCGTGGCCGCTGGGCTCGCCCAATAATGGCTAATAACGGCACCGGCGCCGGTCGCCGCTACAAGCAGACAAAATAGCAATAATAGTTTTTTTACCTTCATATATTATGCTTTAATATCAAACAAAAATAGACTATTTAGTAAGCCTTCTTGTCGGCTTTATTTTAACAAAAAATTTAAAAAAATCCAACCCTGAATAAATATACGCATAATCCCCATTTTTTCTGTCATCAATTAAACACCCCCGATGTCCATCGGGGGTGTTTAATTATAAGCCGAATTATTACTTAGCCATACCGGAACTTAAACGGGCAAACTCAAAAAAGATAAGACTGAAAATAATTATCATCACCGCCGGCGCCACTAACGACAAATAATTGCGTTTAGCCGGACGGAAATATTTCAGGAGCAAGGAATTAGTCACCACCGAAATGGAACTTAAAGCCATGGCCAGCCCCGCCAATTCCGGCTTGAGGATTAAGCCCAAACCCATAAACACGCGGGCGGCAATGGGAATGCCGATGATGTTATAGAATAAAGCGAAAAACATATTCTGCTTAATCTTCACCATAGTCTCGCGCGACAATTGAATGGCGGTCACGACATCATTTAAATCGTTTTTAACAATGACAATGCCGCCGGCTTCCATAGCCACATCCGTACCCGAACCCATAGCGATGCCCAAATCGGCTTGCGCCAGCGCCGGCGCATCGTTGATGCCGTCGCCGACCATGGCCACATTTAAGCCGCTATCCTGAAGTTTTTTAATTTCCGCCGCCTTATCCTCCGGCAAGACTTCAAACAACACATTGGTGATGCCCAGCTCGCGCGCAATAGCCTTGGCCGTCCGCTCGTTGTCGCCGGTAATCATATAAATCGCCAGACCTAATTTCTGTAGCCGGCTAATCGCCTCGCGGCTCGTTTCCTTAACCGTGTCAGCTACCGCCACCGCGCCCACCAATTTTTGTTCATCAGCCAAAATCATCACCGTCTTACCCTGTTCTTCCAGTCTTTGCAGTTTGCGGTCAATTTTATCCAGATTCAATTTAGCCACCTCATTTATCATTTTACGATTGCCGAAGAAATATTTGACGCCCGCTACTTCACCGGTCACGCCGTGACCGGCCACCGACAGAAAGTTAGCGGTTTCCGGCAACTTGATATTCTCCGTTTTAGTATAGTTATAGATAGCCTCGGCCAGCGGATGTTCGGATTGCCGCTCCAAACTGCCGGCAATAGCCGCAATTTCGTCTTCGTCCACATCGGACAAATTGACAATATCCGTTACTTCCGGCTGGCCCTTAGTCAGGGTGCCGGTTTTATCAAAGACTATAGCCTTAACCAGGCAAGCCATTTCCAGAGGTTCGCCGCCCTTCACTAAGACGCCATACTCGGCGCCCTTACCCGTACCAACCATGATGGCTGTGGGCGTGGCTAAACCCAAAGCGCAAGGACAAGCAATGACGATAACGGCGGTAAAGGCCATTAAGGCGAAAGTCAGACCGGCGCCCAGCATAAAAAACCAAACCAAAAAGGTTAACACCGCCACCGTCATCACCACCGGCACAAAGACCGCGGAAATTTTATCGGCAAAAGCCTGAATCGGCGCCTTAGAACCCTGCGCCTCCTCAATTAAACGAATAATTTGCGACAAAACCGTTTCACTGCCGACGCGCACCGCCTCAAACTCAAAACTGCCCGACTTGTTAATCGTCGCGCCGACCACCATATCGCCCTCTTTCTTTTCCACTGGAATGCTTTCGCCCGTAATCATAGATTCATCCACCGCCGAATGACCCTTGGTAATTTTTCCGTCCACCGGAATTTTTTCACCCGGCCGGACCACTACGATATCGCCTTTAACCACCTGGTCAATGGCCACATCTTGCGTGATGCCGTTGCGCACCACGCGCGCCGTTTTGGGTGCGAGGCCCATTAATTTTTTAATAGCCTCGGAAGTTTTGCCCTTGGCTCTGGTTTCCAGCCACTTGCCCAGCGTCACAAAAGTAATCAGAAAAGCGGCCGTCTCAAAATACAGTTCGGGAATCTTAGCGCCGAATTGGCCGAGCACCGAACCGGTACTTGCCACGTAAATCAAGAAATAAACCAAGCTGTAAAAATAAGCGGTGGAAGTGCCGATGGCAATCAGACTATCCATATTAAAGGTGCGCATCTTGAGACTGGACCACAAACCTCTATAGAAACCGGCGCCGATAATAAACTGCACCGGCGTGGTCAAGAGCAAAGAAATAATGCCAAAGTAGGGTGGTAAACTGCTAGCGCCCGGCAGCCAGGAGAAAAAGTCCAGCAGCATAAAATACAGCATGGGCAAACTTAAAAAGCCGCTAACCAAAAATTTACGCCAATAACTTTTAATTTCCGCCTGGCGTTTTCTGGTTTCAAACTGCGTATCCTTAGCGTCAATTAATTGGGCGCGATAGCCGGCCTTCTTTACCGCCGCCAGCAAATCATCGAGCTTAACCGCGCTTTCGTCATATAAGACGGAAGCTTTTTCCGCGGCGTAATTAACATTACCCTCTTTAACGCCCGGCACCTTCTTTAAAGCGCGCTCAATAATATTGGCGCAGGAAGCGCAATGCATGCCGCTGATGGCCAAACTGATTCGTTTGTTGCCGCCGGCGGTTGCCGCTGCCTCGCCGCTTAGCGCCACGGTTTTGGCGGCCGCCGTTTGCACAGGATTATCAGCCGCTTCAATTTTTATTTCCAATTTCAGTTTAATAGAACCATCAGCGCCGCTCCTGGCTTTTATCACCATTTCTTGGCCAGCGGCCGGCGCCTCTACCCGATTAAGGATTGTCCCCTTATAGCCGGCTTTGGTAATCGCCGCCAACACCGCCGCTTCATCGGTCTTAGCCACATCATCAATCACCAGCCGGCCCGTGCCGTCCGCGCGGTTAATCTGAATATCACCAACGCCCCCCAAATCAGTCAGTTCCTCCTTAATTATTTTCTCACAAGACTCGCAATGCATGCCTTCAATTTTTAAGTCAATGGTTTTTTTCATATAATTTATCCCCGTTAAATAAAATTTGATAAAAATCAAATTTTAATTTTAAATTTTTATTTAAAAATTTAAAATTATTTAACTAGGATTAGTTGGCCACCGCTCGATAGTCGGTGCCGCTTAAAGTTTGATTTATTTCTGCCAGCGTTATCGCCCGGTCAGCCGTCACCTGGGCCTGCCCGCTGTCGCGGTCAATGGCCACGCCGCTTACGCCGGCCAGCCGGCCGATTCTTTTGGCTGATAGCTTAACGCAAGCCTCGCAACTAAGACCCTCTAATTTAAAGTCGATTTTCATATAGGTAACTTATTGAACGATAATCTTACCGCGCGGCACGTTCATGGCGCAGGTAATTAAGTAGCTGCCCGGCTGGGTGGGCGTAAAGTTCATGACAATCGGCTGACCGGCTCTGATCGGTATGGGATTAGGATAAAGAGTCTGAATCATAATAGCCGACATACAGCCGATACCGTCTTCTTTGGGGTCAACGATAAATTGCACCGGCGTACCGGCCTTAACCGTAAAGGTGTTGGGCTGAATGTCATCAGAAACGGTAAAACTAGTTTTAATCACTTGGGTTTTAACCGCATCGGCTTTAACCGCCGGTTCGGTTGGCGTGGTGTTAGACGGCGTAGTTGGCACATAAGGCTTGCCGCCGCCGCCGCAACCGCAGCCGCCGCCACCCGCTCCGCAACCCCCACCAGTAGTAGCGCCGCCGCCGCAACCCCCACCAGTTGTGGCCCCGGCCACGCCGCAGCTACTGCCGGCCGGCGCTGCCTGGTTATTATTGGTCGCTACCGCCTGCTGGGCGGTTTGGGACGCGGCCGCGTTAGGATCAACCACATTAAACACGCCCGTGTACATACCCATGGAACAGGAGAATTTTAATTTACCGGCCTCGGTCGGCGTAAATTCAATAATATTTTCTCCGGCCACTAAATTTTTTCTGATATTGTATTTAGACAATATAATACTGGAGGCGCAGGAATAAGGCGCTTCGGCCGTAATTATCCATTTAACCGGCGCATCTTTGGCAACGGTAAAACTGTTTGGCTGATAACCGGCGGCCGTTTCGCGCATCCGCACTTCCTGTACGCCGTTAACTATGGTCACATTCGGGTCGTTAAGATTTAAGCTGTCGGCTTTACCGTAAGCCAGGTTATTCCAGCCGGTTAAATTCAAACCGTTGGCGATATTAAAGACGGCAAAGATAATCACCGCCAGTCCCGCCAGCTTAAAGAAACGGCGGGCCAAAGCGCCTTTAATGACCGAGGTTAAGCCGCCGACGCTTAAGAGCCCCGGCAAAGTGCCAAGAGCAAAGGCGCCCATAATAATGGCGCCACTGGTAAAGTTGCCGCTAGCCACGGCATACACCTGCATCGCCTGGGTAAAACCGCAGGGCAGGAAAAAAGTCAGCGCGCCCAGCACCATGGCGCCGCGATGATTATATTCTTGCTGGTGCTGGCTCAAGCCCAGCGCGCGGCCCAAGCCCTTCGGCAAAGTTAGTTTGAAGCGGTCAGCCCAGGGAAAAATACCCACCAGTTGCAAACCCATAATCAGCATAACCACGCCAACCAATAAGGTCAGACCGCCTAAAGCCAAACCAGACAGTTGAAAGACTGAACCCAGCGCGCCCAATAAGCCGCCCAGCAAGGCAAAAGCGATAACGCGGCCGAGATTGAAAAACAAATGCGGCCGCATTTTTTGGCTTGGCGTGGCTTCCGGATGTTTGTCAGCGTGCTTGGCGCTGACGCCCAGCACTAAACCGCCCACCAGCGCCATGCAGGTGGAAAAACCGGCGGTTAAACCGACTAATAGAACCACCGGCACGGTCAAATCGCCGGACAAGGCACTGATATTGAAATTATTCAGCCCTAAACCTTTAAGCAAAAAATATATCGCAGCCAAAAACACTGCGGCAATGCCCAGGTCTTTATAATCAGCTTTATGATGACTGAATAATTGGCTTTTATTTTCGGGAGTGCCGATACTGTAGCCGGCCCGGTTGATGGCCTCGCTAAGCTGATCCAGCGACGGTTTATTTTCGGAATAATGAATCACCGCTTCGCCTTGACGATAGTTAAGCTCGGCTTTATCCACGCCCTTAACTTCCTTCAAGTTGTCCTCAATTAAAATTTCACAAGAACGGCAGTGCATGCCCTTAATCGGGACGGTTATCGTTTGTTTTATGTTAGACATAGTAGAGTAATTTAAATTTGATTAAAAAACGCCCGAGCTTTTTGATATGAAGACATATCAAAATCAACTGACGGGCGGTCAAACTTAAACTTACTCTCTTTTAATTACGGTGCGTAGAGCCTCCCGTTCGGGCGGCGGAAAAATGTTGTCGGCAGAAGAATAATTATAATTAGCCAAGCCGGCCGGCGCGGCCACTACCTCCGCGCAGAGAGCCGGCGCCACCCAAAGAAAATTGTCTTCAAAATTATTGACGGTAATAATCGCCTGGTCGTTATGCGGCCGGTTTAAGCAGCAGGGAGCGAGTTGACTGTCCATATTGCTTGAGCTGGGCAAGGGCAGACAATCGTGATGATTGTGGCCCGGCAGAGTTTCCGCCTGCACTGTCCGCGCCGGCATAAACATGCCGATGCAAAACATGCCCAAAAGCATTAACACCAAAGTGGGTAAAGCGACGGCTTTTTGCAACTGGCGCCTAAATTTCGTCATACTGGTTCAAGTATAAATGATTAGGTCGATTATGTAAAGCTTAAACCTGAATTTTGGAAAAAAAGTAGCTGCCGGCGGCTAATAACAGCACGGTTATGCCAGACAGCACCAGCACATCAGTCATTAAGCCGAAATGCCCCAAATTCACCAATAAAATACGCAAGGCGTCAATGCCGTAAGATAACGGGTCAATTCTGGCCACCAGCACCAAAGCGCTGGGCAACCCTTGCAAGGGAAACAGCGCGCCCGACAGAAAAAATAGCGGCATCACCAAAAAATTAATAATTAATTGAAAGCCTTGCATATCGTCCAAAAGCGAAGCAATAGCCGTGCCCAAAGCCGTAAACAGCAAAGCGATGAGTAGCATAATTAAAAGCGCGCCAGGCAAGAGCCACAGGTTAACCGGACGAAAACCGGCCGCGGTGGCAATTAAAAACACAATTACGCCCTGCAGGGTGGCCACGGTGGCGCCGCCCAAAGTCCGGCCAATCATAATGTTAAAACGCGACACCGGCGCTGCCATGGTTTCTTTCAAAAAACCGAACTGCCGGTCCCAAATTATTTCCATGCCGGAAAAAATGGAAGTAAAAATAATGCTCATGCCGATAATGCCCGGCGCCAAAAATTCCATATAATTTCCTTGGCCGGCCCGGGCAAACACCGGCCCAAAGCCGTAAGCGAACGACAGCAAAAACAGCAACGGCTGCGCCAGCGAGCCGATAATGCGCGCTTTAGAACGAATATAGCGCTTCAATTGTCGCAACCACAAAATATAAATAATTCTCATAAAAAATATTATCTACGGCCGGTCCAGGCGCGGCGGCGCAGGCGCATTTGGTCAAGATGGCCGCTTTCTTCTTCGCGGATAGTCTTGCCGGTTAAAGACAAAAAAGCATCTTCCAGGCTGTCGGTCTTGGTTTGCGCTTTTAAGTCAGCGGCGGTGCCGGCGGCCACTATTTTACCGTGGTCAATGACGGCAATGCGGCCGGCAATGCGGTCGGCTTCTTCCATATAATGAGTGGTGAAAAAAACCGTAACCCCCTCCTTAGCGTTCAAATCTTTTAAATAACTCCACATATGATTGCGCGTCTGCGGGTCTAAGCCCAAAGTCGGCTCGTCCAAAAATAAAATTTTAGGGTGATGCAGCAAACCGCGGGCGATTTCCAAACGCCGCTTCATACCGCCGGAAAAAGTTTTTACCAAATCGTCTCGGCGCTCCGCGAGTTCCAGGAAAGTCAACAGCTCCTTAATGCGCCGACGGCGCAATTTTTTGGGCACGCCGTAAAGCACGCCGTGAAATTCCATGTTCTCGTAAGCGGTCAATTCGTCGTCTAAGCTCGGGTCCTGAAAAACAATACCGAATGACCGCCGCACCTCGCTGGATTGTTTTAAGGTGTTAAAGCCGTTCAATTCAATATTACCCTGCGTCTGTTTGAGCAGCGTCGTCAGCATTTTAATGGTGGTGGACTTGCCGGCGCCGTTCGGGCCCAAAAAGGCAAAAATTTCCCCGGCCTCGACGCTAAAGGAAATATCGTCCACGGCCTTAAACTCCTTAAATTTTTTGACCAAACTCTCAACTTTAATTATACTCATAAATTATTTTTTTCGGTTTTTGCCGGCCAACGGTTCATTGCCGGCATGGCGCGCCACCACATTAATAAAACCTAAAATCACGCCCACGCCCAGAAAAATATAAATCATGGTAAAAATTTTGCCGAAATCGGTCTGGGGCGAAAAATCGCCGTAACCGACCGTGGTCAGCGTGGTCACGCTAAAATAAAACGAATCCAGCCAGCGCCAGTGTTCCGCGAGGTGGTAAACATAAGTACCGGTGCCCAAAATGGCAATAACAAACAAGAGCAAGCCGCGAAATTCCGGATCTTTCAAGCCCTTAAGAATTGAACCGGCGAATTTGAAAACATTAACAAAAGAAGCGAACATATTTATATACAAGATAATAATACATTTTCTTTCAAACCGAATTACATTATAACATAGGGCCCTCACCGCCACAAATTGCTGCGCCGGCTAAAAAATGTTAAAATAATTAAACTAACTCATTAAACTTATGAACAAAGCCGTTAAATTATTGATAGCGCTCGTCGCCTGCATCTTAACCGGCACTATTGGGTATTTTCTGACCTCGCCTTATATTAAAAGTTGGTACGCCTTAATCAACAAACCCAGCTGGACGCCGCCTAATTGGCTCTTTGGCCCGGTTTGGACCATCCTATTTTTATTAATGGGCCTAGCTTTGTACTTAATCGTCAGCGGCAAAAAAAGTAAAGACGCCACAGACGCCGTATTGGTTTTTGCCGCACAACTTCTGGTCAACGCCTCCTGGTCGCTGTTGTTTTTTACTTTGCACAAACCGCTCTATGCTTTTATCGCCTTAATCAGCTTGTGGTTATTGATTTTAGCCAGCATCATGATGTTCCACCGCCTTAACAAATTGGCCGCTTACTTGCTGCTACCTTACCTAGCCTGGGTTAGTTTTGCCGGCGCGCTTAATCTGGCCATTTATTTTTTAAATAGATAAAACTTATAGCCAAAAGCCGTCCCGATATGTCCAGCGGGACGGCTTTTTAAAATTGTTGACTATTTTACATCCTCCAAATAATAACCGCTGCCAACTACCCAGCCGAACGGTTTATATTCCATAGCGTAAGCGCGTTTTTCCTTAGGATTGGTCTCGCCTCTTTTCGGATACCAGTAAGTGATAAAACCGCCGTCGGCCTGTTGGCCGGCCTTGATTAATTCTTTAACATAATAAACGTCATGTAAACTGTCGTTCAGGCGGTTGCGGCCTTCAATGGTTTTATCGCCGAGCATCACCACATTAACGCCCTCCGTCGTATCGGCAAAGAAGTAACCTTGCTTATCGGCGCCGTAAGTCATGCCGCGCAATAAGTCCGCGCCCAGTTTTTTGGCGCTGGCCAAAGACAGCGCTCCGGTTTTAACTTTCTGATTTAAAACTTCCAGCATGCTGATGGCCGTGTCCACCTGGCTCTTGACGACCACATCTTGTTTGGCCAAATTTTTAATTTTGGCGATATTGATTAACGGCACATTGGCGGTAAAGTAGAGCGTGCTTAAAATACCCGCCACAAAAATTAAGACAAAAAGAGCCGGCAAGCTGTAAAGCCTTTTGCCAAGGGTCTTTTTCCCTCCTTTTCTTGAAAACATATTTTTAAAAAGTCTTAACACCGGCCGAAATTAGGCGCGGCATATTATTTAAATTATCAACTAAGGGTTAGTATAGCATATTTTAAGTAAACGGTGAAATAGGCGGCTATTATTGGTTTTTCCGGCCTTTGGCCAACCATTATTTATTACTATTGACAAAAATAAATCAAAGTGCTATAATTATAATACTACAATTAAGCGTGGTGAAAAATCGTCGAGTTTCTAAAACCTTAAGTTTGTAAGTTTAATTAACGAATCACAAACCAATGAACGGTGTTATCAAAAAGCTCACTGACAAAGGTTTCGGTTTTATCTCCTCGGAGAGCCTGGAAAAAGATGTCTTTTTCCACAGCAACTCCTTAGTGGGCGTTCAATTTAATGAACTCCACGAGGGTCAGGCCGTTTCTTTTGACACTGAAGATTCTCCGAAAGGTTTGAACGCGGTCAACGTTAAGTTGGCGTAAGCGTTTAATCTTTCCCCCAAAACACTCCCGAGTATATCGGGAGTGTTTTTGTTTTTACATTAACCCCAGCCCCGCCCGCTTTAGGTCCTGCCTGATTAATTTATAATTCGGAAAAGTTTTGGCCACCAAGGCCCAAAAGCGCGGCGAGTGATTCATTTCCCGCAAATGGCACAACTCGTGGACGATAATATAGTCGGCCGTCACCGCCGGCAAAAACATCAGCTTAAAATTAAAATTCAAATTGCCGCGCCGCGAACAGCTGCCCCAGCGCGTCTTTTGATTTTTAACTGTTACTTGATGATATTTAAAGTTATAAAATTTATTAAAATATTCAACTTTAGATTGTGCCAGTTTCAAGGCGGCTGCCTTATTGGCCGCATAATCGGCCGCGGTAATTTTTAATGACGGCAAAACGGCGCGCTGTTGGTAATAGCGCACATGCTTCAAAACCCAAGCCGCTTTGCTTTGAATAAATTTTTCGGCTTGCTTCAGGTCAGCGCGCCACGGCAAAGTCAGGCTGACGCTCGCGTCCGGACGCACCGCCAGCCGCATTCGCCTGGCGCGCCGGCTGCGCCGCAATTCATAAGTAATGAGTTGTTGTTTAAGTAAAATCTGCGGCATATCATCTCATTATAACTTAAAACTCATAAATTTAAACCGGCCGGCCAAGAGGTCTTTATAAAACTAAAACAAATAAGGTATAATTAATAATGCTTAATAAATAAGATTATAAATATGTCCAACCCCAAACCTAAGATTCCCCGCAATGTTATTATTGTCGCCTTCGTGGCTTTGGCTTCCGGTTTCGGCCAAGATTTAATTACGCCGGTCTTGCCGGTTTTTTTGGCCTTAATCGGCATCAGCCACGCCGGCATCGGCGCCATTGACGGCCTCCTGCAAGGCTCCACCAGCATTTTCAGATTTGTGTCCGGCATTTTGTCGGACAAATTTCGGCAAAGAAAAACTTTTGTCTTTGCCGGCTACGCCCTGTCTTCCATCGCCCGCCCGCTTTTGGCCTTAGCCTCGTCCTTCGGCTTTGTAGCCGCCTTGCGCACGATTGACGGCATCGGCAAAGGCACCAAAGACGCGCCCCGCGACGCGCTTATCGCCGACTCCTCGGCCAAAGAAGTCAGCGGCCGGGTGTTTGGTTTTCATCGCCTGATTGACACGGCCGGTTCGGTCTTGGGGCCGCTCCTGGCCGCCGGCTTATTATTCTGGCTGGCCGCATCGCTCTCCACCTACCGCTTGATTTTCGCCTTGGCCGCCGTTCCGGGTTTGATTGCCTTGGCTTTGATATTTTTCGGTTTGCGCGAACCGTCAGCCATAGAAAAAACTAAAGTTAAATCCGACCAGCCCCTGCCTTGGCAGTTTTGGCTCTTTACTCTCGGCACAACCATTGCCATGCTGACCAAAATCAACGACTCCCTGTTTTTAATCCGCGCCCACGACATCGGCATCAGCCCTGCCTGGATACCGGTGCTCTTTGCCGGCTTTACCTTAATTTACGCTCTCTTGTCTTACCCCATCGGCGTGTGGAGCGACCGCTTTGGCAAACTCCCCTTTATCACCGCCGGCTGGCTGCTCTTGGCCATCGTGGAATTCGGCTTTGCTTATGAATCAAATATAATTTTCGCTCTGATTTTGTTTGCCGGTTATGGTTTGTTTTATGCTTTAACCGAAGGTTCGGGCCGGGCTTTAATCGCCGATTTGGTGGAGCCGGCCAAGCGCGGCCAGGCTTACGCCATTTTTCACACCATTGTCGGCTTGGCCATTATTGCCGGCGGTTATAGCTTAGGACGCATTTGGGACGCCTGGTCGGTCAGAGCCGCTTTTAATATTTCGGCTATCGGCTCGCTTATAGGTTTTGCGGTGCTCGCCGTTATGCTCCTAAAACACCGCCGCCGAGCTTAAGAAAAAATTAAAAACTCCCCGCCTGATGGTGGGGAGTTTTTTATTGACGATTTTTATTTGGTTTTTACGGTCAAGGTCACTTGGCTGGTCTTGCCCTCTTCCACCGTCACCTGCCGCAAACCGGGCTGCTCCAGATTTTGCGGCCAAGTGCCATTATTAAAATAAACGGTGTAAGTTCCGGGCTTAAGCATAAAAGTGGCCACGCCCCGTTCATCAGTGGCCATGGCGCCGCCCACCGCCGGCGGACCCGGCTGTTCACCCACATCAATTTCCACTTTAGCCACCGGCGTACCATTATCCATTAATAATTTGACCTCCAGCTTGGCCGTACCCGCCACGCTGGGCTTAGGTATGAAAGAAAAACCGTTGAGCAAGTTGAGACTGCCTGCCGCGTAACCGGCCGCGAAAATAATCAGGCCGATGATGATAAAAATTACCGTTTTCATAGTTTAAAATTTAAAAGCTGACTATATTATAGCACAAAAAGTTAATTTAAAATAAAAAGCTGTCTAGCGATTGACGCAGACAGCTTTGCAATGAACTTTATCCTCTCGGAATAAAATGAAATGTTTGGAGGGGGGAAATGAATACCTCAACCGCGATTTTTGGAAAAAATTTACGGACAACTTGACCGAGCTTAGCGGCATAGTCATTCAGCACCTTGTCGGTTCTGGACGGAAGGTCAACCAGGCCATTAACGACCATAATAATTTTTTCACCTGAAATATCTTGTACTGATACTTCGGGTAAAATAACCGAAATATGGTCACTGACTAACCCCAAATCTGGAACGTCATCAGCCACCGCTCTTAATTCTCCGGTAAAGGTATAAAATCTTTCTTTATTAATTACGTCAAATCCGCCCCTCTTGAAAACTGTTATTACTGCCATTTCTACTCCTTTTTTAATAGAACAATAGTTAATTTTATAGCCATAAACTTACATAAATAGATAAAAATGTCAACGGTGCGATAAAAGACAAATTTTAAAAAACTCCCCGCCTGGTGGTCGGGAGTTTTTTTATCTCTTAAACCCTTCTCGCTTTCTCAATAAAGGCAGAAAGGTATGATGGCGGTTAAGTGAGGAATTTGAAGGTGAGCCAGATACCCAAGATGGCGCCCAGCGCCCCACAGAGAATTGAGGATAGCGAAAACAAGCCGGCGCCCCACAAAACCGGTACATACCCGCCGGCCACTCCGCCGATAATCATCCCCAAATAAATCGTTTTCTTCTCCATAGTAAAAATTAGTTTAAGGCTTACGCAGGCTTAAGCCTTGTAAAAATTTAACGACATTCATATCCGACCACACGCCCACGCGGTCAATGGCGAACAAATCACGGCTGTCGCGCAAAGGCCGATGGTTGTAAGTCAGGCCGTATTGATAACCGGCTTGCTTAGCCAACACCTCAGTGGTTTTGTCATAAGCACCGTAGGGATAACAAATAATTTTGGTTGGCTTGCCCAATAAGGCGTCCAGCGTTTCCTTGCTTCTTAGAAGTTCAATCATTTGTTTGGCCGGCGGCAATTTGGCCAGCACGGGGTGGTCCACGGTGTGTGAACCGATTTCCACTAAACCGCTCAAATCCAATTCTTTAATCTGGCTACGCGTTAAATAAACTCCGCCGTTCATTTCCGTAATAACATAAAGCGAGACCTTGAGGTTATATTGCTTTAACAGCGGAAAGACATAAGTATAAAAATCTTCGTAGCCGTCGTCAAAACTTAAAGCCACCCAGTCTCGTGGCGGTTTCTCGCCGCGGGCCAGATAGTCAGCCAGCTCGCTGACAAAAACCAATTTATATTGGCCGGCTATTAAGGCCTGCAGCATGTTGTTAAAATCGGCCGGCAAAACATGCAGATTTTTTTCAATTTTATCAGCTTGGGGCGGCAGGGGTGCGATGTGATGAAAGGTTAAAATCGGCGCAAAATAACCGGCGGCCAGCGCCGGGCCGGGCGCTTGATTAAACTGTCTGGCCTTGTCAATTTCCGCACTGGTTAAATTTTTAATCTCCGCCGCTTTGGAGGTCGTTACCGAACGAACAACAACCAGGCCGATGATAATCAGAAAAAACGCCAATAAGCTTATGCCTCTGATTTTTTTGGACATACAGCCATTATAATATTATTCTCCCGTTAAAACAACTTTTTAAGATATTAAAAAAGAAAAAAAGTCGCTCGGGAGAGGGCTTTTTGAATATTAAACTAACGCAATTTTAGATTAGCGCCCTAAAAACCAGTCGCCGGCAACATCTATGTTGATGGTCTTATCTCTAAAATTATTGGCCTGGTCAAAAACGCGGAAAGTGACGGAATGCCGGCCCCCTTCCGGAAAGGAGATGTGCAAGGGCGACAGGGCCGGGAAAAAGTCGTTATTGTCTATTTTGGCGTAAAAATATTTCTGCAAACCGCTCATTTTATCTTTAGCGGAAAATTCAAAACGCACAATTTCTCCCTCGTTGATTTTCAGGTTGCTGGCTTTAACGGAAAAATCTTCCGGCGGCGTGGTGTCAATTTTAATTTTATAACTGCTACTGCGCGTCAGCTTGGTACCGACCGCCGTCAGATGAAAAAAGTAAATACCGTCGGCCGCCGGCTCCAGATAAACATTTTCCGAGGCGGTGGCCTTATCTTGCGCGCCGGCTAGATAATTCGGCCGCTCGTTAAAGGCGTAAAAATACGACTCCCGGCCGCCGTTAGCGTGCCAGGTCAGATTAATTTTTCTCAAGCTGTACCATTTTTCGCCGTTGGGGTGAGTGGAAGAAAAAATCAGCAATTCGGACGAACTCTTGTCTGTGGCGGCCACTTTATAACTACCGTTGGTGGCGATTCTTAAAACATTCGTCCCCAGTCCGTCATTAGCCAGAATTTGCGTCTTGTCCGCAAACTGCAAGGCAAAGTCGCCTTCTTTAATCGGGTTAATCAACAATTCAACCACCGTGCCGTTTTCCTTGGTAAAAGGCTTGGTCGTCAAACAGGAAATGTTAACCTCGCCCTTGTCATTATCTATATTTTTTTCCAAAAACATACTGGGGTCGCAAAAAGAATTGGCGGTGATGATGTCTTCCACCCTGACTATTGACGGGTCGTAGGTCAAAGTAATTTGCGCCGCATTGATGGCCTCGCCGCCCGTTGACACTTTAACGGCCACTTGGGCATAGACATCTTTGGCCAAGATACCGCCTTCCGGTTCAAGTCTCATCAGAGAATTATAAATCACAAACGGCTGCTCTTTTACTTCCAGCGCCACCCCTTTAAGCATTAATTCGGTAAAAATGATATGTAAAATCGTTATCAAAATAAAAGCCAAGCCAACCAGCGCCAGCAGATTAAGGCTTGTCTGCTGCCGCCACAGTTTTCTGCCTATAACATAAGCCAGCCAAGAGCTAAAAAGCGCCACCACCGCCACCGGAATATAATAAGGCCAAATTTTTACCGGCATAAAAACCAGCAAACCGCCTTCAGTTTCATCAACACCGGAAAAAGGTATGTTGTCTACAAAATAAAATTTCCCAAGAATATCAACAAATTCCTGGGATCGTTGCTGCTGCACCCAGTCGGAAGCGCTATTAAAATAATGTTTAACCAGGCCGGCCGTAGCCTCATCTGAAAAAGTATAGCTGATGACGCCTTTCTCTTTATCATAAACCGCCAGTTGCGTGTCATCGGCAAAATATTTTTGCCTAAAAGCGTTGACAAAGGTGTTTTTTTCCAAATCATAACCGGCAAAAATTCCCCCGACCACTTTTGCGCCTTCCAGTATCGGCGCCGCCCCCACCAGAATCAGCCGGTTGATATAACTTTTTTCCGCGGACACCACCGCCTGGCCGGCGGCCACCAGCCGGCCGTGTACTAGAGTTTTAAAGGCATAGTCGCCCCGAATATTATTGGCCGTGTCGCTCATGGCCCGGCCCTGGGCGTTAATGGCCACAAAAAAATCTTCCAGCGATTTCTGCTGTTCGGAATTGAGGACATTTAGAGTGGTTAGAATATCGTTTTGCCCGATATACTTACGCAAAGTCGGATCCGCGGCCAACTCCTTGGCGCGCCCCAACAATTCCGCCTTCTCTTTATTGACATCAGCCTCAATGGAAGATTCCGTGGCGCTAAAATAAAATTTAAGGATGTTTTGATTGTTTTTCAATAAAAGCCACAAAATAACACAGGTCACTGCGGTGATGGTAACAAAAACAGCTATTATGCGTAATAGCAAAACTATATGGCGTTTACTAATCTTAGCCATATTCGTATTTTATTTTTATATTATACCACAATTTGCCAAAACAAAAAAGCTAATTTCCGAAAAAATTAGCTTTTGCCTAATTACTAACTATTTTCCCTGGATGCACCGGACGATAAAATAGATACCGGTGACCACGAACAACAGCCACCACAGCCACAACAGGTTCGCCAAATAACCAAAGAAATACAAGCCCAGCAAAATGCCCAGGGAAATGAGGCAGACTTTGACTAAAGCCATTTCCCACCACTTAAACGACCTGGTTTTAAAAATTTTCATAGGTTTTACCCAGTTAAATAGGGTTCCCGCCAGCAGGCGGGAAATTTAACAGGGTGAATTAAGATTAATAAAAGGCCTTATTTAATTATAGCACACTTTATTAATTTATACTTCAGACCGCGAATTTGAGGCCTAATCTTTCTTATCCTTTTCTGAAATAAACCACAAAAAACCAAAGATGGCGATAATGAATATGGCTATTATAATAATCATCATAATAATGCTCGGGGACATGGATTTACCCATTCGCTTCGCTACTGGGCATAAACTTCGAATCCTCTTATCTCTAATACTAAAACAAAACACCCTTTGGTCACAAGGGGTGTTTTGTTTTAATGCTCGGGGACATGGATTCGAACCATGATTAACGGCTCCAAAGGCCGCTGTCCTACCATTAGACGATCCCCGAAGGATCTTGCCAAAATTATAGATTATAGCTAAAAAATAGTCAAATATTGGCCTATTTTAAAGGAATTTTTGGCTATCTATTGACATTTTTTGTTATTTGTGATATAATTAATATTATCTGAAAAATAAGGAAAGAACATTTTTATCAATAAATATTGGAGTAAAAAGTGAAAAAGGTATTGGTTTTTGCCTGTCTGCTGGCCTTGGTCAGCCTAATGTCAGTTGAGGCCGCTTATATTCAAATAAACGGCACACAAATGAGCAATGACGCTCTGTCGTCATTGGTCGCCACCAAGTTTATGGAGCTGGTCAATAAATACCGGCTGGCCCATAATCTAACTCCCCTCAAATCGTCCAACGGTTTGAAAAAATTGTCTGCCAGACATGCTCTGAATCTAACCAGGTTCAGCGCTGATGAACTGGCCGCCAACAACGACCTCCGCAACAGCGTCGCTCACGAAAACTATGAAGAACGGCGCCAAGCGATGAAGGAAGCTGTGGTCAGGGAATCAGGCAAAAGTTTGTCTAAGACTATCGGCGGTGAAATCACTCAAGTGGCTTGGGCTTTCATTACCTACAAGGATAGCCAGGGCAACATCTTGGTTGAGGAAATCGCCCAAAGCATTTTGGACAATTTCCTGGCCAGTGCCGGACATCGGGCAATTATAGAAACCGATTATCCAGCCGGTTCATATTTCGGCGCCGGCGTAGTCGTTTCCGGCTGGCACCTGCACTTGGTTTGCAACTTTATCGGCGTGCAATAACTGCACCATTATAAAAGGACTGTTGAATGCAACAGTCCTTTTTTCTTTTGGTGTTATTTTATATTGTAGGTCACGCCGATTTCCACCATCACTTCATTATCGCCCACTACGACTTGCGGCGTCATGCCGCCACCGCCGCCAATACCGCCTAAGCCCATAGCCGCTTCCGGATAATAACCGCCTTTCAAGAAATTTTCATACCAGCCGGTAATATCTTTCAACTTAACGCCGGCGGCGTCAGCCAAAGCCTGCGCTTTGCCGCGAGCATCGGCAATCGCTTTAACTCTTGCCTGCTGTTTAAGGTCGTTTAAATTAGCGGCCTCAAAGCTGATGCCCTGAATCTGGTTAGCGCCCGCCTCGGTGGCCTTGCCGACAACTTTGTTGAGCAGGTCTTTATTGTTTTGAAAATCTTTAATTTTAATTATAAGCTGCTGGTTGGCGCTGTAATTAATGACGGTCAAAGTTTGTTCTTTTACGCCGCGCACGGCCGGGGCCGGCGCTGGCTCGATTTCAGCTTTAACACCCGCGCCGCTGTCATAAGAAACTGACGACACCGGATTATCCAGCGGTATTGGCCGGTAATCATACTGCGGGGTCAGATAAAAATTCTGGGTGGTGATGTTTTCGTCGGCAACGCCCAAGGCCTTAATTGCGGCAATAACCTTGGCCATTTTAGCATTCAATTGATTCATGGCGTCCTCGGCTTTGGCCACTTTATCAATTTGCACGCCCAAGTTAACCACCGCCGTGTCAGGCGCATAACTTACCTTGCCCTGGCCCATCACCGTAATGGAACGGAATTGGTTGTTGACGATTCTGTCGCGTAAAATAGCGACGATAACAATCGCGCCCAGCATTAAGATGGCGACGATTTTGACTAGCCAGTGCCATTTGGCGGGGCTGGCGGAATTAAAATTGTCCATATAAGTTGAGATTAATTATTAGGCCATTATAACATACTGCCTAGTAAAATTCAAAAACCCCCTCACGGGAGTTTTTATTTGGAGCCGTCGCGGGGGATCGAACCCCGGACCCCCACCTTACCATGGTGGTGCTCTACCATCTGAGCTACAACGGCATTAATTTACATAACACACAACACAAACTCTAAATCTCTTTTGGTACTTCGGGCTGTTCCTCAGTAGCAGTCTTCACTTCTTCCTTGGCTTCCAGCTCTCTAATTTTATTTTTTATTTCTTTTAACTTCTTATTACCAGGGTTGACGGCCTCCAAGCGCTGGCAATATTGCCGGCTGGTCGGTGCGTCTTTCATCATTATACAGACATCAACCATTTTATCAAGATAACGCGGATTATTCGGTTCCAGTTCCAGCGCCAGCTTGAATTTATCAAAGGCCAGCTGGGCGTGGTTGAGCTTCTGATAAACCAAACCCAGGGAAAAAAAAGTTTTGGCCAGCTCCAGGTCGCTGATTTCCTGACCACCCTTTTTCAACTGCTCTTTTAATTTTATAGTGTGCTCCAAAGTTTGTTCGGCTTCTTCGTAATTTTCCCGCTGTAAATAATTTTCCGCCAGCAGTTCAAAGGCTTTGTAGTTGCGGCTATCCAAACCGATAATTTCAATATATTTGCTTTCGGCTTTGGCGAATTCTTCTTTGTGCACCAAATCCTGCGCTTCAGCAAACAACAGACCAATTTGTTTGGCGGCATCTTCGCTGCCGGCTTCCGTGTCATGGCCGTAACTTTCTTTTAGGTTGACCAGTTTGTTATACAGCCACTGAAACCAACCGGCCAACACCCGGCCCACCGGCGCGGCGAATTTTAGAAACTGCTTAAAGCCTCGATTGAACGAGCGTTTAAATTTGTCGCTTAATATTTTTCTTTTCAAATCCGCCTGGCGTTCGGCTTCAATCCGGCTAACGTCAATATTAGCCAAGATGGGAAATTTCTTGATAAAAATATAGACGATAACCGCCAAGCTAGCTAAGACCAAAATCCAAGCCACGATAATCATAAAAAAAATTAAAGCTCAATTAAAGCTTAATTAGTGTATAACAAAAACTTGATAAAATCAAGTTTAATTATCATTAAGCATTAAGATTTTAACAAAGATTTTGGCTAATATTAAAGCTTCTGGATCCCCGCTTTCGCGGGGACGAGGAATATTCATTTCAATGTGTCTCGGCTATTTTTTTGAATTCCTGGGCCTTCAAACTGGCTCCGCCAATAAGCAAGCCGTCAATATTACCCTGTCGCAAGAAATTTTTGGCATTGGCGGCGTTAACACTGCCGCCATAAAGCACGGCCACGGCGGCCCGGGACTGTTTTAAGGCTTTACGGGCTTCGCTCTTAATAAAGGCTTGGGTGGCGTCCGCCGCTTCGGCTTGGAGCGGCCGGCCCGAGCCAATAGCCCAAAGCGGCTCATAAGCGATAACCAGCTGTTTGCCGCCCAATTTAAGGCCGGCTAAGGCCCGCTTGATTTGACCGCTGACAAAGGCGCGGCTCTTGCCGGCTTTGTATTTAGTCCAGTCCTCGCCCACGCATATTACCGGTGTCAGGCCACGAGCCAAGGCGGCTTTGGCTTTCAAGTTAACTCGTCGGCAAGACTCGCCCAAAGCGCGTAATTCACTGTGGCCCAAAATCACATAAGCGCAACCCAACTCCTTTAAACTGGCGGCGCTGGTCTGGCCAGTGTAAGCGCCTGATGCCTCCCAAAAACAATTTTGCGCGCCCAATTTAATTTGGCTTTTGCCTAAAACCGCTTTGACGCCGGCCAAAGCAAAGTCGGACGGACAAACGCCGACTTCATTTTTACTCTTTAAACCTTTGAGCGCCCGGGCCAAGGCCAAACTCCCCTTCAGACCCAGATTCATTTTCCAATTACCAATTATTAGTTTTTTCATATTATTTACCCAGTTAAATAAAATTTGATTTTTATCAAATTTTAATTTTTAATTTTTTAATAAAAATTTAAAATTATTTAACGGGGTTAAAATTTAATTAGGAAAATCATAATTTTTAAAAATCCAGTCCAGCAGGCGCTGGGTTTCCACAAACCGCGCTTCGGGATCGGCCGCGCCCAGCACCACCGTCACAATTTGCTGGTCGTCTTTGGTAAAACTGCCGGCAAAACAGTAGCCGGCTTTATTAATATAACCGGTTTTGCCGCCGATGATTTTAACGCTCAAGCCGTCATTGTGCAATAACTGGTCGGTATTTTTTATTACGCGGTGGGCTGTGGCCGGCTTTCTTTGTCCGGCCGGCCGGTTAAGAATTTCCAATTCGTATTTATCGGCCAGCACAGCGCGGCGGATATCTAAATCTTTCATGCTTTCCTGAATCAGTTTGGCCACATCGCGGGCGGTGGACAGGTTGTAATCGCTCAAACCGGTTGGTTCCACAAAATGCGTCTGGCTCATGCCCAGGTCAACGGCTTTTTGATTCATGGCCGCCACAAAGGCCGTTTCCGTCAGGCCGGTAGAGTTAACCAGACTAATCAGGGCCGAGTTGTCGGAAGCCACGAGCGCACTGTAAAACAAATCGCGCAGATAGACTTTTTCACCCGGGTAAAGATTGGGTTTGCTGCCGTCGCGCTTATCATCTTCTCTGATGGTGTAAGTTTTATTCCAGCCGGGATTATGATCCAAAAACACCAAGGCCGACATCAATTTGGAAATGCTGGCAATCGGCAACTGGCGGTCGGCGTCTTTTTCAAAAAGATAAAAATTGCGTTTTAAATCAAAGGCCAGGCCGCTGGAAGCTGATAAAGCAAAGGGCTGGCTGTCGGTTTTAAGCGCCGGCTGAGCCTGATTAATCAAAGCGCAAACGGTAGCGGCCGGCGGCGCCAGGCGAGCCCGCTCGGGCGGCCAAAAATATTGCTTAAACTGGGCCGGCAGCTGACCGCCGGTAAACAACCAATTAAAAAAGCTTAAAGTGACCGCCAAAACCGTGGCAAAAAGTGTTGTCATACTAAATCGGCGCTTCCTCCAAAAGCTGATTAATAGTGTCTAAGGCGTGCAGGCGTTCGTAATCCGGCAAGGCTTGAACATTGGTGACGCCCAAGAAACGCAAAAAGTCCAGACTGACGCTGTAATAAGTTTCGCCCCGCTCTTCTTTACTCTCAATCAAACCTCTGATTAATAAATTTCTCAAAATCAAAGCGCAGTTGACGCCGCGGATTTTATCCAATTCAAATTTGGCCACCGGTCCGCGATAAGCGATAATCGTTAAGGCTTCCAAGCTGGGGCGGCTTAACTCGCCGCTCGTTTCTTCGGCGATAAACTTCTGCACTGCCGCGGCGTTGTCCGGCGCGCTGACCAGCTGATATTTGTCGCCGCTACAGGTCAACTGAATGCCGCGTTCGTTATCTTTATAATCTTGGGCCAACTCGGCACAGACGGCCGTGATTTGGTCCGGCTTAACCGCCAGCCACTCCGAAAGCTGTTTAACGGTCAGCGGCTTGGCGGCGATAAATAATAATGATTCCAATTGGCTTTTTAATTTATCCATAACTATATTTTAGCGACGGTGATATCGCCGAATAATTCAGTCTGGTCAATCACCACTTCGCGCTGTTTCATTAATTCCAAAATGGCCAGGAAGCCGACAATCACTTCGGTTTTATTTTTGGCTTTGGCCATCAGCTGGCTGAAAATAAAATTAACTTTTTTGTTCAAGATATCGCGGACATGGGTGATTTTTTCTTCAATACTGATACTGTCTTCAATACTGGCCTCGCCCAATTTCTCCGCCGCTTTCAGCCGGCCGACAATATCCTCAAACACCATAGCCAGCGTATTGACCGTTACATTTTTAGGCGGCATAAACGACGGCTGATTGCCCAAAAGCGACTGACGGTTAAACTGGCGGGCAAACATAAACTTTTTCTTGCCAATCAGTTCGGCCACAGTTTTAGTCGCCGCCAAAAACTCCTGATACATTTTTATCTGTTTGGCAAAATCGTCAATTTCTTCGTCTTCCTCCGGATAGAGATAAGGCAACAGCGCCCGCGATTTTAACAAAAGTAACCGGGCGGCCACCACCAAAAAATCGGCCACCTGTTCCGGGTCAATGGTTTTTACGGTCTTTAAATAACTGATATATTGATCAGCCACTTTTACCAAACTGACTTCGGTAATTGAGAGTTTCTCTTCTTCAATCAGCGATAACAGCAAATAAAACGGCCCTTCAAATTTGTCTAACTTTAAAATCATTATTTTATTGGCGCCGGCACTACGCCCTTAGGATTCAACTCTTCCACTTGCCGGTCAAAACATTTATAGCCGACCGCATGTTGCCAGCGCGCATCGGTGTAATAGGCTTGGTTTTTCTCCAGGACTTCGCTGGAC
>JAKAFD010000052.1:0-2522 GCA_021818075.1 bacterium
ACAACCAAACGATGAACGGGTAATGATTGAATATTCCAATGTTAACACGCACAAAGAATACCATGTCGGCCATTTGCGCAATATCTGCTATGGCGATGCAGTGGCCAAATTGTTGGCGGCCACGGGCTGCCGGGTGGACAAAGTTTCCTATATTAATGATTTTGGCATTCACACCGCCAAGACCTTGTGGGAGTTTAAAAAAAACCAAGCCGCCGTGGGCGGGGGCTATATTTTAGGCCAGCTTTATACAGCCGCCAGCCAAGCTTTGACTGATAACGCCGCCGGCAAGCAAGAAGTAGCCCAGATTATGAAGCAGATTGAAGCGCGAACGGGCGAGGATTATAAATTATGGCGCGAAACGCGCCAGTGGAGTATTGATTATTTTGCCTCGGTTTATGACCGCCTGAAAATTAAATTTGACCAGACTTATTATGAAAGCGAAGTAATTGATGAGGGCCGCGAGCTGGTGGCCAAATTATTAAAACAAGGAGTATTGAAGACCAGCGCCGGCGCGGTGATTGCTGATTTAAGCCAGTATGGCTTAGGCGTTTTAGTTTTGCTGCGTTCCGATGGCACGGCGCTGTATCCGGTGGCCGATTTGGCTTTAGCGGCCAAGAAATTCGCCAAAGTTAAATTAACGCAATCTTTGTATGTTATTGATAATCGGCAGTCCCTTTATTTCCAGCAGTTATTCAAGATTTTAGCCCTGGCCGGCTGGCAAATTAAAATGGCGCATTTAAGTTATGATGTTGTCCGTTTGCCTTCAGGCATGATGAGTTCGCGTTCCGGCCGGGTTGTGACTTTTGAAGACGTTTACGAGGAAACCAAACACAAGGCCGCCGCGGAGATTGTTAAGCGCCATGCGGATTGGTCCGAGAGCGAAGTGGCCGAAGTGGCGGAAGCAGTGGCCGTCGGCGTGTTAAAGTTTGAAATGATCAAAGTGGGCGCCGATAAAATTATCACTTTTGATTTAAACGAAGCCTTGCGCTTTGACGGCTTCACTTCGGTTTATTTGCAGTATACCGCCGCGCGCATCAGCAGCTTATTAAAGAAAGGCCAGGCCAAGCTGGGCGGCGCCTTACCTGTTGAGGTTTTAACCGAAGCCAAAGAACAGGCCTTAATTTTGGCGCTGGCCAAATTTGCCGGCGCGGTCAAGGAGGCCGGCGGGCGTTACGAACCGTCGGTTTTAGCCAAATATTTATTTGACTTGGCCCAGTTGTTTAATGACTATTATCAAAGCGTGCCCATGATCCAGTCCAACCCCGATTTACAAACCGCCCGGCTGGCTCTAGCCGCCGCCGTCCGGCAGGTTTTGGGCAATGGTTTGGAGCTTCTGGGTATTGAATTAGTGGCCAAAATGTAGTAGGGTATTTAAAATTCCCAAATATGAAAAAAACTATTATTATCAACGATCCCGAGGAGGCTGTTTTAATCAAGGACTTGGCGGGGAGAACCGATACCAAGGCCGCCAGGATTAAGCGATTGTTACAGCTGCCGGATTTAACCAAGCAGGAAAACTCTCCCGTAAAAATTTTAGTTGACCGAATAATCAGCTTGCCCCGGTTTGCCGATTTTGATTTGGTTGATTTTCCGAAAATAGTCACGGTGGCGCAGAATTTTGACCTCTTAAATACCCCTCCAGATCATCCAAGCCGCCGGGAGTCGGATACCTATTATTTGGATGAGTCGCATGTTTTGCGGACGCAGACAACCGATATGTGGTCGTTTTATTTGCAAGACGCCGAAATTTTAAAAAAATTAGCTAGCGAAGGCGCGGTCGGCGCTTTAGCCAGGGGTATTGTTTTTAGAAAAGATGAAATAGACAGAAAACATTTTCCCGCCTTTCATCAAATTGACGGATTGTATATTTGCAAAAAAGAGCAGCAAACCATTACGCAAAAAGATTTGGAAAATATTGAAGAGGATATTGTCAAAAGCATTTTCGGCCAAGACATTGAATTCAGATTTTTGGTTGATTCCTTTCCCTTTACCGACCCCTCGGTGCAAATAGAAATCAGGTTTAACGATGATTGGATGGAAATTGTGGGTTCCGGCTTGGTTCATCAGCAGGTTTTAAAAAATTTGGGTTTGGATCCGGAAGTTTATAACGGCTGGGCCTTTGGTTTCGGGCTGGAAAGGCTGGCTATGATTAAAATGGGTATTACCGACATTAGAATTCTTTGGTCGGACGACCCGCGCATCACCGGCCAATTTAAGGATATCGCGAGTAAATTCAAGGAAGTCAGCAAATACCCGTCAACCGTCAGAGACATTTCCTTCATTATTGATAAGAGTATCAATTTAAACAATTATTACGAAATCGTTAGAGATTTTTCGGATAACCTGATTGAAGAAGTAAAACTTTTGGATGAGTATGAAGACGACGCTAAATTCGGCCAAGACAAAAAAAGCTATACCTTTAGAATTGTCTATCGCTCCCCGGAAAGAACTCTGACCAATGAAGAAATTAATAAAATCCAGGAACAAATCAGAGCTAAAACCCAGCAAGATTTAAATGCCGT
>JAKAFD010000052.1:2622-5057 GCA_021818075.1 bacterium
TTATGATTCATATAGATAAGGAGGCCTGTATCGGTTGTGCTTTATGCGAAGCGCTTTGTCCGCAAAACTTCAAACTCAACGACGAGGTTAAAGCCGAAGTTGTTTCCCAAGAAATGCGCGACTGTGTTCGCGAGGCCAAAGACAATTGCCCGACGATGGCCATTACTATAGACTAATTTGTCAGACAAAAGAAGGCCCGCGCGGCCTTTTTTGTTATTAGATTGCTAAATGTTTAAAAATTGTTATAATAACGACGATTTCTTATGCTTAGTTTGGCTAAAATAAAAAAATTAAATTTGCCGACAGCCAGCGGCTGTTATCGTTTTTTTGATAAACAGGGCAAAATTATTTATATCGGCAAAGCGGTTAATCTAAAAAGCCGCGTTTTGTCGTATTGGCAAAAAGGCAGCCAACTAACGCCAGCCAAACAGTTGATGTTAACAAAAATTGAACGGCTGGACTGGTTGACGACCGAGAGCGAAATTGAGGCGCTGCTTTTGGAAGCCAACCTGATTAAAAAGCATCAGCCTTATTATAATGTTAACTTGAAAGACGACAAGCGCTTTATTTATATTTGGGTGTCCACGGCTGACGAGGTGCCGGGCGTGTTTGCCACCCGCCATTTGACCAAGGGCGGCCATTATTTCGGGCCATTTGTCAGCACATTGGCAGTGCGCGAAACCTTGCGCGCTCTAAGAAAAATTTGGCCGTATTGCACGCAAAGAAAAATCGGCAAAACGCCCTGTTTTTATTATCAAATCGGGCGTTGTGTCGGCGTCTGCGGTAAAAAAATAAGTATCGCTCAATATAAACGGCAGGTGATAAAGCCGATTATTGAGTTTTTGGAAGGAAAGAAAGGGAAATTAATTTTAAATTTAAAATTTAAAATTTCAAAACTAGATAAAAAACAAAAGCAGAAAAAAATATCTTTGGCCGAAGCGGAGGAATTAGCCAAACTTAAATGGCAATTATTGAATATGGAGCAGGTATTGGCCAATGCGCGGGTCTTGAGCGTAGGCGAAAAATACGCCGCCGACGTGGTGGAATTGGCCAAGATTTTAAATTTAACTAAAACACCAAAGCGCATTGAGGGCTACGACATCTCAAATATCTTTGGCCAAGAAGCCGTCGGCTCAATGGTGGTGTTTTCGGGTGGCGAATCGGACAAGTCGGAATATAAAAAATTCAAAATCAAACTGTCATTGCGAGGAGGCGCCGTAGGCGACGACGAAGCAATCTCTATACATTTAAAACAGAATAGAGATCGCCACACCCCGATAGCCATCGGGGTTCGCGATGACAAGAGGGGTGATGTGCAAATGTTGGAAGAGGTGCTGACCCGCCGTTTCCATAATGACTGGCCCCTGCCCGACCTAATCGTCGTGGACGGCGGCAAAGCCCAGTTGAACGTCGCTTTAAAGGTCTTGAAAAAAAATAAACTAGACATCGCCCTGATAGCCATTTCCAAAGGCTTGGCCAGTGAAATCCCAACCGAAGGTTGGGGCGCTTCGCGCATTTCACGGGCTAGAAGCTTACGTTCCTCCGGCGCACCCGACAAGCTCTTTTTTCCCAATCAGGCCAGCGCTCTGCAGTTGCCCCTCAATTCTCCGGCCCTGCATCTGATAAAAAGGGTAAGGGATGAGGCCCACAGGTTCGCAATATCTTATCACCGAAAACTTCGTAGCCAGAAAATGTTAAACAGATAACCAGGGCGCCTGTCCTGCCTTCGTCCCGAGCTCAGGCCGAGGGGAGCGAACAAAGTGAGCCGAAGGGCCATAGGTTATCATCGCCAATTGCGCCGCCGGTCTTTTTTTGGTAAAATATAGAATATAGTTGCAATAACCAAATTAATTTATTTTTATGAAAACAAACAAACAAAGGGGGCGGTCGTTAAAAGAAAAAATAATCATTGCTGTTTGTTCAATTGCCATAACGGCTAGCATTGCCACTATCGTCACTAAAGCGGCCATAACTCTAAATCCACCGATGCCGGTTGGTTCAGTCTCGGTTAATGGCACTAGTTCCCCCGAGCCCACACCAAATGAAACAGCCCTAACTTTACAAC
Source organism: bacterium (assembly GCA_021818075.1). Lineage (GTDB taxonomy): Bacteria > Patescibacteriota > Patescibacteriia > Patescibacteriales > Patescibacteriaceae > JAKAEX01. Next base: position 4,688 of record JAKAFD010000052.1, read on the forward strand.
AACTTTGCGACCGACTAAACAACCCGGCGAAAAATTTATGCTGCTCGGTGATAACCCAGGAATATCCCTATAAATCCGGCAAGTATAGACAGGTTTGCTGGTGCGATAAGTGTGATAATAAGGTCAACGCGGAGACTTACTAAAAAATTTTTAAACAAAACCCCCTAAGACATCGGGGGTTTTTTATTACTAATCTTGACAAAATTTTAAAAGCGTTGTATATTAATGAAAGAATTGTTGTTTAATAATAAAAATAGGAGTTTTAGTGAAAAATTTAGTGTTTTTTCTGCTTTTTCTCGGCTTAGTTTTGTTAAGCTGCTCGGATGGGGTAAATAGCCCCAATAATCCAGATGATCCCAATGACGATGTG
>JAKAFD010000008.1:0-3471 GCA_021818075.1 bacterium
TGGGCCTTAAAGGTGGCGAGTTCCCCGGCTGTCTGCCCCGGGGAGTTTATAAAAAGACAGGTATAAATTGTGTTTACTAGTATAGGCTAAAATTTAAGAAAAATCAAGGCCATAACTGTAAAAGCCTAGTTTTTACTGTTTTTTGGCTAAAATTAAAGCAGGTATTGACATTTTTTATAATCTATGCTATAATTATATTATAAAATAATTAAATAATTTAGTACCTATTTTGGAGTTAGTCATGGATAAAATATTGTTGGAACAGATAGCGGCCATAAACGCCCAAGCAGCAGCAGCGAAAGAAGACTGGGAAGTAAAAATGTTAGTAGATAGATCTTTAAAGCTAACAGAACAATTAAGCTGGGTGAAAGAAACCGAACAGCGTTTCGTCGCCCAGGCCTAACAACCTCCATAATAACCCGACTTAAATGTTGGGTTATTTTTTTTGACACTACCGGCGGCAAGCTATAAAATAAATCATTATGACTGTCGGCAAAAAAACTATCGGTGTTATCGGCGCCGGCGCCTGGGGCACGGCTTTGGCGCGCCTCTTGGCCGCCAAAGGCCATGATGTCAGCTTGTGGTTTTATGACAAACCAGTTTTGGCCAAGGCGCGGCGTTCTGGCGTTAATCCGTTTTTACCCGGCCACTCGCTCAAGGGTTTGCCATTAACCGGCGATTTGCGCACGGCGGTCAAAGACAAGGCGATAGTTGTTTTGGCTAATCCGGCGCAGGCCAATCGCGCGATTTTACAAACTATCAAACCTTGGCTCGCTCCGCGCGCCAAATTATTAATTGTCTCCAAAGGCATTGAACTAAAAACTTTTGCCTTGATGTCTGATATCGTCAAAGAGGTAGCACCGTCTTATTTTTCTGCCGCCTGCTATTTGTCCGGCCCCAGTTTTGCCAGCGAACTGGCCGACCGAAAAATTACTATTGTGTCTTTGGCCTGTCGCAATTTAAAAATTGCCCGCGAGTTGCAACGACTGTTAGCCACTGACTATTTCCGACCCTACATCACCCGCGATATTATCGGCGTGCAAATTGGCGGTGCGGTCAAAAATGTTATTGCCGTGGCTTCCGGCATCGTATCGGGTTTAGAGGAAGGAGAAAATGCCAAAGCCGCTTTGATTACTCGCGGTCTGGCGGAAATTTGCCGCTTGGGTATGCGCTTGGGCGCCAAACGAGAAACCTTTATGGGCTCAGCCGGTTTAGGCGATTTGCTGTTAACGGCCTCGAGCGAGCATAGCCGCAATTACAGTTTTGGCTTAGCTATCGGGCGCGGCCAGAAGCCGTCGACTCTGATTAAACGGTCTCGGGAGGTGGTGGAGGGCTACTGGACGACCAAGGCCGTCTGGCAAAAGGGTAAGAGTTTGGGCGTGGACATGGCGATTACCGGCGAATTGTATCAGATATTATTTGCCAATAAAAATCCGCGTCGCGCCATAGAGCATTTAATGGCCAGAGATTTAAAAACCGAATAATTTTTAACATAAAAACTCCCCCGATGTGCGCCGGGGGAGTTTTGGTTAAGTCTAATTATTTTAATTTATCAGCCAGCTTATCAGTCAGTTTATACCAGCGTAAAGTAGCATTTTCCAGGCGGTAGTAATGAATAACATAAACCAGAGTGGTCACTAAAAATACAATGGCCGGAATAACAATTTCTATGCGGTCCAAAAGCAGAAAGGCAAAGAAAGACAATAAACTGAAACTGCCGAAACTTAAAGTGACCAGCAAATGAATCAGGCGCTCATGCTGCAACAGCTTGGTTTTGGCTAAATGTTTTTGCTGCAGGCGCGGCCAATCAATTCTGCCTTTTTTGTTGGACAGAGCCTGCTGAATAATTTTTTCGTGCTCCAACCAATATTTCATAGTCATTAAATTATAGCATAAATTGGCAGCGCTCCCAAGAGTTTTGCTGCGCCAAATAAAAATCACCCCGTCCCGATAGACATCGGGGCGGGGTGATTAAGTCATCAGTTATTTATTGAGGAGTTTCAGTTTTAACTTCAGTTTCTTCAGCGGGAGCGGCGGCCGGTGTTTGGGCTGGAGTTTCCACTTCCAGCTCGGCTTCGGCTTCCTCGGCGGGCGTATTCATAGCCGGCGCTGCTTCGGTTGGCATCGGCTCGGCGCTCTTGGCCGCTTCGGGTTTGGCTTGGTTGGTGTTCCAGCCAAAAAGCTTGTACAAGAGGCAGACGCCTAATGCGGCAGTCAATAAAGCGATAATGGCCAAAATGTATAAGACAATTTGTAACCAGCCGCTTACATAGGTGCCGATGATCAGCAAGACCAAACCAACAATCAAGCGAATGGCTCGGTCCAGTTGGCTTTCGTTTTTTGCTAACATAGTTTTGGAGTTAATTTTTAGCCCTCCTTGAGCCCGATGGCCCTATTTGAGCTTTTCTTGAATTAAATGTATCATAAATTAGCCAAAAAATAAAGGCTTTAATTTTGTTTAATGTGTCGTCTTTTTTATGCCAAGTAGCGGATATTTATTGATAAATAAGCCGGCCGGCCCGACTTCCCACGATATAATTGACGCCCTGCGGCGTTTGACCGGTCTGGCTAAAATCGGCCATGCCGGCACTTTAGACCCTTTTGCTTCGGGTTTGCTGATTTGCGCTGTCGGCCGCGAAGCCACTAAAAGCATAGCTAAATTTGTTAAATTGGATAAGGAATACATCGCTACGCTTCATTTAGGCGCGGTGAGCGACACCCACGACAAAACCGGCAAAATCATCTCTCGGCCCACGGCCAGCCAGCCGGCGCTTGAGGCCATTAACGCTGTTATAGCGCGGTTTATCGGTCCGCAAGAGCAGTTGCCGCCGATGTATAGCGCCAAAAAAATTAACGGCCGTAAATTGTATGAATTGGCTCGCTCCGGTAAAGTTGTTGAACGCCAGCCCAGTAACATAGAAATTTTTAATTTGGCGGTTTTAAATTATAGCTGGCCGCACTTAAGTTTAAAAATTAATTGTTCCAGCGGCACCTATATCCGTTCCCTGGCCTTTGATTTAGGCGAGGGGCTGGGCTGCGGCGCTTATGTGGCAGAGTTGCAGCGCACGGCTATCGGCCAGTATCGGCTGGAACAAGCCATAACTTTAGCCGAATTAACAACAATCAACTGGACCGAGCGCCTTTTTATTTAAACTAAAAGTCGTCTTGACTTTTACTCTCGGTTGCGGTATAAAAATAAGTGAATGAAACATTCAAGGACCAGCGCGCCCTTGTTTATTTTTGTATGCCCTGTAGTACAATTTTCGGTAAGATGTTATCGGAATAAAGCTTTTTAGTAAAATAATTCTATTTTTATTTTATAAATACTTTCTTAAGTAAGATTGTACTACCGGGTATGACGGAAAACAAAAATAACGATTGGTGGCAGCGTGGCGTAACTATGTTTTTGCGCCTGTCCGCCTGGGTAGCCGGGCCGGTTATTATCGGCGTGTTTTTAGGCAAATGGCTGGA
>JAKAFD010000008.1:3571-22595 GCA_021818075.1 bacterium
TAATCATTAGAAAAAAATTAAGCGCCGTACCGCGCGGTTTGCAGAACGGCTTGGAGGCCATCGTGGAAATGTTTTTGAATTTGTTTGACGGCGTAACCGGCGACCGCAGCAAGTCGCTTAAATTCGCGCCGCTGGTGCTGGCCTTTTTCTTTTTCATCTTGCTGAATAATTGGCTGGGTATTTTGCCCGGCGTCGGTTCCATCGGCCAAATCGTGGGCGAGGGCGGCCATGAAATTTTTGTGCCATACTTTCGCGGCGGCACGGCTGATTTAAATACCACTTTAGCTTTGGCAATTATCGGCGTGGTCTTGAGCCATATTTTTGGCATTATGTCTTTGGGCCTTTGGCACCACTTTAACAAATTTATCAATTTAAAAGCCTTGCTGGAAATTCCCAAAAAGATTCGCCGCGAGCCGACAATTATTTTAATTAATCCCATCAAAGCATTTGTCGGGTTGATTGAAATCGTGGGCGAGGCGGCTAAGGTGGCCAGCTTGTCCTTTCGTTTGTTCGGCAATATTTTTGCCGGCGAGGTGCTCTTAGCTTCTATGTCGGCTATTCTGGCCTTCGGCGTGCCGATTCCCTTTATGTTTTTGGAAATTATCGTCGGCTTGATTCAGGCGTTAATCTTTGCTATTCTCATTTTGATTTATTTAAATATTAATACCGCTCAAGAAGAGCATTAATTATAAAATTATGGAAAATGTCATGTTAGCCAAAGCGTTGGCTATTGGTATCGGTTCGCTCGGTCCGGCTTTAGGCATCGGTTTTATCGGCGCCAAAGCCATGGAAGGTATCGGCCGCAATCCGGAAGCCGCCGGCAAAATCTTAGTGCCGATGCTGTTGGCCTGCGCCTTTGCCGAAGCGGTGGCTATTTACGCTTTGGTTATTGCTTTCAGCATTAGCAAATAGGGGCTGGGCCCGAGGCCGGAGGGTATTACCCTATGGCCTTAATCCTATATCCTAAATCCTAATTTATGGAGTCAATTATCAGCGTCTTTCATTTGGATGTAAAACTGCTCATCGCCCAGATGGTAAATTTTGCTATTGTCTTGGCCGTGCTCTATTGGTTGGCCTTTAAGCCTTTAATCAAGGTGATGAGCGACCGTAGCGCCAAAATTGAACGCGGTTTAAAAGAAGCTGAAGAAATTAGCGCGCGGTTGGAAGGCGCTAAAGCCGAGCAGGCGCAAATTCTAGCCGAAGCTAAACGGGAAGCGGCCGAAATTATTGCCAGTTCGCGAACAATCGGCGAAGACAAAAAAAATCAGTTGATTGCCCAGGCTAAAGAAGAAATCGGCAAGGTCATCACCCAGGAAAAAGAACAGCTGCAGGCGGAAAAAGCCAAAACCCTGCAGGAGTTAAAAGCGGAGACGGCGGATTTGGTGGTGGCGGTTTGCGCTAAATTGCTGGGCGAGCAGGGTAGTAAGGAGATTGATAAAAATTTGGTAAATAAGTTTTTGAAATAAATGAAAATTTCCGCTAAACAATACGCCCGCGGTTTATATGAAGCGGCCGACGGTCAAACCTCAAAGGAGCAGACGGCGATGGTTGGTCGTTTTTTACAGCTCTTGAAAGCGCAGGGCCGTTTCAGTTTGGCTAACCGCGTAGTGGCAGAATTGGAGAAGATAGTTTTAGACCGGCAAGGCATCGTGGCGGCCGAAGTTAAAAGCGCCCGGGGCTTGAGCGCCGCGACTTTGCAGAGCTTGAGCCAGATGATTAAAGACAAAACTGCCTGCCGCGAGGTTAGGCTGACGGAAAAGATTGCCCCGGAAGTTTTAGGCGGCGCGGTGGTGAAATATCAGGATAAAATTATCAATTTTAGTTTTCAATATTTTTTAGCTAAAATGAAACAAGTATTAATTAAATAAAGTATTCATAGTACATTTTAAAAAGGAAAAAATATGAGTAAAATCTTGGAAAAACCAAGTCATGAGGCGCCAATTGAAGAAAAAATTAGTTGGGTGCGAAAATTAAACCAGGAACATTCCGACTTTTTTTGTTCTCCCGACGAGGAGTTGTCGCGGCGGTTATATCGAGCACAACATCCGACCGAAATTTGCGCTTTTAAGTGCATGGACGGCAGAATTAATATTCCGATTTTAACCAAGACGCCTTTGGGGATTATCCAGCCCTTTCGCAATTTGGGTGGAAAATTTGATTTGGGCTGGCCTTATCTGGGTCAGGTTTTTGAGGAATGGGTAAATTACGCCGTGAGCAAGGGCAGAAAATGTTTAGTCATGGTGACTTACCATTTTTCTCAAGGCGATACCCATCGCGGTTGTGCCGGTTTTCAGTATGATAAAGCGGCGTCCGTTGCTTTCACCTATTCTTTCAAGCAACAAATTGAAAGAATTTTTGGTGAAAAGCGGTCGGTGGTTTATCCGATTGTCGTTGGTCTGGAGACGGATACCGACGCTTTAATTTTTCATGGTGTGGATGACCGGCAACTTGATTTAGGCCAAATTGATGCCGGAATTGGTATTGATGTTTTGCGCGGTAAGTTATCAGAACTTTATCCGGACATGAAGGAGAGAATGGTGGAGGATTTATTGCCTTTGGTTGTCGGCAATTTAAAACAAATTGCCGAGATTAAAGTGGCCGATCGTTTGGTAATCGATTCGGAACATCGGGAATTTATTGTCGGCATTGGCCGCGGCTTTGATTGGTTGCATGAACCGAATATTGCTCTACTAATCGGTCCTTATAGTCCTGATTTATATCAGCCGATTAAAACTGCCTTTGAAATCATTCAAAGCAATATGGAGGCTGGTAAAATCAAGGATGACGGTTTCATTATTTTATCTTCGGCGCCTTATTTTAGAGATTTGGGGGTAGATAAACAACGAGCCGTTGAAAAAACTAAATTTTTAACTGATTTAGCTAGAGAAGTAGCCAATAAAAGATTCCCTGGTTTAGCTGGCAAAATGCATTCTTTGTCGGCTATCCTCGATAGAAATACCAGAAAAATTGAAGAAGTTTAAAGTTTTAACCCGCGTGTCAGCAACGCGGGTTTTTTTATGTTTAATTGACAAATTTCAAAAGGAGCCTTATATTTAGCTATATATTATTAATAGGTTTTATTATCTTCGCGTTTAGCTAAGCTAAGAAACCGCCTTAACAAATGGAAAACAGAGACTTTTCCCCTCGCCGGGAAATGGTCAAGGGTAATTGGACTTGCGCCGGTTGCGGTGCCAGTATCACCGAATTGCCCTTTGAACCAGACGGCGAACGGCCTCTCTACTGCCGCGATTGTCATCGCCAGAGAATGGCCAATCGTCCGAGACGCTTCTAAGCGCTAAGATGATTTAAGAGATATTAACTAGTTTTCAAACGAGATAATATTTTCTAAAAAAACACCTCCCGAAAAACGTCGGGAGGTGTTTTTGGTTGATTTTAATTTTGGGTCTCTGATTTTTTGTTGGCCAGCGAGTTGACTTCGTAGTTGGTATTTTGCGCTTCAAAGAAATTAACCAGCTCCAGCGTGTCCATGGCCGCAGCCATCCACTTGGCCGGATTGCTGACTTTGAAGTGCGGCGTGAAGCCGAGCTCTTCCAGGCGTCGGTCGGCGACATATTGTACATACTGATTAACATAGTCGGCATTGAGGCCCAAGATGCCGTGCGGGAACATGGCTTGGTTGTAAGAGTTTTCCATAGCCACGCCATCAATAATCATTTGTCTGATTTCCTGGCTGAATTCCGGCGTAACGATATCGGGATTTTCCTCCAAGATGGTTAAAATTAAATTGATGCCGAATTTTAGGTGCAGGCTTTCATCGCGCACCACCCAATCAATCATCGAGCCGAAATTTCTTAACAGTTTTCTTTGTCTGAAACTTAAAGCCACCATAAAGCCGCTGTAAAACCAAATGCCTTCCATAATAACGTTATAGGCGACCAGGTTGCGGACAAAATCTTTTTTGCCTTCGGGCGAATTAATATCCAGCCGGTCGTTGGCCAGACGCGAGAGATAGTTGGTGACAAAATCCTCTTTAACTTTTATAGCCGGTTTATCCAAATGCCACTTGAAAATCGCGGCGCGATCCACCGGAAAAGTTTCCAAGACATATTCAAAGGCCTGGCAGTGGTTGGCCTCCTCCCACATTTGTTTAGCCAGATATAAATGCGTTTCCGGCGCCTTGAGATAAGGATAAACGCCCAGCGCCAGCGTGCGGTTGACAATCAGTTCCGAGGGGTTGAAAAAACTCATCAAAAAAGTGACGGCGTGTTTTTCATCGTCAGTCATTTTTTTCCAGTCCTCCAAATCTTCGCCTAGGGCGATTTCGTGGGGGAACCAGGTGTTGGCGACGGCTTGGTTATATAAATCATAAGCCCATTGATATTTAATCGGCCGCAGATTCATATCTTCATTTAATGGTTTACCTAATATCATATTATTCGTCATTCCTGCGTAAGCAGGAATCTAAAATTTGTTAGTAAAATAATAGTCTGGATCCCGGCTCGCGCTCTATTTCCTGCAGAAATTTCGCTTGGCCGGGATGACGGCTCACACGCCGTCAATTTTTTATTGACAACTTTCGCATTGTAATCTTTCCATCGGGTCTAAGGGACAGGCATCTTTAGAGACGCTGACAGTATTAACCGCCGGAATGGCGACCGGTTGCGGTAATTTAACGGCGCCAAAACCCAGTTTGCCGATAGCCGTTGACTTGTTAACCTTAGTGGTGCTTTGTTCCGCGCTGTGGCGCGGCTTCATATGGAGGTAGTAAGTTGTTTTCAGGCCTTGGCGCCAGGCGGTCAGATAAATATTCATAATCTCGTCGGTGTCGCGCGTCTCCAGATACATATTGCGGCTGATAGCCTGGTCAATCCATTTTTGGGCGCGCGCCGCCACCTCAATAAACGCCAGCGGGTTAATGGAAAACGAGTCTTTGTAAATAGTTTTTATATTTTCCGGAATATCTTTAATGTCGGCCAGCGAACCATAATCAGTTAACAGCTGGTCCTTAACTTGCTCCCACAGGCCCTTGGCTTTTAGGGCCAGCACCAGGTTAAAATTCAATTCCAAATATTTTCCCGACAAAGTGTGGCGCGAAAAAATTTGGGCAAAGCGCGGGTCAATGCCCGGCGAGGTGCCGGCCACGAGACCGATATTAGCGGTCGGGGCAATAGCCATCATTACCGAATTTCTGATGCCTTGTTTAACCTTGGCGCGCAAAGCCTCCCAATCCAGCGTACTGGTTTTAGCCACGCTCAAAATCTCGCCGCGCGAATTTTCCAAGTCTCTTAGCGTATCAAGCGGCAGCTCACCCTTAGACCAGCGCGAGCCGGCAAAATTTTGGTAAGCGCCTTTTTCTTTGGCTAAGTCGGCGCTTTCGGCAATGGCGTGGTAGCTGAAAAACTCAAAAATTTTATCAGCCAACTCGTAAGCCGCCGGCGAATCATAAGCCAAGCCGAGTTGCTCCAAAGTATCGGCCAAACCCATTAGCCCCAAACCGACGGCGCGGTTGGCATGGTCAAAATTACTGGCCTCGGAAATTGGCGGCTGGTTGATGTCCACCAAGTTGTCTAGCTGGCGCAAACCGACTTTAACGGAGTCGGCCAGTTCGTCCCAATCAATGTCGCCATTTTTGATATGGCGCGCCAAATTGATGGACAATAAATTACAAACCGAAACATTATTGCGGTCTTGCGGCAGGGTAATTTCGGTGCAGAGATTGGAACAATGAATCGTGCCGGTGTTGTTATTCATAGCGCGGACATTGATGGCGTCTTTCCAGGTGATCCAGGGGTGCGAAGTGGACTGTAAGCTGACAATGATTTTACGCCACAGTTCCATCGCCGACATTTTTTTAAAGACGCGTAATTGACCGGCTTCGGCTTGGCGGACATATTCCGCGTAGCGGCGGCTGAAATCAGCGCCGTAAAGTTCAATCAAGTCCGGTGTTTCTTTGGGGTCAAACAAGTACCAGTCGGCGCCCGCGGCCACCCGTTTCATAAATTCGTCCGACAGGTAAACGGCGATGTTGGCGGTGCGGGTGCGGCGGTATTCGTCGCCGGCATTTTGTTTTAAGTCTAAAAATTCCTCAAAATCCAAATGCCAGTTCTCCATATAAAAGCACAGCGCTCCCATTTTTTTGCCGGCGCGGGAAATAGCGCGGATGGTGGAGTCGATAATGTGCAGGAAGGGGACGGGGCCGGAGGAAAAAGTGTTATTGGTGGAAATGGGCGAGCCGCTGGCGCGCAGGCGGGTGACATTAAGGCCGATGCCGCCGGTGGCTTTGGATAATTTCATGACATCAGCCACGGTTTTGCCGATATGTTCAATGCTGTCTTCCATGTCCATCAAAAAACAATTGGACAATCTGGGCGTTGAAGTGCCGGCGTTGATGTTGGTGGAGCCGCCCGGCGAATATTTCAGTTCTTTCATTTTGCCATAAAATTTTAGGGCCGTAGCGGTCGGGTCGCTTTCGGTCAAACTCAAACCCATGGCCACGCGCAACCAAAAATATTGCGGCGTTTCCAATAATTTTTGTTCGCGGTTTTTGGTCAGGTAGCGTTTGGTCATGGTGGAGACGCCGGTGTAAGTTAAAAGTTCGTCGGCAGCCAAATCTAAGGCGTCGGCTAATTTTTCCAAATCAAATAATTTAGCCAAGCGTTCGTCTAAGAGGCCGCTGGCAGTTTGTTTGGCGATATAATCAAGAAAGCCCTGGCGGTGCGCCCGGCGCAGTTCCTCTTCGGTGTTGTAATCGCCCAGCACTTGCTTGTAGACGGTTTTTAAAAACAGCCGCGCGGCGATTTTATCAAAGTCCGGGTCGTCTTTGATGTTTTGCGCCGCCACATTAATGGCCGCCTGGTCCAGTTCGGTCGTGGTAATGCCGTCGTAAAGCGTCAGAGCCATTTCCGAGGCGATTTGGGCGGTTTTGGCCACGGCGTCCGGCAGGCCCCGTGAGGCGCGGGCAATGGCCTGATTGATGCGGTCGGCGTTGAAGGCCTCCAGCGCCCCGTCAATCTTCTTAACTCGTATATCCATAAAATATAAGTTATTTGTTATCCCAACATATTGTGTAGGGGGAAATTTTATTATACTACATATTGTGGGTCGCTACAATACAATAAAAACGGCCTTTTGGCCACCAACTCCCAATTTATCCACAGGTAAATAAAAAACCGCCAAGTTACTTGACGGTTTACAAATAGAGATTTCTAAGCGAAACAACAGCAGAAATTTATAATAGCGTTTTTTCATTATCGGCTCATTGCACGTATTAATAATACAAATGCGATAATCAAAATGATTAAAGCGGCTATCGGATGTTCCACGGCCCAAAGAATTATGATGAAAATTAATTGATAGACCAATGACATTAAAAATCCTATCGGCCCTGACGGCATAAATAAGTTTAGTAAAACTTCCATGGCAATCTCCTATTAAATTATTAAATAACCGTATTTATTTTAACCATTTCCCCACCCATCATTGTAGAAACAATGAGCGGTGTCGCTGCATTTTTTATAGTGATAGAGACAATGAGTATGGTATTTTCTGTGATCTTCGTCGCAAACAGGACGATTAAAAATCTTATAGATGATTATAGCCACAATAGTTAGTAAGATTAGAAGTATATTTCCAACTATCCATGCGTACGCAGAATAAATGAAAGATATGATTTTTCCGAAAAAGACAACCGCCACAACAACCAAGGCAATAAAAATTGCCGAGAAAACCATTTTGCTTATCAATGGGTGGTCAAGAAGCCAAATGAGCGTTTTAAAGAGACAAATAATAGCAACGATGACAAAAGCGCAAGGAGCTAACTCAACAATAAGTTCGCGAAGCGTTTCCATAATACCCCCAATTAAATTGTGAATGAACTCTTTTTATTTTTTTGAGCAATTTTATCAGTAAAATTTAAAAAAATCAAGCCATTGATTGAGTTGGCTTTGGTTTTGGATGTAGCCCAAGAGAGTGATGGTTTTGCCTTTATGAATGCCCAAGTGCAGGTGTTTGCGCTCGCCGTCGGTTTCCTGGGAATAGCCTGTGCCGAGAACGGCCAGCTGTTCGCCGGCTTTGATATTTTGATTTAATTTGGCGGCGATACTCGTCAAACGCAGGTGGCCATAAATAACAGTGACATCTTGATTATTTATTTTACAAGCCTGTACGGCCACGCCGCCGTAGCCGCTGGCGATTTTTTTCAAAATTAATTTACCTTCGCAGATGGCGTAAATCGGCACATCAATTTTTTGCTCGTCGGCCGTCGTTTCAAAATCCGTGCCGGTGTGATAACCGCTAAAGCGTTCGGGCTGAACCGGCGAAGTTTTAGGTGAAATTTTTATGCCAAAGGGTTTTTTGGTAATCCTCGTCAGCGCATTACTAATCGGCTCGGCCAGAGTATTTTCGGTCATTGGTTGGGTCGGTGCGGTTCCGGCTGTTTTATAAATTTGATTAGTCGGCGCCGTGGCTTGGTTAACCGCCAGCCAATAAAAAAACAAGATAAGCAGAATTATTAAGCCCAGCAACCACAGATATTTAGAAGATTTTTTCATACAAAACACCTCCGACTAAATTATATCATCGGAGGCGTTTTATTTCTACTGGGTAGCTGATCGAAAAATTTGGAAAACCATCTTGTTCAGTCTTTTGTAAGACTTTATACAGTAAACTCATAAGTTGAATAGTGTTGACAGAGCCAACGTTTTGTGATAAAAATTTGTAAAATAGTTTTTTCACAACTCAAAAGAGGAGAGATAATGCGAAAAGTTATAACCCATGATAATATCCCTGAGTATTCAGCGTTTTTTTCTTGTTCGATGACGGGTTTAGCAGGCGATGCTAAAAATGAAATTTACGATTTCTTGTTAAGTCTTGAAAATGAATGTAAAAAAATTGTTTCCCCGACATTTCATGCCTTTATTCCTTATAGAGAGGAGGATTGTTTTGATTTTCAAAAGCCTCATGATTATTATGAGCTCGATACTATGGCTGTTAAAAAATCAAAAGTTTTTATAGTTTTTGATTTTCATCAAATGTATTCTTATGGCGTGGGAGTTGAAGCCAAGACTGCTGATGATTCTGGCAAACCAATATTGTTAGCCAGCACTAAGCCTCAAGAACTCTCCGTTATGTTAAGAGGCATGAGAAACATTAAAAGCATTATCCAATTAAATAGCGCCAAGCAAGAGTCAATAGATATTCTAGCGAACGCCATTAAACTCTTTTCAGAAGAATAAAAAACACAGCCCCTCCAAAATGAGGAGGCTGTTTTTTTATGGGTGCCTATTGAGAGTTGAACTCAAGATACCGGGACCACAACCCGGCGTTTTACCGCTAAACTATAGGCACCATATTTTTAATTCGTTTTATTTATAACCTTTTTACCTTTAATTGTCAAGGGTGTTTAGCTGATAAAAATGGATTTTTTCTTGGCCGACGGACAAAGTTTTAACGCTCTGGCAGTGGGGCAGGACAAAAACATAACTGATAACCGTGGCCGCAGGTTTGGCCTCGGCCAGTAATTTGGCTTCCAGCAGTTTCATGGCGCCGACATTTAAGAAGCAATAAAAATAATCGGCGGCGCTCAAATCAATTTTATAAAAATCAGCCTGGCGCCAAGTGAGATTTTTTCGGCCCAGAGTTAGTAAGCGCCCCAGCAGGTAGGGCAGGAGAGCGTATTCCACCGCCACGAACTTATTATCGCCATAGAGTTTGGCCAAACGACGCGTTAGCGGCGCCGCGCCCGCGCCTAATTCGTAAAAAACTTCTCCCGACTGTAAGACTAAATTATTAATGACCGCCGTTAGTACGCGCCGCCGGCTAAAAATAAAAGGGGCGTGGCCCCTGACTAAAATATTATAAACTTGGCGGCTGCCGCTAGCAATAATGATAAATGCCAGCAACAGAAAAATTGTCCAGGCTGGAGACGGCATATTAAAGTTGTTTGAGGGCCTGGTCAATCGCTGACTCCAGCAAGTCTTTTTCGGCCGGCGGAAATTTTTTCAACACCCAGCGGCCGACGGCATTGGGCCACAGGCTACGGCGCCGCCGTTGCAGTTCCTCGGTGGCCAGCCCCAAGCGCAGGCGGCCGAAATTGGTCGTGCCTAAAGCGTCCATAATGGATTTAACGCCGTAGTGTCCGGCGGACGAGCCGCCGGTGGAATATTTATATGAACCCAAAGCGATATCCAGGTCGTCGTGAATAACCGTCAGCTTGTCGGATAAATTGGCCTCCGTCTTAAGGCGGCCTTTGTCATTGGTCGCCAATAGGTGATAATAGGCCATAATTTTTTGCACCGCCTGGCCGGAATTATTCATATAAGTTTGCGGCTTGACCAGATAATAATCAAAACCTTTGGCGATGAGGGCGTTGAAATTTTTATCAAATTGCCAGGTTAGCTTGTCGTTGGCGGCCAACTGATCAACGGCCATAAAACCGACATTGTGGCGGGTGCCTTGGTACTTGGTGTCTGGGTTACCCAGACCAACAATAATCTTCATAGATTTATTATAAATAACAAATAACAAGCAACAAATAACAAGAGTAAAATTATTTGATGTTTTATCATTAAAAGTCGCGTGGAGTTTCTGTTGTTTGCTGTTTGTTGTTTGCTGTTTTATTTCTTTATCCAAATTTTAATCGGCGTCCCAGTTAAATTGTACTTGTCCCTAAGCTGGTTGGCAAGAAAGCCCAGATAAGATTCGGCCAGGTTTTCGCTGGCGCCGATGCGGGCCATAAACTCCGGCGGGTTGGTGCCGGTTTGCGAAAAATAGTAGAGGCGCGGATATTTGGCGCCCTTGCCTTTAGTTGGTTTGTGTTTGGTAATACAAGTTTTGATAAAACGATCCAATTCTTTTTGGCCAAGCTCCAGGCGGCGGTTATCGGCGATGGTTAAAATCAAATCCAGCAAGTGGGCAATCTTGGTGCGTTTTTTAGCGCTCAAAAAAATTATGGGCGCGAATTGGGCGAAAGGCAGGACGCGGTAAATATCATGGCTGTAAGTTTTGGTGTCGCGCTTGTCAATTAAGTCCCATTTGTTGGCCAGGATAATTAAACTCTTGCGCCGAGCAAAAATTTCTTCCACCAGTTTGGTTTCTTGTTTGGTCAGTGGTTCGTTAATATCCAGCACCAATAAAGCGATTTCCGCCTCGTCCAGCACTTCCAGACTTTTGGCGATGCCCAATTTTTCCAAGCCCTGGGCGTCGCGCCATTTGCGGTTAATGCCGGCGGTATCCACCAGCTTTATCGGACGATCGCGGTAAACAATCTCCGTGTCCTGCGGTTCGCGGGTGGTGTGGGGAATCGGCGAAACAATGACGCGTTCATAACCTAAAATAGCATTAAGCAAACTGCTTTTGCCGACATTGGGTTTGCCTAAGATGCAAACTTTTATCAACTCGGCGGCTGGCGGTTCGTCCGCCGTTGCTTTTTTAGCGAAAGCTTTTTGCTTGGTTAATTTTTTGATAACCAAATCCAGCAAGTCGCCGGTGGAGGCGCCGCTGGCGGCGGAAATGGTCTGCGGTTCGCCCCAGTCCAGTTGCCAGAAGCTGGCAGCCTCGGCGGCTTCGCGCTGGCTGTCCACTTTGTTGGCCACCAGCACCACCTTATCTTTGCTGGGCAGAATTTTTTTCAAAATGCCTGACATCTGTTTGTCTTGCGCCAAGAGGCCGTCTTTATTATCCACCACGAACAAAATTAAATCGGCCCGCGTCAAGAAGTCGCGGGCTTGTTTTTGGACTTTTTCATCAATGGTGGCGGCCACCTGTTTTTTATTGGCCAACCATGACAAATCCAAAAAGCCGCCGGTATCAATCAGCTGAAAGCTGCGGCGCTGCCAGTCCACTTGGCCGATATTAACATCGCGGGTGGTGCCGGGAATGTCGGACACGATCGCCCGCTTTTTCTCCAGCAGGCAGTTAAACAGCGTTGACTTGCCGACATTGGTGCGGCCGACAATGACCACCGTGGGTAAAACTTTTTGTAATTTTTTAGCCAGCATAAATTAGTCTAAAGTATTGTAAGAGGCATCCATGTCTTGTCCTAAAATCAGCACCAAATCCGGTTGGCTGGTAGTGGAGGAAGCGCTGGCGGCCAAATCGGCCTTGAGCCAGTCGGGCAGAGTGAACGACACATTGGCGCCGGTTTTTTTCTTAAGCATTTCCAGTGAATCTTTTTTGGCGCCGAAAGTCAGGTCGTAAATAACCGAACGTTCAAAATTTTGCCGGCTGCAGTTGCTCACACCGACAATTTTAAAATCATATTTGCCCAAATCCGTGGCCACCTTGCCGGCCAGCCCGTTAATCCAGGTGCCGTTTAAAATTTCCACCTTGGCCGCTTCGCCCTGAATTTTGCTTTTAATGGCGGCTGGCGCGCTGTCAAAAATGTGCTGGAAATAATAATCAATCTCCGAAAAGTTGCCGGTGCGCGGCATCAGGAGATAAGCGCCGTCGTAGCCGGTGGAATCCATCAACAGTCCGTCCGGCGCGTTGCTTAAAACTTTAGTGATAATATCACTCTGGTTGACGCCTTTAACCAGCTGCCAGACTTTGAGCATTTCCCAAACTTTCAAATTGGTATCCACGTTTTTATTGAGTTCGCCGATGACATTGGCAATCAGTTTGGGATTGGTCAGAGTTTCGGCTGACAGTGCTTTGGCTTTAAGCGCTTCAATTACTTTTTGCTGGCGGCGGGCGCGGGCAAAGTCCGTGCCTTCCGGTCCGAAAGCGTGGCGCGAGCGGGCGTATTTCAAAGCGCGGTCGCCGTTCATTACCTGTTGGCCTTTGTCAAAATGCAGATGTTCAAACCGATCAACATACACCGGATTGGCTTCCTGGCCCTCGGCCGGGTAAGTGTAGTCGTCAAAAGTATTTTCCACCTCAATTTCCACGCCGCCGAAATAATCAATAATTTTTTTAAAGCCTTCAAAGTCCACGCGGGCGTAATAATCAATCGGCGCCTGTAAAATATTGCTGACCGCCTGGCTGGTGGCCGGACCGCCCGTGCCCGGTTGCGACATTTCGGCGTAAGCGTTGACATTGTTGATTTTGCGCCAGCCCAGATTATCCATGGGGATGGATAAATCGCGGGGGATGGACAGCATAGCCACTTTTTTGTCTTTGGTATCAATACTGAAAACGATAATGGTGTCGGTCAGATTGGCGCCGTCGTGCCCTTCGCCGCCGATGCCCAAAAATAAAATATTGACGCGGCCGCGCTCTTCGCCCTTTAAGGGCAGGGACGAACTTTCGGCAAAAGTTTTTATCTGGCCGATAATCGGGATTTTGTTGACCCAGGATAAATTATCTGATTTGGATAAGTTGCTGTTAACATAAAACAGAATAAACAGGCCGATCATAAAGACCAGGACATAAATCAGGGTTTTGACAGCCTTGCGGACGATACCGTATACTTTAAAAGGCAATTTTTCCGAGAAAAATTGTCTTTTAGGGCCGTGGCCGGGAGTGAGTTCGCTTAACAGCTTATCGTCGTCGTACATATTAGAGAATTATACAAGGATTTTTAGTTTAGAGCAATATTGGCCAAAAGTAAAGGAAAAATGGCATATCTTGACAAATTTTGGCAGATATGCTATAATTATAGTAATACTTAGATAATTAGTTTTGTTCCTATAAAAATTGGGGGTATATAGTGAAAAATAAGCAAATTTCTTTAAAAATCTGCTTATATTGCAGTGTTTTTATCGCCATATTTGGCTTTTTAATGATGGGTGGTGAGCCAACAGATCCTAAAGACATTGGCGCTACTGTTATTTACAGTCTCGCTGGCGTCGGTCTACTTTTATCAGGATCATGGTTATGCAGCTTTTTTAATAAGCGGCTAAATAAAAATTTAGCTAATATTAAGAAAAATTAAGCGCCATCAGCAACAATAAGTTTAGCAGCCTCAATAAAATAAGGCTGCTTTTATTTACTCTTGACAAATATTTAATACTATGATATAATATAATAATTAGAACCTTGATAATTCACTTTATTTATCTATAAATTTGGAGGAAAAATGAAAAAATCCTTAGGATTTTTGACGCTTATGGTTGGCTTATTGCTGACAACCCTATTTTTGGACTCTTGCGGTTCAGTCGGAGCGGTCGGCACAAAAACCCGACCCAGAAAATCAATGTTAAAATCTGCCCCGGAAGAACAACCGGACAGCTCTATCCAAAAAGGTCATCCAGAATGGTCAACCGCCGGCGAAGAAACAGCTGAAACCACTAACAGTGATGATTTGGTCAATGTGACCAATCAAACAATGGTTAAAGGCAAAGTGGCGGTGCGGTTAATCAATTTCAACAACACCCCCCAGTCCTTGAAAATCCCGGTGATCAATACTGTTTTAAGTAAAGAGGCGCCGGAAAAACTCACTCGCAAATATAAGTATCGGTTCGTAGGCGACATTAAATCTTTTACCGATTTTCCTTATACCCAATACTTAACAGTCAAAGGTCAAGCCTCGGGTAAATATCCCGGCGACGCCTTAGTGGTTTCTCCGGTCAATAAAAAGCTGTATGTTTTTTCCAACGACTTGCCGGACTTGCATTGGTTTGAGATAAAGGAATAAAAGACTAGCCAATCTTCCCCTTAGGCTATAAACCCGTTTTTAATTAAGCGGGTTTTTTATTGGCGAAATGAGTGAGAGCCAAGCAAATTTATTTGCTTGGCCGAGCGAATGAGCAACTACGGGATTAATATTCCTTAATTGCCAAAACTTGCTATAATGAAATTAACTAAATTTACCCTATTTTATGATTAATTTTTTACACACTTTTACGCCAACGGCAGTGCTCGTGGCTTGGGGGCCGGTCACGATTTATTGGTATGGCCTGTTGATGGCTGTGGCCATGCTGGCGGCGATTATTACGGCCAGCCGACTGGGCCGCTGGTATCATCTCAAAGCCGAGGTGATTATGGATTTAAGTTTTTGGCTGATTGTGAGCGGCGTCATCGGCGCCCGGCTGTATTATATTGGTTTGGAGTGGGATTATTTTAGCGGTAATCTCGGCGACATGGTTAAAATTTGGCAGGGCGGTTTGGCGATTCACGGCGGCATTATTGTCGGCTTGCTGGTGTTGTGGCTGTTTGCCCGTTTCCGGAAAATTAATTTTTGGCTGCTGGCGGCGGCGGTGGTGCCGGCGCTGGCGCTGGGCCAGGCTATCGGCCGCTGGGGCAATTATTTCAACCAGGAGTTGTTTGGTTTGCCGACCGGCGCGCCCTGGGGCATTCCCATCGCCGCCATTAACCGGCCAGCCGCTTATTTACAGAACAATTTTTTCCATCCGACTTTTTTGTACGAGTCCATCGGCACTTTGTTGCTGTTCGGTTTTTTGGTTTTGGCGCATTATTTGGCCGTTAAAGAAAACAAAAATCTAACTTTAAATCAGCGGGCGATTACTTTCGCTTATTTGATTTTTTATTCCGTGCTGCGTTTTGTACTGGAAGAATTTCGCGTGGACGCCACACCCATGGTCGGGCCTTGGCGCTGGCCGCAGGTGGTCAGCGCGGTGCTGGCCCTTGCGTCTTTGGCGATTTTAATTTATTCTGCTTTCCAACAGAAAAAAAAGTCTAAAACTCCATTTATTTAATATTATGTCGGGCCATTCCAAGTGGGCGACAACTAAACGAGCCAAAGCTGTAGTGGACGCCAAGCGCGGCGCCGTTTTTACCAAATTCGCCAATGTGATTACTATTGCGGCCCGCAAAGGCGGCGACCCAACCAGCAATTTCAGCTTGCGTATGGCGATTGACAAGGCGCGCTCGGTTAATATGCCCAAAGACAATATTGAACGGGCGATTAAGCGCGGCACCGGCGAGTCGGGCGGCGCGGCGATTGAAGAATTGATTTACGAGGGTATCGGTCCGGCACAGTCGCAGTTTATCGTTAAGTGCTTAACCGACAGCAAAAACCGCACGGCGGCCGCCATCCGCCATTTGTTTGATAAATTCGGCGGGAGTTTGGGCGCGGTCATGTGGAATTTCGTTATCAAGGGCGTGATAGCAATCAACAAACAACAAATAGCAAACAACAACCTTGATGACTTAGAGTTGGAGTTGATTGATTTGGGCATAGATGATTTTATAGCTGAAGATGAAGGCGTGATAATTTACACCCAGCCGGGAGATTTGCAAAAGGTCAAGCAATGGTTGGAAAATAAACATATTGCTACCGAGTCGGCCGAGATTGAATATGTGGCCAAAGAAAAAAAAGAATTAACCGGTGAGGACAAAGTTAAGTTTGATAACTTTATTGAGGCTATAGACGATAATGAAGAGGTGGCGGAATATTATACGAACATAGTTTAAATTTTTCTATGATAATTTTAGGCATTGATCCCGGCATTGCCGATACTGGCTGGGGAGCGGTGGAAGATAAGGGCGGTAAATTGAAATGTTTGGGCTATGGGTCTATTAAAACCAAGGCCGGTTTGCCGACCGCCGACCGCTTGGTGATTATCGCTGCCGAATTGAAAAAAATCATCAAGCAATTTGCGCCGGATGCGGTGGCGATTGAGGAATTGTTTTTTGCCAAAAATGTTAAAACCGCCATGGTGGTCGGCCAAGCCCGGGGCGTCATTTTACTGGCTGTCCAACAAGCCGCTTTACCCATAGCGGAATTTAAACCGACTCAGGTTAAACAGGCGGTGGCCGCTTATGGCGCGGCTGGAAAAGCGCAGGTACAAAAGATGGTTGCCTTGATTTTAGGCTTAAAGGAACTGCCCCGACCTGACGATGCCGCCGATGCTTTGGCCATGGCCATTTGCGGCTTGAATAGTCTTAATTTTTTGGCCAAAAAACAGGGTAAAAAGCGCTAATTTAGGTTTGACATTTAGTCTGTTTTACTATAATATTAAGGCAGGGGTAAGCCCCTCCTTTTAGGTTTTATTTTATAAATAAACTCTGGATCCCGGCTCGCATTCACTGCCTATAAGGCAGTTCATTTGGCCGGGACAAATGCTCACACGCATTTGATTTTAATTCTATGTATTTAACTTGGTTAGGACACTCTTGTTTTAAATTGCAGGATAAAATCGGCCCGGACGGCATGGTGGTGGTGACCGACCCGTTTGACCCGGCCGTAGTCGGTTTGAAAATGCCGAGTTTGGAAGCGGACATCGTGACTATTAGCCACGATCATCAGGACCATAATTATCTTAAAACCATTCGCAAAGAGCCGTTTGTGATTAACGCCGCCGGCGAATATGAGGTGCGCGGCGTATTTATTGAAGGCGTGGATTCTTGGCACGACGCCAAGGACGGAGCGGAGCGCGGCGGCAACCTGATTTATCGCATTGAAATTGACGATGTCTCGGTAACGCACTTGGGTGACTTAGGCGGCACGCTTAATACTAAACAATTAGAACGGCTGGAAGGCACTGACATTTTATTAATACCGGTTGGCGGCAAATACACCATTGACGCCCGTCAGGCGGTGGAAGTGATTAACCAAATTGAGCCGCGTATCGTTATTCCCATGCACTACCAAACCCCGGGCGTAAAAATCGCTTTAGACGGGGTGGATAAATTTATTAAAGAGTTGGGCTTGAAGCCGACTTATGAAGAAAAATTGAAAATCAGCAAGCGGGAATTACCGGTGGAGGATATGGAATTGGTCATTTTGCAGCTGCAAAATTAATTTTTAAATTTTAATTATATGCCAAGGAGGAGCCAACACGACGAACCACACATTGACCCGGCAGAAATTGAACGCTTGAAGGAATTAATTGCCAAAGAAGAAGAGTTGGAGGCAGAGATGAGGCAGGAGGTGCGTGAAGCCGTTCAGGCTAGTGACAAAAAGTTAATCCGAGAATTGCACCGGCTGGAAAATAAAAATCGCCGGCTGGTGATGTGGGTTGGGGTGATTGTGTTAATGCTGATTATTGTCAGTTTTTGGGTGTCGCGTTTGGATGTGATTATCACCCAGCCTTTGGCCAATATTGATACCACCCAGAATTTTGATTTGGCAGAGGCCCGCGCCAATATGCAAACTATGGTGCAAGAAGTGGTGAAAAGTATTGAAGATATAAAGAAGCAAGCGGCCGCGCTGGAAGCGGAAACTAACAAAGCCACTTCTTCGGGGCCAATTAAAGTCAGTCCTAAACTGCCTTAGTAAATTTAATTCGCATGTGCTCCGATGGACATCGGAGCTTTTCCCTGAAAGGGAAAATAACCTTAATTTAATTCGCATGTGCCGCGTTCGTAGTGCGGCTTTTCCCTGAAAGGGAAAATAACCTAGTTATGAAGAAAAAATTAAGCCCGAAACATAAGGCCGCTCCGGCGGCCGATAATAAACAACCCGGCCAAGCCAATCTGGATCTACACCAGGGGGCTTTGGTGGCACAGCCGATTGTCCAGGAAATGCGGACGTCTTATTTGGATTACGCCATGAGCGTCATTGTGGCGCGCGCTTTGCCGGATGTGCGCGACGGTTTGAAGCCGGTGCACCGCCGCATTTTGTACGCCATGTGGAATTTAGGCTTAAAGCCCAGCGCCAAGTTTCGCAAGTCGGCTACGGTGGTCGGTGAAGTTTTAGGTAAATACCATCCGCACGGCGATACGGCCGTCTATGATTCTATGGTGCGTATGGCGCAGGATTTTGCCATGCGTTATCCGCTAGTGCGCGGTCAGGGTAACTTCGGTTCCATGGACGGCGACAACGCCGCAGCCATGCGTTACACCGAAGCCAAGCTGGCGGCCATTGCCGAGGAGATGCTCTTGGATATTGAGAAAAAAACCGTTGACTTTATTCCCAACTTTGACGGCACCATAGAGGAGCCGCGCGTCTTGCCTTCCAAACTGCCTAACTTACTGCTTAACGGTTCTATGGGCATTGCCGTGGGTATGGCCACCAATATCCCGCCGCACAATTTGCGGGAAGTGGTGGCGGCCATTGAACATTTGGCCGATAACCCGGACGCCTCCATTGAGGATTTGATGCAGTTTGTCCAGGGTCCGGATTTCCCCACCGGCGGCATTATTTATAACTCCAAGGATATTTTACAAGCTTACACCACCGGCCGCGGCGGTATTGTTATGCGCGGCCAGGCCGAAATTGAAG
>JAKAFD010000009.1 GCA_021818075.1 bacterium
GGCTTAAACGGCGGTTTGGGCGACACCCAGTCGGCTACTAATACCGGCAATATTACGGAAAATTTTAACATCAAAGGTCAAAACACCACCAACTGGACTTTGGGTGCCACGGCTGGCAGCGAACAGTATGCCCATAAATTTTGCAATAACGGCACCTGCAACGCTTCTCCCAGTTGGACAGCTCTGACCACTAACTATCAGACTTTAGCCTCCGGTATTACCACTTCCGGCACCCAATCTTTTGATATGCAAATCTTAATTCCGTCCAGCACCGCCACCTTTACCGTGCAAAACCCGGATGTCATAGTCCAGGCGACGCAATAGTTGATTTTTTAGCGCTACTTCATTAAGCTTTATATTAAGAAGCTGATTTCAAAATTTATGAAACCAACCAAGAGTTGGCGGCTACCTTTATCCAGCATCTGCCTCGTGGTAGTGACTGGTTTAATGGCGGCCACTTTAGTTTACGGAGTGTCATCCACCGGCTCGGTTAGCACAACGATTACCGCCCAAAATATTTCCGTGGGTATAGGTGACGGCAGCGTGGCTTACGGCAGCGTGCCGCTGGGCAGCTCGGCTTCTACCACGGTTAACGGCGGCTTAAACGGCGGTTTGGGCGACACCCAGTCGGCTACTAATACCGGCAATATTACGGAAAATTTTAACATCAAAGGTCAAAACACCACCAACTGGACTTTGGCCGCCACGGCCGGCAGTGAACAATTCGCTCACAAATTTTGCAATAACGGCACCTGCAACGCTTCTCCCACTTGGACAGCCATGACTACTAATTATCAAAGCTTAGCCACCGGCATCACGACCTCTGGCACCCAATCTTTTGATTTGCAGATTTTAGTACCGACCGCCACCGCCTATTTTACCCAGCAAGCCGCTGATGTGATAGTCCAGGCAACCCAGTAATTTTTTGATTATTTAAGGAGGATGGATATATACCTTAATTTTTTTATGTTAAAATTATCCCGACTGGTTTTATTATTTATCGTCGCTTTAATTATACCGGGCAGCGTTTTAGCCAGAATTGGTGTAGGCGTTGGTGTTGGCAAAATCGTCGCCGATACCTCTTTTAAAGCCGGTGGCGTTTATCAGGTGGCTTCCTTGCCGGTTATCAATACCGGTGATGAAGCGGCTGATTATTCAACTTCCATAGAATTTCAGGAGTATGTGCCGCAATTAAGGCCGGAGCGCGGCTGGTTTGAATTTTCTCCGGAAACTTTTCATTTGGAACCTGGCCAGGTACAGAATGTTAAAGTTATTTTGACTTTACCGGTTAAAACCAAACCCGGAGATTATTTTTGTTATTTAGAAGGCCATCCGGTTAACAAGCGGGTAACTAACGGCAACGCCACTATCGGCGTGGCTGCCGCAGCCAAACTTTATTTTACCATTACGCCGGCCAATATTTTTCAAGGTCTCTATTACCGCGTGGTTACTATCTTTAATCGTTATTTGCCCTGGAGCTGGGTAGTGCTGGCAGTGGTGGTAGGAGCGGTTTTGATTACGGTCTTGCGTCGTTTCTTTACCTTTGAAATCGGTTTAAGCAAAAAGAAGTAAGCGCAAATTTATTAAAGTTCAAAGGCCAAACAACCTGATTGTCGTTTCAATTATTATGCTCGCTATCTTGGGGGCATTTTTTGTTTTTGTGCCGGCACTGGCCACATTATTTACAAATTTTACCGCCGTGCAAACTTCCATTAAAGTTACCGTTTGCGGCAATAACATCGTGGAAAGCGACGAACAGTGCGACGGTACAGCCCTTAACGGTGCCAGTTGCAGCAGTTTAGGTCTGCCCGGCAATACTTTAAGCTGTCGGGCTTCTTGTGAATTTAACACTACTTATTGCGTCAGCGGTGGCGGCGGTGGCGGCGGCGGTGGCGGTAATGTTAGTGTGACGCCGCCAGCAGAAACCGCCGTTAATTTTAAAGGCCGCGCTTATCCTAACAGCAAGGTGGCTTTACTGAAAGACGCCCAATTAGTGGCGGAAACCACGGCCGGACCCGACGCCAGCTTTGAAATAAATATTACCGGTTTGTCGGGCGGCACTTTTTTGTTTTCTCTTTATGGTGAAGACAGCCGGGGCCGGCGTTCATCTTTGCTGACTTTCCCTATTAGCATTACCAGCGGCGCCACGACCAAGGTCAGCGGTATTTTTATTGCCCCGACTTTGGCGGTGGATAAAAGCGAGTTGCGCCGCGGCGACACCTTATCAATTTTCGGCCAGAGCGCGCCAGCGGGCGACATTGTCATTACCATTAATTCCGAAACGGAAAATTTTGTTAAAACCACAGCCGATCAGGCCGGCGCTTATCTCTTAAATTTTGATACGGCCATTTTGGAGTTGGGCGAGCATTTTGTTAAGGCTAAAGCATCGGTGGCCGGCGAAATCAGCGGTTATAGCAAGGCCTTAAATTTTTTATTGAATAATACCGGCGTGACCAAATCGGCAACCGAAGAAGGCAAGTCGGTGGGGGATTACAACGAAGACGGCGGCGTTAACTTGGTGGATTTTTCCATCGCCGCCTATTGGTACAAGCGAACCGATCCGCCAACCTTTATTGATTTGAATAAAGACGGAAAAGTTGATTTGATTGATTTTAGTATTTTAGCTTATCATTGGACAGGGTAGCAAAAATTTTTGATTTTATAATTTTTAAACAATTTTTAAATTTTAAATTTTAAATTGTTTAGTTATTTTAATGCGAGTGAAAAAATTGTTTCTACATAGCTGCTTGATTAGCGGTTGGCTGCTTGGCTTTAGTTTACCGGCCATGGCCGCTCAGTTTAAGTTGACGCAAAAAAATCCTGATCCAGCTAATCAGTCTTGGTTCTATGTTGATTTAATTTTGGAGCCGGAAGGCGAAACTATCAATGCCGTGGAGGGTAAAGTAGTCATTCCTCAGGAATTTTTCCAGACTTACGCCGTCAGCGACGGCAACTCTATTGTTAATTTATGGACAGAAAAACCCAGCATTAACGCCGACGGCTCAATTACTTTCTCTGGCGTTATCCCGGGCGGTTATTTAGACAATAACGGCTTACTGCTGTCCATGATTGTTAAAGCCAAACAAAGCGGCGACGCTAAGCTGTGGATAAGTGAGGCTAGAGCTCTATTAAACGACGGCCAGGGCACGGCCGCCAAGCTGACCGCTCCTGCCTTAAATTTAAAATTAACGGCGGCCACCGGTTCTTTTGAACCGCCGGTATTAGACCAGTATCAGCCGGAAAATTTTCAGCCGGTGATTGATGCTAATCCCAATTTGTTTGACGGTAAATACTTTTTGGTTTTTGCCACCCAGGATAAGAATAGCGGCATTGATTATTATGCCGTTTACGAAAGCCGCGAAGCCAAAACCGCCGACCAGATAGGTGCCAATGATTGGCATAAGGCCGCCAGTCCATACCTATTGCAAGACCAAAGCCTGGCTAGTTATGTTTATGTAAAAGCCGTGGATCGCGCCGGTAATAATCGTTTGGTGGAAATCAGACCGATTAAACCAACTTTTAACGCAACTCTCTTAACCGCTCCCCGGATATTTGCTATAATTATAATAATCGCGGCCGTCATTTTAATCGGCGGTTTTCGCTATATAATAAACAGGCGTCAAGCCTCTAAGCGGCATGGCCGAAATCAAGGAGGAAAATTTTAAAAATAAACTTGTCAAAACTGCGCTTTTGGCGTTGATTATATTTTTGTCTCCGGCGCTAACTCGTTCGGTTAACGCCGCTTCTCTCTATTTCTCTCCCTCATCCGGCTCCTTCGCCGTCGGCAGTAAGTTTACGGTCGTGATTTATGTTTCCACCACCGACCAAGCGATGAACGCGGCTTCGGGCGTCGTTAGTTATTCCAGCGATAAATTGGAGTTAGTTACTTTATCCAAAAACGGTTCGGTGTTTAACCTGTGGGTGGCCGAACCGTCTTTTTCTCAATCGGCCGGTACTATAAATTTTGAAGGTATTGTTATGAACCCCGGTTATACCGGAGCCAACGGCAAACTGGTTACCGCCACTTTTAAAGTTAAGTCCGACGGCCCGGTGCAATTGCGTTTTAATTCCGCTTCAGTCTTGGCTAATAATGGTATTGGCACGAATATTTTAAATAAAATGGGCAGCGCTCAATTTAATGCCGTGAGCGAAGAACCGGCGGCGCCCAAACCGACTACTCCGCCGGCGGCGGAAACACCGAAGACTGAAACTAAGCCGGTTCAACCAGCTAAAGAAACAACCACCACCGAACCAGCCGCTGCCGGCGTTCCGCCTTTACCAGAAATAATTTCTTCCAGTCATCCCGATCAGGACAAATGGTATAACGCCACTCAAGCTAAGTTTAATTGGTCATTGCCGCCGGGCGTCACCGCCGTCAGCTTGTTGCTGGGAGAATCGCCTAATGCCATACCGACCGTCATTTATACTCCGCCGGTCGCGGAAAAGGTGATAGATAATTTGACGGACGGTACTTGGTATTTCTCGGTGCGTTTCAAGAATAGCGCCGGCTGGGGAGAAACGGCGCGCTATCGCCTTAAAGTTGACACTACGCCGCCGTCAGACTTCACTATAAAATTCGTCAGCGGCCAAGCGCCAACCGATATCCGGCCGATAGTCACTTTTACCACCACGGATAATTTGTCCGGTATAGATTTTTACAAGATAAGAGTAATTAACGGACTGAGCGTAGAGGGGGTGGAAGAAAGCCAAAACAGCAATCTTTATATGTTGTCGCCGCAGTCGCCGGGCAAGAAGACTTTGTTCGTCCAAGCTTTTGATAAGGCCGGCAACTACACTACTAATATCGCCGATTTTGAAGTTAAGGGCTTGGAAGCGCCCATACTTACCAAGTATCCGCGAGAGTTAATTGAAGGCAAAAATTTCGCCGTTGAGGGGCAAACTATACCTAATGCCCAAGTAACGATTTGGTTAAAAAGAGAAGATAGTAACACGGCATTGGGTAAAACCACCAGTGACGGTACCGGTCGGTTTAGCCTAAATTATACTAAAGATTCGGTAGCCGGTTTGTATAAACTTTGGGCTGAAGCGCAAGACCAATTGGGCCAGAGAACCTATCCTTCAGCCGAATATGACTTGAAAATCAATCCAGGTAATACTTTCAAATTGCCGCTGTGGGCTTATAATACCTTGCTGGCCTTGGCTGTTTTAGGCGTACTGGGCTTTTTGGCGATTTTAACCGGCCGTCTGGGCAAACGAGCGGTTTTCTACCGAGGGGCCGTGAATCGCCAGGCGCGCCGGGCTAATATCGCTTTTACCTATTTAAGAAACAGCGCCAAGCGCTTCATCAGATTACTGGAAAGCGCCGGCCGTAAAAGACGATTAACCAAGGAAGAAAAAATAATTTTAGCTAATGTAAAAAAGGATCTGCTTGACGTGGAGACGGCCATTAAGAAAGACGCTCGTTTGTTTAAACGAAACTGATGACTAAAGTTAGAATTAAAATCGCCGTGTCGGCGCAAGATAAAATAAAGAATCTTAAACGCTGGTCGCGCGCCGCGAGCGGCCGACCGCGCTCGAGTAAAAAAATAACGCCCAAAAAGGGCGGACCGTATCGCCGCCGCGCCAAACATCGTCACTCACTATTGTCAAACGAATAAAACATTATCCAATCAAAAACAGAAATCCCGCGGATTTCTGTTTTTAGTTTCGACAGTTGAGACTATGAGGTTTACCCTTTATTGCGCAATCGCTGTAAAGCGCGCCGATACCAGGCTAGCATCACAACTTGAATCGCTATAAATAAGATGACGATTAAATACCAATAATAATTGGCCAGCCAGTTAATAATTTTTCCCTGCCAGGAATTAGCGCGCAAGGTAAAGGCGGGGGAATAAGAACTTTCGGCGCCGTTATCAAGTATCTGGCGGGCTTTAACCGAGTAAGTGCCGGCTGGCAAGACTTCATTATAAACCACTCGCCAATCACCATTTTGATCCGCTTTGGCGGTAATGACCAATGGTTCATGCTTGTCCAGGACAAGCTCAATTTTGGCTTCTGGCGCCGCCTTACCCTCAATCACTAGCGGTCCGACGGTTGAACTGACGGTGCGCGGGCAGTAAGTAATTTGGGGAGCAACGATCGGCTGGATAATAAAGGCGGTAGCTTCATCGGTAAAGTTGCCGGCCAAGTCAAAAGCTCTGATAACTAAATTATAACGGGTTTCAGTTGATAATTTCGGTAAAATAAAAGTGCCGTCCGGTTCTAATTTTACTTCCGACCAATCGCCGTCATTGATTTTAAATTGATAGCGGTCCAATCCCGCCAGCTCGTCTTCGGTAAAGAAAGTTAAACGCGGGCGGGGATTGGAGGTTGAGTGAATGCCGCCTTTAGCGGTAGTTTCGCCGTCAAAATTAATTGTAAAATGTTTAGGCTCGTGCAAATCAACAAAAATTGGAAAATGCAGAGTGGCGCCGCCGCCAGCGCCGGCCCAGCGTATATGAAAATAATGTTTGCCTTCGTTTAAGAAGGGTAAAATTTGCCAATTATCGGCCGTGGCCGATTGGTTGCTCGGTTCAGTCTCCGGATTATCGTCAAGCAAGGTTAAAACCTTGGTTGCGTTGTCGGTAATTTTATCCCAAGTTATTTTGGCGTAAGCATTATTACTCCACTTAGGGGTATCATCGCTGGTATTAAATAAGATATCGTTGCCGGAGCTATCTTGGAGCCAAAGTTTGATTTGCGGCGCAAGCCAGACGGCTTTAGCGCTGGTTGGGCCGCTGGCGGTGGGTTGGCCGGCTGGAGTCACGCTTGGGGTGGTGGCCGCCGGGGTCGTTGACTGAAGATTCTTGGCCACCAAGCTGTAAACGCCTGAACCAAAAGCATTGAGAATATTACTGCCCTTACCGTCATTAGCTAAGATTGAACCGGAACTGAAAGTGAGATTAGCTACACCGGCATCTTTAACTTTAAAAGTAATATTGAGCACATTACCCTTTGAGCCAACAAAGCCGGGATTAAGTTTAATGGCGGAGAAATGAATTGAACCCTGGGTGCCGCTATTGCTAAAAGACGGTTCCTGAACCCAGATGGACATAACCGAATGGCTTTTATCCAGACCGATAACTTCTAACTTATTGGTAGGAAACGACAGCGAGCCTTCTACGCCGTTTATAGCCTGGTCGGTATTTACCTCAATACTAACAACGAAATTATTTTGCGTGGCGTAATTGCCGGTAGCCGGGGAAAGAGAAAAATTAGCGGCCAAAACAGCTGTGGCGGAAAAAACAAAAACCACAACCGTTAAGCACAGCAAGGTGAAAATGGTCCTGGATTTTGCGGACATAATTAAAAAAGTTAGGATGCCGCTCTGCCATCCTTATTTTTAGTATACCACAAAAATCAATATTGCCAAACAGTTTTTGCCGGACCAGAGGCAGGCGGCCAAGTAAAATATAAAATACAAAACACCCGTTTTTAAGGGTGTTTTTAATAGACAGAAAACCGGAGAGGTTATTTCAAAATATCCGACAGTACTTGATTGACATAATCCAGCGGTCCGTCGCCGGTAATGATAATATCAAAGTTGGCCTTAAATTGCGGCAGATTGGCCTCCACCCGGGCATTAAGCAAGCCGACGGTAATTAGTTGCCGGCAAGTAAAGCCGCTTACCATGCCTAAATCACCCAATGAATCGCCCAAGAGCAGTACATTAGGGCGGTTGGTTATTTGCTCAAAAAAAGGAAAACTATTTAAAACGGTTTCGTCCTTGTTGTAAGAGGTGATAATTGGTTGGCGCACCCTCAAGGCGTGTCCCTGGTCGTCCCAGTCAAAAGCATTAGCGGCGATATAGACATTATCATCAAGACAGTTTTCTCTGGTCAAAAAAATTTTAATTGACTCTTCGCCCAGGCCGGTAGCTGACATGATCACCAGAGGAATATGATGCGCACCCAAAGTTTTAATAAATTGCGCCGCGCCGGCGCGCAGTCCGATGAGCCGCGAAGCGCAAGCCTGTTTGATGTCGTCTAAGGATAAATGAGACTTGATTAATAAATCAAAATGCAGCGTCCACCATTCATTCATAGCCGCTTTTTTATCAGCCGGAGAGACAGCCGGATCGGTTTCAATCGCCCGATATTTTTGGGCCAAGGCCTGCGCTTTATCGCCATAATCCGGCGTCAGGTAGTGACCGTCATAGAGCACGGAAATAATTGACGGCGTTTCTTGGCCGTTAATCAGGCCGCAGGTCAGGGTGCGGTCAAAGTCAGTTAAAACATGCAGCTGGTCAGCGCCGTCGGCGCGCATAGCCGCTATGGTCTGCGTTAGTCGCTCGCGATGGGGAATAATAATTTCGCTAGGCATAAAAAAGTAGCCCGTAGGAGAATCGAACTCCTATTACCAGGATGAGAACCTGGCGTCCTAGCCGTTAGACGAACGGGCCAAATTGATTTTTAGAATAAATTATTTTTGGCTAACTGTCAATGATTTTAGCCTAAAACCGCGCCGATGTCGGCTTGATAGCCGCGGATAAAATCGGCGCTCGCCACAGTATTCTTGCCCTCCAATTGCAAAGCCTTAATTAACAGCGCATCCTGACCGCATTGCACCGCCAGTTCTTTGTTGTAGATAAAAGTTTTGCCCGGTTTGTAGGTGTTAACATCAAGCGGCTCGGGCGCGACCGCCAAAATTTTCAATTGTTTGCCTTTAAGCCAGGTCCAAGCTGACGGCCAGGGGATAAAAGCGCGCACTTGCCGTTCAATGGCGGCGGCCGGTTGGCTCCAATCAATCAAGCCGTCTTGCTTAGTAAACATTTTAATATAGCTGGCCTGGGTATCGTCTTGCGCCTGGGGCTTAATTTGGCCTTTAATATATTTTTTAATGGTGGTGTCCAGCATTTTGGCGCCCAGTTCAGCTAATTTAGCCGAAAGCGTGGTAGTGGTTTCCCCATCTTTAATAGCGATTGTTTGCTGGGCTAAAATCGGGCCGGTGTCTAAAGTTTTATCCATCAACATAATGGTTACGCCCGTGGCGGTATCACCGTTTAAAATGGCGGCTTGCACCGGCGAAGCGCCGCGATACTTAGGTAAGAGCGAAGGGTGGATATTAATGCAGCCGTATTTGGGCAATTTAAGAATATCTTCGGGGATAATTTGCGCGTAGGCGGCCACCACCAGCACATCCGGGGCGAGCGCGCGCAGATTATCCAGTACCTGAATGATTTTTTGCGGCTGCCAGACTTCCAGTTTGTCTTCTATGGCCAGCTGCTTAACCGGCGGGGGGGTGGGGATTAGTTTGCGGCCCGATGGCATATCAGGCTGGGTGATAACCGCTTTGACGGAAAAATCAATATCCCGCACCAGCGCTTTTAACGCCGGCAGAGCAAATTCAGGCGTGCCGATAAAGACGGTTTTAATACTCATAATTCGTGCGCTTCGTGAATATCCTTAGCCTTATCAATAAATAAAATGCCGTCCAAGTGGTCAATTTCGTGCTGAATGACGCGCGCCAGCAGGCCCCTAGCTTCAAGCCGTTTATTTTTTCCGTCCACGGTCAAAAACTGGCAGCGAATTTTTTTGTGGCGTTTTACCCGGCCGAAAGTATTAGGCACGGATAAACAGCCCTCTTCATCCCATTCTTTGGTCAGGGATTTGGAAGTAATGACCGGATTAATCAGCGTTAACACGCCGTCTTTGGTGTTGACCACAATTAAGCGGACGCTGTGGCCGACTTGCGGCGCTGCCAAACCAATACCGTCTTTAGTCAGCATAGTTTCGGCCATGTCGTCGGCCAGCGCCTGAAAATCACCGGCTCGGACATCTTGCTCATCCGCCGCCTGGCAGACGCGCCGCAAGACCGGGTTAGGATTGGTTAATATCTTTAATATTGACATAAAATATTATTTATAGTTAACTAAAAGTATAGTACATTATAACTAGTTTTAAAGAAAAAATCAAGGAGTTTAGGAGATGATCGAAAACGGCAGTGCGGTTACGGGGCTGCCAGACGGCAGGTATAAGGTATGGGGAGTTAAACACGACTCCGGCAGCAACCATTACCTGTTGACTGACGAGGCTAAAAATATTTTTTATTTTTACGATGCAGATAAGGCTTTCCGCCTTATTTTTTTGCCTTTACACTCGGTTTTTGAAAAAAGGACCGAAGCGCAACAAGTAACCATAACTATTATCAGACAAGAATTTTAATATTAAAAGGGCAAAACGCCCTTTTTTTATTTGCCGGCTTTGTTATAATGGGGCTATGGAACAAGAATTTTCATCACTTGGCGAAATTTTTAAAAACGCCAAACCGACAAAAAAACCTCCGGCTTATCCCTGGCAGGATTTGGCTTTGGAAGTAATTAAAATTTTACATATCCCCGACGACAAACGCAACGCCGTCTTTAAAGTTTGCAAACAACACAACCGTGAACAAATTTTACGCGCCCTTAATGATACCAAGGAACTGGCCGGAGGCGATAGCTGGAAATATTTTTTTAAAATTTTAGGCGGTAAAAAATGAACTTAGACCCCAAATTCGCAGACTAACAAGCCAACGCCGAACGGATGCTCGTAAGACAATTGCCGCGGCGTTTGTTTTATACCGTCCACCGCGCCCAAGAGAATAGCCAGGGAGTTTAAACCAAGTTCTTTAACTTCCTGCCGCGTCTTATGGTCGGTCTGCAAAATGTCAGCGGTTTGGCCGTTGAGCAATTCTTTGATAATTTTTTTGTCCCAGCCGCGCGCCAGGGGCGAGTAGCCGGCCGGCGAAACTTTGCTTAACCGCTGCGACAAACTGCCGGAAGCGATCAGAGCGATTTTCTGGGGAGAGATTTCCAGTTCGCGCCTTAAGGCCTGGCCGAAAGCGAATAAACTGCTTAATTTACCGTCTGCCGGATAAAGCGGCAGAATTTTTATTTTAGGCAATTTTTGTTTAATGAAAAATAAGGGCACGGCCGAACCGTAATCCAATTCCTTAACGCTGGTCAGTTGCAGGTGGTACTTGTCGCCTAAAGCATTTTTCAGCTCCTGCGCCAGTTCAATATCGCCCCGCGCCTTAAAGTTGGTGGCTAAATCGCCGAAAGCCTCAAAACGGCAATCAAACTCCGGTTCCACATTAATCGTAAAAGCGCCGGGTTGCATCAGGCCCAAAGGCGAAATCACCACGACGGTGGTGATTTTTTTTTCGGCCAAACTTTTCGTTAATTTTTCGTAAGCCGCGATAGTTAGCGCCAACGACTGTAAATTACTTTTGCCGACTGCCGGTAAGAGCAGGGGAGAATGAGGCGCAAAAGCGGCTAAACTTAAAGACATAAATCAAGCTTAGATATTAGGGGTGCTGGTGGCGGTAGAGCGAGCAGCCTCCGGTTTAAGATTCTCGCCTATAGTATAAAGCATAAAAACATCGGAGCTAACAGTGGTAATATTAGTCCATTTATAACCCAGAGCTTCAAAGTCAGCCACGGACACGATTGGTCTTAAAGTCAGTCCCTCCACCACATAATTCATAAAGCCGCCGTCCAAGCGCAGTAATTCGCCGCTGTCAAACCGAACCGGAGAGATAGTTTGATACTTGGCCAAAGTTTGGGCGGTGGCCAGGATCGGCCGCTTGTTTTTAAATCTGGTTTTTAAGAAAATCGGGTCAATTACCGGCGCTTTAGTGCCGGCCTCCACCCAATAAATATCGCCGGTGGTTTTATCTTTAAGCAGCGCGCCGGTGGGGTAAACATCGCTAACGGTAATCGGCGCGCCTTCCTGGTAAGAGTCAATGTCAGCCGCCGCTACGCTAATCACTTCCTCCGGATTATAACCGATTTTTTTGAAAGCTTCGTTAGAAGCGAATAAACGGCGCTGGTCGCCGACTAAGAGATATAATTTTTTATCGGGCGTCTTAACAATGGCGTATTGGGGAAATTTAAGCGGCGCGCCCAGTGCATATTTATCCAAATCACTTTTTTGGATTTGAATGATTTTTTTCACGTCAAAGCGTGAGATTAAAGCGCCACGCGTCAGAAAGGGTCGCTTTTTGTTATTTTGAATCAGCCAAACGCCCGGTTCGCCCTTAACCTGTAGCAAGGTGCCGTCCGGATAACCGTCGCGTTTAAAATATTTTTGCCACAATTTCCAAAAGTTATAATTGCCGTTATAAACATGAGGCGTATAATTATAAAGCGCGGCCGTAGCTTTGTTGATTGGCGTGACCGTGACCGCATCCTGCGTTATTACGCCATAAGGATTGGAAAAAACATAACTTTGCCCGACTTGGTATTTATAGAGTTGGGGATTTTCCAAATAATCTCTGAATTGCAGCGAGGCGCTGTTGATTTGTTTATAAAAACCGCGCCAGCGTTCATTACAGCCGCCGCCGTCCGGACAGCCGTAGCCGGTGGCCCAGTCCAGAGCGCTCGGTTGGGGCGAAGGGTCTTCCACTAAGCCTTGTTCTTTTTGCAATAAGACTAAAATAAAGCGAGGATTAACGCGGTTGGTTAAAGCCACCTGAAAAATAGCATCGGCGGCTTTGAGGGTCACGCCGTTATTATCCACGCAGGTATAATTGGCTAAATAGCTGCCCTTAGCTGTCAAGAAACTTTGAATTTCCGCGGCGGTCATAGTGCCGAAATTGAGAATATCGTCTTCGTCGGTGATGTAGTGGGGATTAAAAGCCGGGTCCGCTTCTTGTGCTTGAGCAATATTATTTTTGGCTAAAGTTAAACAAAAAATAATAAAAAACAAAAAAGCTAATTGAGCAATTTTTTTCATATTTTCTTAGAATTTTACCTTCGCATTATAGCACATATCAGCTTAATAATAAAATAGTTCGCAAGTATTGACATTTCTAAAAAAAGGTGTTAAAATTATAAAAAATAATAAATTGTTCGTTTAATTTATCGGAGATTAGTAGTGCGAGACAACAGTAAAAGCATCATTAAAATCAGCCAAGCGGTTAAAAATATTGAGCCGCCATTATCAACAGAAGATTATCTATTGATTGATGAGGCCTATGTCAAATCTTTGGGCAAATATTTTGCTTGTCTGAAAAAAAACAAACCGGAACTGGCTGATTTTTTCATTAAGGAAAAAAATTCCGACCGAGTTTTGTATATGGTAGCTTGGCTGCAATTTTTTAAAGAGCTGATTAAGCATGAAGTGGATTTTAAACATTTAGGCTTATCGCAAAAAATTGAGTGCGGCTTGTTGGGGAATTTTTTGGAAAAAGTGATGATTTCTC
Source organism: bacterium (assembly GCA_021818075.1). Classification (GTDB taxonomy): domain Bacteria; phylum Patescibacteriota; class Patescibacteriia; order Patescibacteriales; family Patescibacteriaceae; genus JAKAEX01. The sequence continues at coordinate 13,186 of JAKAFD010000009.1, forward strand.
GGGGGGTTGATGCGGTGCTGGTAGTTAAAAATAAAACCTACGCCCGTCGTGTCGCCAACATTATCAGAAAAAAATTCCGCTACCCTTGGAATGATAAACGCTATCCGCAAAATGTGGATGTCAAGAAAGTTATTGCCGATGACCGCTATGCAAGCGTTATCGCTAAAAAAATCATCAGTCGTCAGCCATAATAGCAAAAGCCGCCCTTTTAAGGACGGCTTTTTTCTTTTTTATTGATTGACGCTTAATGAAATCCGGTCGCGGGCATCCAAAGTTATAGCCACTTTGTCGCCGTCCTTGATTTTGCCCTCAATAATCTCCATGGCCAGTTCGTCCAAAATCAATTCCTGAATTTTGCTTTTCAGCGGGCGAGCGCCGAAAGTCCGGTCGTAGCCTTTGTCGGCCAGCAGATTTTTAACCTTTTGGGCGATCTTCAGTTTAATGTCTTTGTTTTTCAGCCGCTGTTCAACTTTAGTCAATTCCAAATCCACAATAGCCATTAAGTCGCTCTTGGTCAGGCTTTTGAACAAGACGATTTCATCAATCCGGTTTAAAAATTCCAATTTGAAATTTTCTTTTAGGATTTTATCAATTTTTTCCTTAACTTCAGTGTCTTGGCGCAAGCTGACTTTGGCCGGGTCGGTGGTATCCAAAAAGCCGATAGATGATTCGCGGATAATTTCATTGCCCAAGTTTGAAGTCATGATAATGATGGTGTTTTTAAAATTAACGCTGCGGCCGCGGGCATCGGTCAGCTGGCCGTCGTCCAAAATCTGCAGCAGAATATTAAACACCTCGGGGTGAGCTTTTTCAATTTCATCAAACAAAATAACGCTATACGGTTTGCGGCGGATCTTTTCCGTTAACTGGCCGCCCTCGTCATAGCCGACATAGCCGGGCGGGGAGCCGATTAATTTGGCCACGCTGTGTTTTTCCATAAACTCGCTCATATCCACGCGAATCAAGGCGTTTTCGTCGTTAAACATAAAATCAGCTAGACGCTTGGCCAGCTCGGTTTTGCCGACGCCGGTCGGGCCGACAAACAGAAAGGTGCCGATAGGTTTTTTCTCCTCATTAATGCCGGCGCGGGAGCGGCGAATGGCATTAGCCACGGCGGTAATGGCGCCGCTTTGGCCGATAATTTTTTTGGTCAGTTCATCTTCCAGGCGCGCCAATTTCTTGGCTTCCGATTCCAGCATCCTGGCCACCGGAATACCGGTCCATTTGGCCACTACCTTAGCAATGTCTTCCGCCGTTACTTCTTCTTTCAAAATGCGCTGGCCTTGGCTTTGGACTTTAACCAATTCAGTCTCTTTTTGCTTAATGGTTTTTTCCAGTTCCGGCAGTTGGCCGTAACGGATTTCCGCCACTTTGGTTAAATCGTCGCCCGAGCGCTGGATAATATCGGCCTGCGCTTTAAGCTTGTCAATGGCCTGCTTGGCCGAACGAATGGCGGCGATAATATTTTTTTCATTTTGCCAATGAAGTTCCAGCTGATGCGTTGTTTCTTGCAGCTTGGACATTTTACGGCTGGCGGCGTTCAGGCGAACCCGGGCTTTCTTGGCGCTTGCCGGATTTTTGGCATTTTTAATTTCCTGTTCCAAAGCGACCTTGGCGATTTCCCAGCGGCGCAAGTCGCGTTTCAAGGCGTCCAATTCATCGGGCGAAGATTCAATTTCCATGCGCAAGGCGCTGGCGGCTTCGTCCATTAAATCCACCGCCTTATCCGGCAGCCAGCGGTCGCTGATGTAGCGATGCGACAGTTTAACGGCGGCCACTAAAGCGGAGTCAGTAATTTTGACGCCGTGATGAACTTCATATTTTTCTTTAATGCCGCGCATGATATCCACGGCGTCAACCACGCTCGGTTCATTAACCTGAATCGGCTGAAAGCGGCGTTCCAGAGCCGCGTCTTTTTCAATATAGCGCTGGTATTCTTTGGTGGTGGTGGCGCCGATAGTAATAATTTCACCGCGCGACAGAGCAGGTTTAAGCATGTTGGAGGCATCCATAGAACCTTCCGAAGCGCCGGCGCCGACAATGGTGTGCAGTTCGTCAATAAATAATAAAATCTTGCCGTCCGCAGCTTTGATTTCTTTAATCACGGCTTTTAAACGGTCTTCAAATTCGCCGCGAAATTTAGTGCCGGCGATTAAAGCGCCCAAATCCAGGCTGATTAAGCGTTTGCCTTTTAAAGTTTCCGGCGCGTCTCCGGCAATAATGCGCTGGGCCAGGCCTTCCACGATGGCGGTTTTGCCGGTGCCGGCTTCGCCGATTAAGACCGGATTATTTTTCATCCGCCGGCTCAACACCTGCATGACGCGGCGGATTTCCTCATCGCGGCCGATGACCGGGTCAAGTTTGCCCTCGCGCGCCAATTGGGTTAAATCAATGGTATATTTTTCTAAAACTTTAAACCGCGCTTCGGGCGTGGGGGAGTCAACGGTTTGATTGCCGCGCAGGTCTTTTAAAATCATCAGCGTCTTGGCATAATCCAAGCCCAAACCCAGCAAGAGTTCCTGGGCGCGGCAGCGCGTGTCTAAAATTCCCAGTAAAATATGTTCGGTGGAAATAAATTCATCGCCCATTTTGTTGGCCGTCTGTTGCGAGCGTTCAATTACTTCCGCCATTTCCGCCGTACCCTGAACCATGCCCATGGTCGCCACTACCTGCACTTTGGGAATTTTTTCAATTTCCGCTTCGGCTCGAGCTTGTACCAGTTCCGGGTCAATTTGCAGTTTTTCCAGCACGGAACGCACCAGGCTTTCCGGCTGCTCAATTAACGCCACCAAAAGGTGCAGAGCGTTAATATGCTGCTGGCCATATTCCTGTGCGATAATTTGCGCATTAACAATCGCTTCCTGGGATTTATGAGTAAATTTATCTAACATATAATTTAGCTATAAATTATTAGCTTTGAACTTTTAGCAATCAAACATTAAGAGTGCTAAAGCCAATAATATTACAATAAAATGGGCTTGTCAATATAATTATAGCACTAATCTTAATACGCCGCAGCCGCTTTTTTCTTGCGTGGCTGCCAATAAAAAAGAGGGGATTAAATAATTAAGTCCCCTCAAACGCATTTTTAAAATTGCCACAAACGACCGTTAAGCTTAAGACCAAAAAAGAACCTGTTGCCGGCGGCTAATTTACCCTGGGCTTTGCCCCAGCCGGCTTCAATCAGAAAACGCAGACCGCTTTGCGGGTCAGAGGTCGTCCAGCGCAACATTAAATCATTGGTCCAGACATTTTCCTGATATAGGCTTTTAACCGCTTCCGGGTCTTCAGTGCCGTAAGTCTCTCTGCCTTGCAACAGTTCAAAAGTGCCTCGTCCGCCTTGCCACTTTACATAGAAACCGTCCCAGAGATGGTACTCTATGCCCACGCGGTACAGTAAAAATCCGTCCAGCCTGATGAAAGCCAGCTCACAGCCCGTATCAATGCCCTCGTTAACGCAGGGCAGATTGGGGTCAGCCCAATAATAACTGTAGATATTAATAGTCCGGCTGGCCAGAGTGGTAAAACCCAGGCTAAAACAAAAATCCGCCACTTCATAGCCCAAGGCCGTTTCCCAGGCCGCGGCGCACATGGTTTTATCCGCGTCTGGGGAAAATTGGTGCATGGTTTTGAGACCGTGATAGCTCACAATTTCCTGACGGTAAATTGCGGCATCGTAGGGGTAGGGCGACCAGTCAAGCACCAACCCCGCCTCCAAAGACAATCCGCTAAACACCGGCGGCGCCTTGATTACGGTAGTTCCGGCATTTGCCGGCAACGACCCGATCAGCAACAAACTGACCAGTAAACAGACAATAAACATAACACGCCTTCCTGTTGGTGAAAAATAGTTTTAAAAGACCGTAGTCGTTTAATCTTAAATATTTTTTAATAAATGTCAAGGGGCGCGGTCATAATTTTTGTCAAAAAAATAAGCCTAATTGAAAGGCTTATTTAAAATAGAGATTGAATAATGGGGACTTGGCAAGAAGGGCATGCTGGTTAAGCAAGTTGAGCCGATAGATAGTGCCTCGGCGAGCACAGCAACCGTTTCTTCACATTTTTTCACTTTAATCAAGGTGTTTTATGAAACACATGCATCCATTCACATCATTATACTTTTATTCAAAATTAATCAGAGAATTTGCCAAGTCCCGCATTATTTTTAAAGGTACAAATTTATCTATGATAATAATAGACGATTTTTTTCAGCTCGTCAAATTTGCTTGAAAAAAAGGCTTTTTTGTGTTAGTTTAAAGGTGTATGACAACAAAATTTATTAAAATTTTGGGAGTTAAGGTATCCTTAATTAAACGGGAGGCGGTGGTTAAAGCCGTGGCGGCGATGATCGCCGGCGAGAAAAAACACCTGATTACCACGCCTAATCCAGAGATCTTGCTGGAGTCCAGAAAAGACGAGGAGTTTTTGCATATTTTAAATCGGTCCAGCTTGGCGCTGCCGGACGGCATGGGTTTGAAACTGGCCGGTTGGTTTAAAGGTTATAATTTAGAAAGATACACCGGCGCCGATTTAACGCAAAGACTTCTGTCTTTGGCCGAGAGCAATCATTGGCCGGTGGCGGTTATTAATTGGCACGCCGGTTTGTCCAATCGCGAAGAAATCGCCAGGGCCCTGAAACAGCGTTATCCCGAATTAAGATTTTTAGTCAAAGATGAACGGCGCGGCGACTATGTTTTTGATATTAGCGACTTGCGGCATTTCCAACCCAAGATTATTTTTTCCACTCTAGGCGCGCCTTATCAGGAAAAATTGTTATTCAAACTTCTACCTCGCACCACCGCTAAACTCGGCATCGGTGTAGGCGGTAGTTTTGATTATCTGACCGGCAAGGCGCCGCGCTCGCCCAAATTTTTTCGTTCCCTGGGCTTGGAGTGGCTGTGGCGTTTAAGTTTGGCGCCGCGCAAGCGCTTGCGGCGGATTTATCGGGCAGTGGCGATTTTTCCATTAGTGTTTTTTCGAGAGGAAGTTTTCAGCCGCTTATTTTACCGGCCCAATGTGGTAGGTTGGCTGTTTAAAGATGATGAGGTGCTGCTGGTGGATGCAGAGGACGGTGACAACGGCCATCATTGGAAACTGCCGCAGGGCGGCGTAGAAGCCGACGAATCCAAGCAGGAGGCCCTGATGCGCGAGATGGCGGAGGAGTTGGGCACGGTCAGCTTTGAAATTATCGGACAATTTGATAATATTTATAAATACAAGTGGCCGCGCGGTTATCGCCTGGGTTATAAGGGCCAGCGCCAGACTTTGTTTATCTTGAAATATCACGGCCATAAAAAAGACATTAAGTTGTCGCACGAAAATAAAGACTTTAAATGGATAAAAATTGCCGACTTGATAGAGGCGGCCGAACCTATCCGCCGCCCATCCTACGCCTTGTTTTTGGAAAAATTTAAAGAAACACAAACAAAATTATGACTGATGTTCGTTTTCGTTTAGCGCCATCACCAACCGGCTTTCTGCATCTGGGTAATTTACGCACCGCTTTGTTCGGTTATCTTTTGGCTAAGTCCATGAAAGGCAAATATATTTTGCGGATTGAAGACACCGACCAAAAACGCGAAGTGACGGGAGCGATTGACAGCTTGATTGATATTTTAAAATGGGTGGGTATAACTTTTGACGAAGGCCCCTTCGGCTCCGCTCAGGGTAGGCCCTATATCGGCGACTATGGGCCTTATATCCAGAGTCAGCGGCTGGATATTTATAAAAAATATACTGACGAACTTTTAGCTAAAGGTGGAGCGTATCGCTGTTTTTGCTCGGCCGAGCGTTTAACTAAAATGCGTGAGGAACAAGCGGCTCGGCACAAACCGCCGCGCTACGACCGAACTTGCCGCAACTTAAGCCGCGAGGAAGTGGAAGCAAGGGTGGCTAATAATGAATCGTTTGTTATTCGCCAGAGCCTGCCCTTGTCGGGCGAAATTAAAGTGGTTGATGAACTGCGCGGCGAGATTATTTTTCAAGTGGCTGATTTGGAAGACCAAGTCTTGATTAAATCGGACGGCGTGCCGACTTATCAATTCGCCAGCGTCGTTGACGACTATTTAATGCGCATTAGCCATGTCACGAGAGGCGAAGAGTGGCTGCCGTCATTTCCCAAAAACATTTTGCTTTATCAGGCCTTTGGCTGGACGCCGCCCAAATTTATTCATTTGCCGTTGATTTTAAATAAAGGCGGCGGTAAATTAAGCAAGCGCCAAGGCGATGTGTTTGTAGAAGATTATAAAAAGCGGGGTTATTTACCCGAAGCCTTAATAAATTTTTGCGCTTTGCTCGGCTGGCATCCGAAAAACGATAAAGAGATTTTTAGCTTGAAAGAGCTGGAAAAGGAATTTAATATTGATGGTTTAGGTGCGTCGCCGGCGATTTTTGATCAAGACAAGTTAGATTATTTAAATGGTTATTATATACGGCAGATGACAAAAGAGAAGTTTGCAGAGTTGGCTAAGCCATATTTGCCGACAGGTAATTTTAACACAGTTTTAGTATCGGGAGCGCTTAGCTCAACACAGAGCAGGATTAAATATTTTTCGGAGATTCCAACACTAATTAAACCCTGGTTCGGACCAGAAGACTATGGTGTCGAACTATTGATTTGGAAAGATTTAACCAAAGAGCAAGTCAAAGTTAATTTATTGGAATTAAAAGATAAAATTGACAACTTGCCGGATTTTACAAAAATTGAAACCGAAATTTTAAATTGGTTGAAAAAATCAGGAAAGAAAAACGGCGATTATCTTTGGCCTATGCGCGTTGCCTTAACCGGTTTGAAAGACAGCGAAGGCCCATTTAAAATGGCCTTGGACTGCGGTAAAGCAGAAACTTTAACCAGAATAACCGCGGCTATCAATAAACTTTAAAATAAAAAAATAAGACGGGCTGTAAACAGTCCGTCTTTAAATTTTTTAATAGAACAAATGAAATCTCACAGCCAGCTCCCAATCTCTCACATCATCATGAGCTCGGTATTGGCCGGCTATATCAAGCCCCACCGTACCATACCGCAGGAGAATGTTTGGCCCCATGCCAATATTCCATGGACCTCGTTGCCAATTTCCCCATAACTCCAATTCAACACCGATAGCTAACCAACTTTGCGGCTGACACTCCATTTGAGCAAAGATGTAGCCGTCTTTAGTCCTTGTTTGATACTCAAGGTCCCACCAACTCCAGACAGTCCCAAAATTAGACATTGGTATGGTTGTTGACGACATTAAGGCCAGGATTGGTTCGTCCGTCGCAAAGTTCCAGCCAAGGAGTGGTTCAAAGTAAACCACTTTTTTCAAAGGCCAAATTGCCACACCGCTGTAACACAAAGGTTTTAACTCGCCAATTAAATTTCCGGCGGGGATAAAATGCGTCTTGATTTCTAAAACGCTATCCAGTTGCTTGGAGCCGTGTACCAGGAAACGAACGCGAGAAGGCGAGCCGGCTTGTCCTATATTAATTAAGACAAAGATCAAGAGAACTGCAATGATAAGGCATCTTTTCATCATTAAACCTTTAAATTTGTTGTAAAAATATTAACTTTTTAAAGTAATTAGTTTAAAAATAGCATAATATTAATATTTTGTCAATACTAATAAAATATTCAAGTTTTATTAAAAAATTGGCAAAGAGTAGGGAGGTTTGTTATAATTTAGCTAATGAATTCCGGTTTAAAGTTAAAGCTAACCGTTATTGTTATTGCCGCCTTAGTGGTCGGTGTTTTTGGCGTAGCCGCGGCGTGGGGGAGTATCAGCGGTCTGGATTTTAGTAAGCCCCTCGGCGGCGAACCAACTGCGGCGGCTGACCCGGAGCTGGATCAGATTAATCAGGATATTGCCGCCAAGAAGCAGGCGATAGATGCCCTTAAGCAAAAACAGGAAGCTTACCAGCGGGCCATTGCCGAGAAGCAGGCCGAGAAAGCCGATTTGAAAAACCAATTGGCGATTTTTGATAACCGCTTAGCCAGTTTGCAAACCAGTTTGGAAAAAATAAAATTAAATATTGAAGAAACTCAACTGGAAATGAAAAAGCTGGATTTGGAAATAGCCGCCAAGGAAGAAGAAATCAAACGCGAGAAAGAACAAATTGCCGTAGCCTTGAGCTTGCTTTACAAAGAAGGGGATAAAACCGACATTGAAATTATGCTGACCAAGGATAATTTCGTGGAATATCTGGACCAGGTTAAACATCTAAAAGATTTAAACAGCGGCATTATTGCCAGTTTGGACAATTTAAAACAAAAACAAGCCGGTTTGGTGGCCGACCGCAGTGATTTGGCCGACAAGCAAGCCAGTTTAAATAAACTGCAGGAGGATTTAAGCGCCAATCAGCTGGCGGTTAAAGATGAAAAGGGCGCCAAAGAAATTATCTTGAGCCAAACTAACGCCTCCGAAGCCGAATATCAACGCTTGTTGGCCGAGGCCAAACGCCAGCAAGACGCCGCGGCCGCCGATATCGCCAACATGGAAAAAGTGGTGCGCGCCCGTTTGTCCAAAAATCAAAAATTCAACGCCATTGATACCAGCGCCGAAGGCTTTGTCTGGCCGGTGCCGAAAAACACCATTACCGCTTATTTCCACGACCCCGATTATCCTTTCCGCCAAATTTTTGAACATCCGGCCATTGATATTCGCGCCGGCCAGGGGACGCCCATCAGAGCCGCTTCCGGCGGTTATGTGGCGCGCGTTAAAGACGGCGGTGCCAAAGGCTACAGTTATATTATGCTGGTTCATAATGACGGTCTGTCCACGGTTTACGGCCATGTCAGCGCCATCAGCGTCAACGAAGAAGATTATGTCAGCCAGGGGCAGGTGATTGGCCTGTCGGGCGGTATGCCGGGTACGCGCGGCGCCGGCCCCTTCACCACCGGCCCGCACCTGCATTTTGAAATTCGTTTAAACGGCATTCCGGTTAACGCTTTGGACTACTTAAATTAATTTGCTAATATTAATAATTAAACCGCTAATTTTAGCGGTTTTTTGTTATCCATTGACATTTAATATTAAATATGTTATTATATTAGCAATCTTAAATTAAAAATGTATTATTAAAAACTTAATAAAAAGGA
>JAKAFD010000053.1 GCA_021818075.1 bacterium
TGTTTTGCGCCAGGCGCTCACCGCCTGATTGTGAACAATCCGGTAAATCCAGGAAGAAAATTTCAAATCACCGTCAAAGTCATTTAAATTCAAATAAACTTTAACGAAAGCCTCCTGCAGAATGTCTTCAATGTCTTCGCGATTTAAATTAAAAAGGCGGCGCAAATAAGCGGCCAGCCTGGCTTCATATCGTTTAACTATCAAGGCAAAATAATCGCTTTGCCGCAAAGCCAAAGCTACCAACTCCTCGTCGCTTTTATCGCGCAGATCCTGGACTTGCTCCATATGATAAATACGCGCGCCGGCGCTAAAACTTTCGGCCAGCCGGCAGCTTTAATAGCGCAAGCTGTTAATGGTTTTACCCTGTTTTTTGGCCCGCTTCTTTTTGGCCGCTTTTTTCTTTTTATACATAAGAATAGTTTTCGCTTAGGCAATGATAGCAAAGAATCAAGAAAACTTCAAATAAATGGGCATTTTTAGCCTATTGACATATTTTCTTTATTATGTTATCATCTAAGCAACTTAAATATAGTTCGTTTTATTCACATTGAAATCGGAGGGAAAATTGAAAAACCTCAAACACTGCTTAGGTAAAAAGGAGGTAATTAAAGAGTTAATCAAAGACCAACAGATCGTTGAATTGGTTAGCACGATTACCGGCACCGTTTATAAAACCAATGTCAGAAAATTATTAAACGGCGCTTCAATTGAACCGGCGCTTAAAGAAAATTGCGACCGATTAAGGGCTTTGTTGCGAGCCAAGGACTACGAAGTCCCGGCTGGCGATGCGGATTTTTACACTTTTGTCATTTACAAACTGGTGAAGAAAATTCTAACTCATCATTAACCAACGGTCCATCAACGAAAAAAGGGAACTTAATTTATAAGTTCCCTTTTAATTTTTTTTAAACTCCTCTTTAAGCTGGGTTAGCGACAGATAGACTTCTTTAGCCCAAATGGTTACGGTTTCCCGTTGTTCTAAAATAACTTGTTTAGGTACAATGTTTTTACGATAATTGCACTGATTAACCAAAAATCTCTCAACGATTCTTACTTGACTGATTAAAGCATCATGCTTTATCTTCCTGCCCTCATCAAGTCTTTTTAGTTCGTCCACTTCGTAGTTGTCACTGCCGACCCTGGCTTTAGATGAATTGAAACAGCTGATTAAAACCAGGTAATCGCCAATCAATTCAAACAGCTCGCTAAAACAATAATGGAAACCAGCCAAAAGCTGTTTATCAGTTATTGTTTCTTTAACGGTTTGTATCACCCCAACCAACAAACTGGTGGCTTGGCACGAACCATTAATTATTTCCAGCTTGGCGATTGCTTCTGGCGCCAGTTCCACACCGGTTTCCGGGTCGTAATTAGTATCATTGCGGAAAAAATCTGATGGACTCATGTTAACTCCGTTTTTTATTGTTATTTAAATGTTCCTGCCTAATTTAACTATATTATAATTATAGCATATCTAACAAAAAAAGTCAATAGCTATACTATTTTAAGGCTAAAATAAGCCAAAAATATACATAATTTTTAAAAAACCCGCCAACTATGTTTATTTATTGATTTAAAAATGCTATAATTACTTTATAATTCATAATTTTTAAAACTTTATGGAGCCAAATGAAAAGGGCATGCGTTGCTCTTGCCCGCACCACAAAATGGTGCCGATTTTCATCATCTTAATCGGTTTAGTGTTTCTTTTGGGAGCCTTGGGCGTTTTAAATGACACCTTCGTCGCCTACGCCTGGCCGATACTCATAATCGTCATTGGCTTGCAAAAGCTTTTTGGCAATGCCTGCAAATGCTGCGACGGCCACAAGTGCTGTTAATTTTTATATCTAAAAACACCCCGTGGTTATCGGGGTGTTTTTATTTTTGCTCGGGGACCTGGATTCGAACCAAGATAAACAGGTCCAGAACCTGTTGTCCTACCATTAGACCCGCCCGCAATGCTTCGCATTGCGAAGCGGGCGGGCGATCCCCAAAATAAATTCTATACACCGCTCGGGGACCTGGATTCGAACCAAGATAAACAGGTCCAGAACCTGTTGTCCTACCATTAGACGATCCCCGAGCGGTGTATAGAATTTTGTTATTTTATATCCTATTTATTAACCGACGATTTTACCGCCGAAATTTTTCAAGATATTGTTAATCGCTTCATCATTGGCGGTTTTATCAGCTCCATTATCACTATTAGCGGCTACTTTGTCAAGACTCTCCCCGTTTTCCGGCAAGATTAAAGCTTCATCCAGCACCGCCGATAAAAATAATTCTCGCTCATAAACTTCGGTCAGCACCTCTTCCACCATTCTTTTTATTTCCAGTTCGCTGATGCGGTCCTTATGGATTTTGTGCTTGAAGGCCAAACATAAATTCTGCCCGTCCACGCTAATCGGCTGGCAGACTTTCAAAACAAACGACAGGGAGTGGTTAACGCGCTTAACGCGAGTTAAAAATTCATTCCATTTGGCCTGAACTTCTTCCAGGCTTAAAACCGCACTGCCGGCCAAGGTTTTGACCGGACGCGCCGCGGTTAAAACCGGCGCGGCTGGCGGCACGGTCGTTTCCGAGCAAATCTCCGCCACGGCCATTTCCAGGGGCAACTGAATAATCAAGGTTTCTTTTAATTCTTGCTGAGCCTTAATCAGCCGTTCGGTGATTTTTAAAATTTCTTTGACCGACAGCTGGCCAACAATGCCGGTCAGCCGCTCTTCCAAACTCTCGCCCAAATCAATGCCTAAAACGCCGATTAATTCCGGATTGATTTTCAGGAGCAGGGCTTGGCGCAAAATTTCCAAAGCATCGGCGGTAAAATTTTTCAAATCAAAACCGTCATACAAAACCTTATTGATTAAATTAATGGCGCCGCCGGCGTCTTTTTTGGCGATAAATTCCAGCAGGTTCATCACCTCTCGCAAATCATTGCGGGGAATAATTAAATCCGCGTCCTCCAATTTAACGACTATCGGTTCGTTGGCTGATTCCGGTTCGGCTAAAGAAATAATTTGCCCCAAGAGGCTTTCGGCGTCGCGCAGATGGCCGCCGGAATGGCGCGCGATGCCTTCCAGCACGCCCGCCTCCACCTTGATTTTCTCGGCCGCCACAATGTATTCCAATTTTTTGACAATATCGCTAACGCTGATTTTTTTGAAATCAAACCGCTGGCAGCGCGAAATAATGGTGGTGGGGATTTTATGGACTTCCGTGGTGCATAAAACAAACACCACCCGCTCCGGCGGCTCTTCCATAATTTTTAAGAGCGCGTTAAACGCCGGGGTTGACAGCATATGTACCTCGTCGATAATGAAAATTTTATATTTCAAGCTGGTCGGCTGGATGCGGGCGTTGGCGATGACATTTTCCCGCACATTATCCACGCCGGTATGGCTGGCGCCGTCAATTTCAATAATATCCATAGCCCGCCCGGCCACAATATCCTGGCAAGCGACGCACTGGTCGCAGGGTTCGGCCTCCCCTGCTTTCCTTTTCAGACAATTTAAAGATTTGGCCAAGACGCGAGCCAAGGTGGTCTTGCCCACCGCTCGCGGACCGCAAAACAAATAAGCGTGCGCCAGCTGTCCGCTTTTGAGTTCATGCTCCAAAGTCAGCTTAATGTGATTTTGCCCCACAATTTCCGCGAAATTCTGCGGCCGATATTTGCGATAAAGAGTTGCCATAATTTAAGTATAATAACCGTTATCAGCGAGGTTGTCAAAAACTAAAAAATCTCATTTTCCCTCCCCTTACTAAGGGGAGGGTTAGGGAGGGGTCTACTTTAAATTTTCACAAGTATTTATCAAGTCAGCCAAAACCGCTTGTAAATTATTCTTCACATCAATATTAAAATAACGCTTAACAACTACGCCTAAATTTTCAAGATAATTTTGTCGCTCTCTATCAAGCTCTATTTCATTGTTAGTAGAATGAGTAGCGCCATCAATTTCTATAGCTAATTTTAATTGTGGACAATAAAAATCGACCACATACCGGCCGATACTAAACTGTCTCCTAAATTTATAACCAATCTGACTTCCTCTTATTTTCTGCCAAAACAATTTTTCACACACCACCTCATGGCTTTGTCTTCTCAACTTTTTTCTTATATCTTTAAGTTCTTGCTGATTATAAATTTTTGTCATAAGACCCCCTCCTGACCTCCCCCTTGCCAAGGGGGAGGAAATACTAAATCAGCGTTTGATAATGTTTTCCACCGCCGCCCATTTGGCCAAGCCTTCACGCGGCACCACAATAACCACCTCATCGCCCGGCTCGCCTTTGTAATAAGTAACGCTGGCATTAAGCACCCGCCAGCGGCGGTCGTCAGCCATCACGTAATATTCGCCGTTGTCGCCTTCTTCCAGCACGCCAGCCAAGCGCCGGCGGTCCACCGGTTTGATTTGTTTAAAAATAAAAGTGCCGGAAGCGGTGATAATTAATTTCAGCGAATCGCCTTCCACCAGACGAGACTTGGAAGCGTAATTAACCGGCACATCATAGACTTTGCCGTCCGGACCGATCATTTTTTCGCCGTCAAACAGACCTTCAATAATATTGGCGCCGTCCTCGGTAG
>JAKAFD010000054.1 GCA_021818075.1 bacterium
ATTTTATAATTTTTAAATAATTTTTAATTTCTAAATAACTTTCCAATTAATATCTATTTAAAAATTAGGATTTATTTATAAAATTAAAAATTATAAAATTTAAAAATTTTAATCTTGCCCATTTTCCGCCACAACTTCTGTTTCAGGAACTATCTCTTCAGTAGTTTCTTCGGCTTTCTTGGGCTTCCGGCCGCGCTTGGCTTTTGGTTTGGCCGGGACCGGCTCCGTCTCTGCCGCCACCGTTTCCTCAACTGTTGCTTCGGCCGTCGGCTCGGCTACCGCGGTTAAATCTTCTTCTGAAGAAGCTTTAACCTCCTCGGCCTCGGCGTCAATAATATCAATCTTCCAGCCGGTTAAATGCGCCGCCAAGCGAACATTTTGGCCGTTCTTGCCGATCGCTAATGACAACTGGTCGGCCGCCACTTTAACCGTGGCCTTGCGCATCGTTTCCTCCAGTTCCACCGCTTCAATTTTGGCCGGCGACAAAGCATTAGCGATATATTCCTCCGCCTGATCGCTATATTCAATAATATCAATTTTTTCGCCGCCGACTTCGCGGATAATCGTCTGAATGCGGGCGCCGCGCTGACCGACGCAGGAACCGATCGGGTCAATATTGTCGCTTAACGCCGCCACCGCCACTTTGGCGCGGGAACCGGCTTCGCGCGCTATGCCCTTAACTTCAATCAAGCCGTTGGAAATTTCCGGAATCTCCAAATAAAAAACTTTGCGTAAAATTTCTTCCGCGGTGCGGGACAAAAGAATTTCCGGACCGCGGGAAGTGGAATTAACTTCGCGCACATAGACCTTCAACCGGTTGCCGGTGGAGTAGCGTTCGTTTTTGATTTGGTCTTCCGGTAAAATCAAGCCGACCGTTTTGCCCAAATCAACCAAAATCACCCGGCCTTCGCGGCGCTGGACTACGCCGGTGATAACTTCGTGTTCTTTGTCTTTAAATTCGGCCAGCACCATATCACGTTCCGCTTCGCGCAGCCGTTGAATAATGACTTGTTTGGCGGTTTGCGCTGCCATGCGGCCGTAATCGTCTTTGGACGGCAGTTCGGTGCGAATTTCGTCGCCGATTTTATATTTTTTGGCGATGGCTTTGGCTTCGCTAAGTTGGATTTCCGTTTTGGGATTAAACCGGCGAATTTCCGCTTCCTGCTCTTCGGTTAAGGTGCCGGGAGTAATTTCCGGCGGTTCTTCACCCTCCGGCGTTTCCGGCAGGTCCGGCAAATCTTCCACCACCGTCTTCACATCGTAAACCTTGGTGTGGGTAGTTTCCGGATCAAATTCCACTTTGATGTTTTGGTTTTTTTCGCCGTAATCTTTGCGATAAGCCGCGGCCAAAGCCGATTCAATGGTGGCAATAACCGCCTCATAGCCGAGGCCCTTTTCCTCGCAGATTTGTTTAATGGCGCTGGTAATCTCACTCATAAAATTAGATTTTAGGTTATAGTTCTTAAAAAAAGCCAGTATTGTAAAATACTAGCTTAGTCAACATTATATTAGCAATTTCTTAAAATAAAGTCAAACCGAAGGTTTTCAATATCTTACTAACGACTAAAGGTTAAAAAATTAAAGCTTAAATTTGGCTTATTTTAAATAAAAAATGGTTATATCTATTGACTTTTTTGGCTAACTATGATATAATTATATATTAAATTGAAAACAATTTTGTTCGTTTTATACACAATTTTAGGAGTACTGTAATGAAAAGGTTTGTATTTTATGTCTTGGCTTTAACTCTGTCGGCTGTTCTCTTTGGTTGCGGCGCTCTGCGGCCCGCTTCCATGAACGAAAAAGACGACATTGAGATCGGCCATCGTCGCTTGGGCTTGGAATCGCACGACCTAAATGTCCAGCAACAGCAACTAGGCTTGGAGGTTGAACAGCAGCTGTTTAACATCCAGGGCGGCGGTTATGCCAAAGATAACGGAGCCGCCGGTTGGAAAGTCGGCTTGATTAAAAATCGCTGGCTGAACCGGGTAATTCATGTGGAGTTTTTAAGCGCCGGTACCGGCAAATTAATTGCCAGCCACGATGTGGGCGACGCGGAAAAAAGAAATGGCGGCCCCTGGTCCTTACGCATAAGTTTACCCATGGGTAAATACCGGGTAGTCTTCTATGAGTATACCGTTAATAATCGTCTGGAAATAAAAGGTAAAAGCCAAACCTTGGATGTAACTAATTTGGCTAATCGCTATGATAATGGCGTTCCCTATTATTTCGTCGTTTCTAATTAAAAAATAAAACCTCTGCCCTTAAAGCAGAGGTTTTTTCATTTTTAAACCTTAACCGGCATCCGGCAAACGCGAGAAGACAAAATAAGTAATGACATAAGCTGAAGCGATAATAATAATACCGATAACCGCCACTCTGATGGTGCGTTGCGCTTTTTCCACTTTTTCTTCATTGCCGGCCGCCGTCATCCAGCGGTAGCCGCCCAGCACCAGCAAGATAATAAAAATCGTGCCCAGCAAACCGAAAAAGACATTAATGATATCGGCCACATACTGCGTTAAAGTGGTTTCGTTGGTGGTGTTGCCGTAACCGGAAGCCGTGCGGTCGCCCTGATCTTGAATGTCAATCACCGTGTTTTGGTCCAGGAGCTGCAAGGGGGTAATTTTACCGATGGCCCAAACCGCCTGCGGCGCCAGCAGCGCCAAGACGCCCAGGGCGGCTAAAAAATTTTTAGCGAAGATTATTTTTTTCATAATTATAAACTGACGATTTTTTTAAATAAGAAAATCCACATGGCATAAACCGCGCCGGTAATTAACAAGCCGATAACCGAAGCCCGCATAATCCGGCCGGCCTTTTCCACCTTTTCCACATTGCCGGCGGCGGTCATCCAGTTATAACCGGCGTAAATCATCAAGATAACAAAAATCACGCCCAAGAGCCCCAGAAAAACACTAATCAAGTTGCCGGCGTATTCCGTAACCGTGTTTTGCGTGGTGGAATCGTAGTCGTAAGTCGGCTGGCTGGTCACCACATTTTTTAAACGATTGCCAACCGTAGCCGCCAGCGACCATTGCGGCAGCCCTAAACCGATTAGCGCCATGATGATTAAAATTTTATAGCTAAACCTGGTCATAAATTATAACAATCTCCTTTATTATTTTTGGGAAAGCAGGCTGGTGGTCATGCGGTCAATCACGAACACCGTAATAGCGTAAGCGCCGACCACAATAATCAAACCCAGCACTGCCGCCACAATCAGGGCCTGGGCTTTTTTAACTTTTTCTTCGTTGCCCATGGCCGTCATCCACATATAGCCGCCATAGACCATCAAAATTAAAAAAATCACACCCAAAAAAGACAGAATCACTGAAATAATATTGCCGATAATCGGCTCCACATTGCGTTCGCCGGTGTTGTAGCCGCTGCGGCTGCCCGTTTTATCCAAAATGGAAGAATTGTTGAAAGCGTCTTTCAGATTAACCGCCTCGGCCGGCCCGGCCACAACCAGACTGCCCACGGCCGTCAGAGCAAAAATCATTAAAGCGCTTAAAAATATTTTTTTCATACCGGATGTTTATTGCCTGGCGCTTAGACTGTCGCCCACCCAAGCGGTAATGGCGTAAGCCGACACCACAATAATTACCCCGATGATGCCGGCCACCAGCAGTTTCTGGGCCAGCTCCACTTGCGTGGCTTTACCGGCCGCCGTCATCCACAGCCAGCCGCCCGCCATCATCATAATTAAAAATAACACGCCGACAAACGACAAAATAACATTTAAAGCATTACCGCCGATTTTGATAATATCCTTTTCCACAAAACCGGCCTTGTCAGCAGTCTTATCCAGGCCGCCTAAGGCCTGAACCGGAGCCAGCGGCATGGCGACCACCAGCCAAATCAACAGCAGGCAGATTTTTAAACCATTAATTTTTTTCATCTAAACCAAATTAATTAAGGGCAGCCCGCCACGGCCGAACATTGTTGACCTTGATAAAAAGTGGCGCCGGCATAAGTACCGGTACAGGCTTCTTCACTCTCGGCGTCAACGCAAAGCGGCGGTGTCGGGGGGTTGCCCGTGCCAGCGACATAACAACAGCCGCCGGTGCTGGCCGTATTACTGGATGCGGTGGAACTGCCGCTGCTGCCGGCCAACAGATTATCAGCAATAAAGGTGGTAATGGCATAAGCGGAAACCACGATAATCAAACCGATAATGGCGGCGATGATTAACCGCCGAGCTGTGGCCACCCGGGCATCGTTGCCGGCCGCCGTCATCCACATAATGCCGCCGGCGATCATTAAGACTAAAAAAATAACGCCCAGGAAAGCCAGGAGCGTACCGACAATTCGTCCAGCCTCAATCGCCAAACTTTCGCTGGGCCTGGCCCCTTCTCCGGCCGGCAGGTTGCCCTGCGCCGCATCGGTTAAACCGTAGCGTGAGGAACGGGCGTCAGCTAAAACTCCGCCGGCTGGTAAACCGCAGGCTAGAGCCAGTAAAAAAATTAGACAGATTTTTTTAAACATAATAAAGCGACGGACCACCAACTTTCGCCTCAAAACAAGGCGCCTTTGAGGAATAAACTTTACCCCGTGAAAT
>JAKAFD010000055.1 GCA_021818075.1 bacterium
ACGGTACTGATTTATTAGTGGCGCAGGACGGACGGGACGGTAAAATTTGTATAGGCTCGCAAATTATTTTAAGTTTTATTTAAAAATAAAAAAAGAGCAATCGTTCGTTATGATTGATTGCTCTTATTAAACTTGATACGGCAGACATTCGCCGCCGCAGTCCGGACAAATGGCGCTGCCGGTGGTATCAGGCAGACCGCATTGGTCGCAAATAGTCCAATGGGATTGTTCCTTCCTTGTTGCCTTCAGTTCCGACTTCAGTATTTGTTTGGCCATTAGTAATTCGTTTTTTTTGTCGGTCGCGGCCTGAATTTTTTTTCTCAAATCTCTTAACTGCCTTCTTCTGGTGCGGTAGTCCATTCTGGTATGCACCAGCGTATAGAATTCTTGCTTTCGCTTGGTAACCTTACCCCTTAAGATATTTATCCGTCGGTTTAAAGAGGCTAATTGCTTGACCGTCGGGTCCAGATTGATTTTAGCCATTTTGGCTCCTGATTGTTAATAATGCTTATTTATTAATATAATTATATCATATTTTAAGATAAATGTCAATGGTTCGACATAGTTCGGCAAGCTCACTACAAGCACTCACCACAGGTATATTGGCTAATATTAAATAAATTATATTAAAATACTTGTCCCGAGCAAAGCCGAGGGGTTTAAAATAAGCCAATTCTAGCTATGAGCCGTTAGCTGTTAGCTATTAGCCCAATAAATCATGGTTTTTTTACTATTTTTAAAAGCTTATAGCTAACGGCTCTTAGCTTATGGCTTATAGCTTACGGCTTCTAGCTTAATTGTTGTTGTTTTATTTTAAATACTATATAATAAAAATACTTTTTATAATATTTATGCTTAGTCCCGAGTTTATCCAAAAGATGAAAGAGCGCCTAGAACAAGAGCGGCTGGAAGTACACGCTAATATCGCAGACATCAGCCAGCCGGAAATCCCCATGGACAATCCGGACGAGGACGACCTGGCTAATGACGCCGTGGAAGATATCTTACAGGGTTCGTCTTTGGCGGTGCTCAAAAACTTGCTGGACAAGATTGATAATGCCTTGGAGCGGATTGAGAGCGGCACTTACGGTATTTGTCAGGATACCGGCCAAGAGATACCGGAGGCGGTTTTAGAGAACGAACCGTGGGCGGAAATTTTGCCGCCGATTATGCGGCGCAAGCTGGAACAAGAATAAGCTGGCAGCGGCTTATGAAAAAAATCGTTTTAGATATTGAGACCAAAAATACTTTTCAAGAAGTGGGCAGCCGCGAGCCGGCCGCCCTTGATTTGTCTTTAGTTGTTATTTACGATTACGAGCGCGATGTTTACGAAGGTTTTTGGGAAGCGGACTTGCCCAGGCTCTGGCCGCTTTTGGAAGCGGCCGATTTGCTGATTGGCTATAATTTAAAACATTTTGATTTACCGATTTTAAACAAATATTACGCCGGCGATTTGAGCCGGCAGCCGGTGCTGGATATTCTGGAAGAAATAAAAAATTCTTTGGGCAAGCGGCTGGCCTTAGACTTGGTGGCCGACGGCACGCTGGGGCAGGGCAAGCTGACGCACGGTTTGCAGGCGGTAGCCTGGTGGCGCGAGGGCCAGCTGGAGAAAATTTTGGAATATTGCCGCGAGGATGTGCGTCTGACCAAAGAACTTTACGATTACGCCCGGACCAACAACCATTTAAAATATAAAGTCTTTGACGAAGTAAAAGTTTTTCCCCTGGACGCGACCGGCTGGGAAAAACAGGCGCCGGAGAGCATTAATTACACCCTGCCTTTTTAACTGGCCACGGATTTGTTATAATGGAAAAGACGCCTAAGCTTTAAAGGGCCTATGATGGAGGAGAAGCAGTTGAAGAAAATTTTGGCCATAATCTTAATTCTCGGCCTGTTGGCGGTCCTGCTTTACGGTTTGTGGCCTTATTTAAGCGCTCTTTTAGGGGCGTTTATTTTGTTTGTGATTTTTTTACCCTTTTATCGCACTCTGCGCGCGCGCTGGAAACTGCGGCCGGGTTTGGCGGCCATGCTGATTATTTTATTATCCATCGCGGTTATTTTGTTGCCCGTGTCTTTTTTGGCTTCGGTGCTGATTAAGGAAATTCCCGTGGCCATTGCCGGCATTCAGGCACAGGCCGGCTGGTGGAGCGGCTTAACCGGCTGGCTGCCGCAACTGGACGCCGTGGTGCTGGCCGAGCAAATTTCCCAAGCCGGTTCCACGGCCAGCCGTTTGCTTTTCGGCACGCTGTCGGTTATCGGCAATCAATTGATTTCTTATGTGCTAATGTTTTTTTTATTATATTTTTTACTGACCGCCGACGAGGACAAGTTGAGCCGGACCGTGTTTGAAGTGATGCCGTTCGGGCGCGACAATACTTTAAAGCTGCAGCGGGAATTGAAAAAAGTCACTCGCGCCACCATTATTACTTCCGGTCTGATTGCCCTGCTGCAGGGTTCGCTGTTGGCCTTAGGCTTTGTAGTTTTCGGTTTGACCGCGCCGGTGCTGTGGGGGTTGGTGGCGGTGGTGGCTTCGTTTGTGCCGATGTTCGGCGTGTCTTTAGTTTGGCTGCCGGCTGCTTTGCTGCAATTGGCGCAGGGCGATATTGGCGCCGGTATCGGTTTGTTGGCTTGGGGCTTAGTCATTTCCAGCGTGGATAATATTTTGCGGCCCTATATTCAAAAAAGGGTGGGGCAGATTCATCCGCTCGTTTCTATCTTGGGCGTGATTATGGGTTTGTCGCTGTTTGGCTTGGTTGGTTTAATCATCGGACCGTTATTTTTGTCTTACTTTATTTTAATGCTTAAAATGTTTAAAGAGGAATACATCATCAGTTAATCACGCGGCGGCGTTGGCCGCTCGCTTAACATAAAAACCTATGAGAAAAAAAATGACATGGCAGCTGTGGTCACTTACCATCTTGGTTAGCGGCGTTATTTTAGCGCTAGCGGCCGGACATCAGGTAGCGGCCAGAGACTGCCTCGGTTTCGGCTGCTTTCATCTGCAAGCCGGCCAAGTTTTGGGCGAAACGATTTACCCCCTGACCGGCCCCTGCCCTAACGGCGCGTCTTATGTTTGCGCCAACGGTTCTATGGCGTCCGGCAACAGCACCAGTATGTGGTGTTCGGACAACAGCCAGCCGGTCTGCGGCACGGCCCCGACCAATAATACGCCGCCTGGCGGCTCAACGGGTTGTCAGATGCCAAGCAATGGTTGTGGTACCGGCTATTGGGACCAAGCAGCCTGTGCGTGCAGGTTCAGCACCCCGCCGCCTTCCGGCCAGCAGCAACCGCCCACGAGCGGCGGCACTTTCTTTTGCTATTCTCTAAATCGTCAGGCCACGGCCGCTGAATGCGATGCGGCTGATAAAGCTCGCAGCGGACAAACCAACACCACCCAGCCCGCGAGCGGCGGCATCAAGCCGTGCGAGTATATGCGCAATGAGTTAGCGACCGATGACCAGTGCGCTTCGGCTAAACGCACTTATGAACAAATGCATCCGGAGGCTAAGCCGACCACCCAGCCAACTGGCGCGGTTTGCCCGAGCGGCCAGCAGCCGGAATGCCCGAGCGGCGCGCCGACTGTGGTTAATGGCACGCCGACCTGTCCCAAGACTGGAGAAAGCTGGACCTGTAAGCCGATGATGAATCAACAGCCTTATCAAGGCTTTCAGCCGCAGCAGGGCCCCAACCAAGGTCCTAACCAAGGTCCGATGATGGGCCCCAACCAAGGTCCGCAAGGGCCGATGGGCATGAATGAAAACCAATTTAAACAGGAACAAAAAAATATCACCAATACCGTGAAACGCATTACCAACGAGTGGAACAAGGCCTTAAAAAATTTAACCAAGTTGGGCGGCGCGCCGTCAGCCGATTGTCAGCAGGCGTTTGAAGATGTTAAAACAGCTTCAGCTGAAGCCGGCAGCGCCACGGCCGAAGACTTTAATCCCGGCGATTTTTATTCCACTGCCCAGCCGATGCAAAATTGTATCGGCCAGATGTATAATATCGTGCAGTTTTATCAGGAAATTAAACGCACGACCAGCGAGATAAAAAGTTATACTTCTTCGCTAAAATCCTATACCACTCGCGTCGCCAAGATTAAAGGCGACCAGGCGGCGGCGGCGGCCATAGCCTTGGCGGATTACTCCAACGCGATTAATGCTTATAAAGCGGCGATTGAAGAAGCTAAAGCTTCGGTGGCCGAGTCGGGCGAAGTGGATATGGGCGGAATTTTCAGCGACTTGGGCGATAAACGCCAGACGATTATGGAAACGCGCGGCGCTTTGGATGCCATGATTAATTTGCAGAAATTTTTTACGGATGTGCCCAAACGCCTGACCAGTCTGACCAAAACGGCGCAGAGATTAAAAGACGCTGACGCCAAAGCCGAGGCGCTTGGTCTGATAGAGGAAATCAAGACCGACTTGACGGACATTAAGAGTTTGTTGGCTGACAAAGATTTTGA
>JAKAFD010000056.1 GCA_021818075.1 bacterium
CGTCAAAGAATTGATAGTTAAAGAATTGAACGGCGATGAGTTTTATTTCAAGGATTGGACTTTCTTAAACGAGTTCACCAGCCGTTATTACATCACGGCGCTGGCCGCCAAACAGGTCAAACTGGTTTTTCCAGTGCCTAATAGCAACCAAGTTAAAAGTTTGAAACAATCCATTGACGGCGTGAAGCTGATGGTGGCGGCTTATCACCACCAGGGGCGAGATTTAATCGCCGTCGGTCCGGTGTTTAATTTTAAAGAAGTAAGCGACTAACAACTAAATTCCTCCCCCTTAAGAAGGGGGAGGACAGGAGGGGGTTAACACCCCTCCCTTACCCTCCCCTTAGTAAGGGGAGGGAAACTAATGAAATATGTTTTTGGATAATTTTATTGACAAACTAATCAATGCGCCCAAGAGTTTGGTTGATAAACTAAAACCCAGCGATGAAATGGCGGCGCGGGTGGAAAGATACTCCGACCTGGAAGGCACCAGCACCAAGAAATTAAATCTCGGTTTGTGGTATGCCAAACATACTAAAATCTTTTTTTTGATTGTGGTTTGGGCGCTGGCCATTGTCGCCTCGGTCTTGTGGTCGTTTTCTTTATACCTGCTGGCTGATTATTTATTCGTCGGTTTAAAAGAAGAACGGGCGAATTTAGATTCCTTGAGCCAGCCCATTGATATCGTGCGTTATAATTATGATGCTAATTTGGAAATTTTGGATGCCCAGGCGCTGGCGCTGGGCAATAACCGTTACGACCTGGTCGGGGCGCTGAAAAATACCAATACCAATGTCTGGGGCGTGTTTAATTATTATTTCTTGGTGGATGGCCAGCGGCAGGGCGCGGGTACGGGTTTTATTTTGCCCAATGAACAAAAGTTTATTATCAGTTTAAATCAAACCATCACCACGGTGCCGTCCAAAGCAGTGCTGGTGCTGGATTACTTCAACTGGCGGCGAATTAACGCCCACGACATACCCAGCTGGGACAAATACCGCCAGGACCGCATTGACTTTATGGTCAGGGACAAGCAATTTTTGGGCGGCAACGAATCAGGCTTAACCGGCAATCTGGATATCAACCAGCTGACTTTCAATGTGACCAACCAAACTTATTTTAATTATAAGCAGGCGCCATTTTTAATTATTTTATACAGCGGCCGGAATTTGGTCGCCGTTAATCGTTATGTGTTTGCCGATTTTAAATCCCGGCAGCAGCAGGCGGTTAATTTGACAATCATTGGCAAACTGCCTAATATTACGGACATAACAGTTATCCCCGATATTAATATTTTAGACAATAATAACTTCGGTCCCTCTGACTAACCGGCGTTTAGCGGTAATTGGTTGGCCTCGCTTTTGACTGGCGGGGCCTTTATTTTTTAACCGGCTATGTTCGGCAAATTAAGAGTTATCGTCAAAAATTTAGACTGGTTTTTGCTGGCCTCGGTTTTGCTGCTGGTTTGTTTTGGTTTAGCCGAAGTTTACAGCGTCAGTTACAGCCAGGGCGCCGGCGGCTTGGCGATTTTCAAAAAACAATTATTAGCCACGATTCTGGGCGTGGTGCTGATGGGCGCTTTGATTTTCGTTGATTATTATTTCTTTTACAGCTATAACCATTATTTTTATCTGGCGGCGGTTATTTTATTGATAGCGGTGCTGGTTTTTGGCGAAATCATCAACGGCACCAAGGGCTGGTTTTCTCTGTGGGGCTTTAGCCTGCAGCCGGTGGAACTGGTTAAATTTTGTTTGCTGCTGTTATTAGCGCGTTATTTTTCGGACGAACCGATGTCCTCGCGGCCGCTGCGGCGCCTCTTGATCAGCGGCTTGGGCGTGGGCATTCTAATAATGCTGGTATTGGTTCAGCCGGACTTGGGTTCGGCCGCGGTTTTGTTTGCCGTTTGGTTTTGTCTGGTGATTTTTTTAAATTTTCCCAAAAAATATCTGTTAATCATTATCGTGGCCATACTGGCCCTGTTTGCTTTGAGCTGGCAGTTTTTCCTCAAGGATTATCAAAAGCAGAGAATTTTGTCTTTTGTGGCGCCCAGCACGACCTTGAGCCGCGATTATAATGTTAACCAGGCGATGATTGCCGTGGGCGCCGGCGGCTGGCTGGGGCGCGGTTTGGGCTTTGGCTCTCAATCCCAGCTGAAATTTTTGCCGGAAGCCAAAAATGACTTTATTTTCGCGGTTATTTCCGAGGAATTGGGCTTTGTCGGGGTGGCCTTGGCTTTGTTTTTCTTTGCCATTATTTTTTACCGGCTTTTGGCTAATTTGAAGAAAATAAACAATGATTTCGGCATTTTTTTCCTCTTAGGCTCTGTTACCTTGATTTTTATTGAAATGTTCGTTAACATTGGTATGAATATGGGCCTCCTGCCGGTAGTCGGCATCGGTTTGCCCTTTTTAAGTTATGGCGGCAGCGCCATGCTGGCTCACCTGATGATTATCGGGGTGGCGGAAAGCATTATCGTCAGAGCCAAGATAAAAAATTATTAATAGGTTTAGGAAAACTATGGAAAAAATAAAACTAAACGCGGTAACGCGAGACAAGCCGAGTGCCGGTCAGGAACAGGTGGCGGCTGAATTATACGGAGCGGGCGTCGCTAATCAGCACTTATTTTTAAGCGAGACCGAGCTGGATAAATTTTTAGCCAAGGTTAATCAGGCGGCATTAATTGATTTAACAATTGACGGCCAGGCGGCCGTGCCGGTGTTAATCAGAGAAATCCAGCGCGAACCGCTGAAGAATAAAATTTTGCATGTTGATTTTATGCAAATTAATCCCGATCGTCCGGTGGTGGTGGATATTGATTTAGTGCCGGTCGGCAAGAGCCAGGCTATTAGCAATCTGGGCGCCACTTTAATCAAAAATACCCGGACAATAACCATTGAATGCTTGCCGCAAAATTTAATTACCAAAATTGAGGTTGATTTGTCCAAGCTGGCGGAGATTGGCGATGTCATCAGAGTGGAAGATTTGAACCTGCCGGCAGGCGTCACGGTAAAAAATCAGCCGCGCGAAGCAGTCTTCAGTTTGGCGGCGCCGCGCAAGGTGACGGCGGAAACGCCGGTCGCGGCGGCTGAAGCTACGGCTCCGGCCGAAGCGGAAACGCCGGCCAAAGAGGATACGCCAGCCAAGAAGTAATATAACTCGCCTTAATATAAAAATCATCCCGACAGATTCGGGGTGATTTTTTGTTGGTGGGGTGAACGAAAAAATGTTATAATTGTGTTATTATATGTCGGTAAAAAAAATAACAGCGCCGGCTGGTTTCACATTGATAGAAATTTTAGTGGTGATTATCATCATCGGTATTTTAGCGACCCTGGCCGTAATCAGCGTGCAAAGCGTCAGGAGCCGGGCTAAGGACGCCCGCCGTATTTCCGACATCAAACAAATACGCACCGCTTTAGAGCTATATTTAAATCGCATCGGCAGCTATCCCGATAACATTACCATTGGCACGCCGCTCCAAGCTGATAATGATACTCTGATGGTTAGAATCCCGGCCAATCCGGATATCGCGCCTTACGGCGAAGTGTGCGACGGCTCTAATTATAGCTATAGCAAAATTGGCTCCAGTTATCAGATTCAGTGGTGTCTGGGTAATGCCAGCGGCGGTTTGCCGGCCGGCGAGTGCGTGGCCACGCCGGACACCATGTGTTCGCCCTTGGTGGTTTCCAATTTTGGTACCGGTTCGGATGGCGGCCCTTACACCATCAGTTCGCCCACGGATTTAGCCACCGCTGATTTAAATAACGACGGTTGCGCTGACGGCAAAATTTTTACGGTCACGGATTTGACGGTTAATTCCGCCACGGTTAGCCCGGCCCCCGGCCCTTGTTTAAAAAATAGAGATGAAATTTTAATTATTAATTTGCAAGGCACCAGCGCCGATTACAGTTATGTCGGCAATTATGAATCAATTTTGGTCCAGTCGGTCAGTAATAATATTATAACTTTCAAAACCGATTTGACCAAAATTTACGGCAACCCGGCTACGCAAAAAATTATTATTCAGCGCGTGCCCCAATATACCGATTTAACGGTTAACAGTTCGTTGTCGGCGTCGGCTTGGAATGGTAGTGCCGGCGGCCTTTTAGCTTTCCGGGTCAGCGGCACTTTAAACGGTAGCGGTATCATCTCTATGTTTGCCGGCGGCTATAACGGCGGCTATGACAATTGGAAAGTTATTAACTGCGATTACACGCAAGCCGGTGAAGGCACTTGGGGACGACCGGTGAGAAATGCCTGGGGCACCGCGGCCAATGGCAATGGCGGCGGCGCTGGCCGCTCTGCTTATCCTTATCAATACGCTT
>JAKAFD010000057.1 GCA_021818075.1 bacterium
CGCTAAAGCCCTTTTGCAAAGTGCCATAAACTTCGCCCGGACCTCTGAATTTTAAATCGGCTTTGGCCAAATCAAAACCGTTATTGAATTTAAGCATCATGGCCAGACGGTCTTTGGCCTGGTCAGCAATGGCGGCCGACAGCAAACAATACGATTGGTATTCGCCTCGCCCGACGCGGCCGCGGTATTGATGGAGCTGTGCTAAACCGAACCGTTCGGCGGATTCAATCATCATCACCGTGGCATTAGGTATATCAATGCCGACCTCCACCACCGCCGTCGCCACCAAGATATTAGTGGCGCCGCTGACAAAATCTTGAAACACTTTTTCCTTGTCGGCTGATTTTAATTTGCCGTGCAGCAAGCCGAGTTTAAATTCCGGAAAAATATCTCTGGCCAAGCGCTCATATTCGGCAGTGGCGGATTTAGCACCTAATTTGTCCGACTCATCAATCAGCGGACAAATCACAAAGGCTTGGCGGCCCTTGGTTATTTCCTGCCTCATAAATTCGTAAGCTTGGCTTCTTTCCTCTTCGGCGAAAATTTTGGTAATAATCGGGCTGCGTCCGCTCGGCTGCTGCTTAATAATTGATAAAGACAAATCATCATACAACGCTAAAGCCAGGGAACGCGGAATGGGCGTGGCGGTCATGGATAATAAGTGCGGCGCCGGTTGATTTTTTTTCAATAAGGCTTGGCGCTGACCCACGCCAAAGCGATGCTGTTCATCCACCACCGCCAGGGCTAAATTTTTAAAAACGACTTTTTCCTGAATCAGGGCGTGCGTGCCGATAACCAAGTCCACCTCCCCGGCCGCGATTTGCCTCATTAGTTCCGGCCGTTTAATTTTCTCCGCGCCGCCCAGTTGGCACTTATTGGCAGTAAGCAGGGCGATGGTCAGCTTGGTCCCGGCCGATAAACGACTAAGCGACAGGAAGTGCTGACTGGCCAAAACTTCGGTCGGCGCCAGTAAGGCCGACTGTAAATTATTCAAAGCGGT
The DNA here is from genome assembly GCA_021818075.1 of bacterium. Classification (GTDB taxonomy): domain Bacteria; phylum Patescibacteriota; class Patescibacteriia; order Patescibacteriales; family Patescibacteriaceae; genus JAKAEX01. The sequence goes on from JAKAFD010000057.1 coordinate 1,001, forward strand.
ATTATAAATGGCCATGAGCGCCACCACGGTTTTACCGCTGCCGACATCGCCTTCCAATAATCTGGTCATCGGTTCACTGCGGCCGATGTCTTTAAGAATCGTCCAGGCGGCGCGGCGCTGGTCGGCCGTTAAGGTAAAAGGCAAATTGGCGACAAATTGCTTGGTGGCCGCCGCCTGAAACACCACCGGGCAAGCGGACATTTTTTTCAAACGGCGGCGGGAAATTTGCGCTCGCAGCTGCAAACGTAATAATTCATCAAAAGCCAAACGCTGTCTGGCCGCCTCCGCTTCGGCCAAACTTTTGGGGAAATGGACGGCATAAAGCGCTCGCCGCAGATCCATTAATTTATAGTTGGTTAAAATATCGGCCGGTAGCCAGTCGGTTAAGGTTTTAGCCAAGCTGATAACCTGGCTGATTAAAAAGCGCAGCTGTTTTTGCGTTAAGTTGGCAGTCAAGCTGTAATTAGGCACCAGGCCCTGAGTATGTAAAGCCTGACCGCTAAACCTTTCATAAACCGGAGACACCATTACCGGCTGGCCGAATTCCTCCTCCACCTTGCCGGCCAAAGATATGCGGTCGCCGACTTTCAAGTTCCTGATTAAAAACGGCTGGTTAAACCAGACGGCGCGCACCACGCCGCTTGAGTCGCTGACTAAGGCTTCGGTGATAACCAGGCGCCGCCGAAAACTGCGTTTATTGTTAATCATTTCAATTTCGCCGACGATATTAACCCGGCTGCCGGCGGTAAGCTGGCTGATGGGCAGGCTTTGAGAAAAGTCGTCATAGCGAAACGGCAAATAAAATAATAAATCACCGGCCGTGGCGATGCCTAAAGTCTTGAGTTTGGCCGCCATGGCTTTGCCCACGCGGTCAATTTGAGTAATGGGAGTATGCAAATCCATACCCGGTAGTACAACCTGAACATATCATTTATTATTGAAGATTAATATGTTCAGAGTTTTTCTTAAAAATTTCGCTCCGGCAATACCTTTAGTTGTACTACCGGGCATACCTATAATTTAACTCATCCACAAATAAAAACAATCCCGATGTTTATCGGGATTGTTTTATTCGTGCGGACTGTGTCTGCCGCAACTTTAGGCGAAGGCGGAGAGGGTGGGATTCGAACCCACGGTTCACTTTCATGAACAACAGTTTTCAAGACTGTCGCATTCGACCACTCTGCCACCTCTCCTTTTACCCGCCCGCAGGCGGGTTGTTTTTAGCTTTTCTTTTTGCTGAAACCGAAAATGTAAATAATTTCCAGCAAGCCCACAGTGTTGACTAACAGCAACACCACAAACCAAGCCTTGCTGCTGGCGCGGGCCGCTTTCCACAGCGCCACACCCTTCCAAGGGATTGACCATAAGGCCAATAAAATAATCCACCAGGCATTTTGGGCATAGAATTGCCCCAATTGAGCGTAACTTTGCTCCATATATTTTGTTTATCCCGTTTAAGACGGGTTTATAAAAATAAGCACATTTTTTAAACTGTGCACCCGGCAGGAATCGAACCTGCATTGCCAGCTCCGCAAGCTGGCGTCCTATCCGTTGAACGACGGGTGCTTTTAATTAAAATATCCCAACAACAGGGATACTATACTGTAAAATATTTTTTTAGATTAGTCAAATCAGCTATAATTTAAACATTTTTGACAGATAATCAATGCTGGATTCATCTGTTCGGTCCAGATCCTCATTTAAAAAAGCTAATAATATTTCCCTGACTTCCAACGGGTTGGCGTCGCCTAAAGGTATGTGCAAGCGAGGCCTAAAATTTGATTTAAACTCAAAATATAAAGATTTCAATTCCTCTCGTGGTTTAAATAAGACGCAGAAATTTTTCAATTCGTCGTAGTCATAAAATTTATCGCCGACCTCAATGCCGTCCGAGGTAATGGTAAAATCCACCTCGCCCGCCATAACATTAATTAACAACAAAATAGCCGCCGACAAAACAATAATGATTAAAAACAGGTAATTCGGCGAATCAAATAAAAAATTGGGGGTAAAAATAGACAGGCCGGCCAAAACCGCGGCCATAATGCTGCCGATTAAATACCACCGAAAACCTCGTTGGTGTTTTTCGTACTCGGGAATGCGCCAGCTTAAATATTCTTCGTAGCCTGGCTGGTCAGGTTGTTGGTCGTTAACCTCGGCCATAAATTGACAATTACCTTAGTTTATTCTATATTTAAATTAATTATAGCACAAAAAACATTGATTTAAAACAAGCCAAGTTGCTTTTTAATTTGGCTTTATTTAATCAGAAGGAGAGTTGCCTGAGTGGTCGAAAGGGGCACCCTGCTAAGGTGTTAGTCGGGAAACCGGCTCGAGGGTTCGAATCCCTCACTCTCCGCATTAAATTTTTTACCAAGCCAACTGCTTGGTAAAAAATTTTACTGTTAGTAGGGATTCGAACTGGTTGCGAGCGAGATATGAGCCGAGGCGGAAGACGAGGCGAATAATCGAGCGACGCCAGACGCGACCAACGGAAGCGTTTGGCGGCAACGGGAGGACAAGTGAGCGAGGCGCAATTCCGGCGCCGAGCGAGGGCGGAAATCCCTCACTCTCCGCCAATTTACATCATCAGCCCCCATAGTTTAATGGATAGAACGCGAGATTCCGGATCTCGTAGTGTAGGTTCGATTCCTACTGGGAGCACATTAAACAAAGCGACTCTATATTTTATAGAGTCGCTTTGTTTAGTATATTTTTATTAAAAGGAATCGAACGGGCAGGAGCAAGGCAAATTTTTTGCCAAAATTCGGTTGGCAAAAAATTTAGACGAGCGACGATGGACGCGACCAACGGGAGCGTTCAGCGCTGCACGGTACAACGAAGACCGAGCGGAAGCGAGGGCGAGGCGGAATTTCTACTGGAGGCACAATAAAACACCTCGTTAGCTAACGGGGTGTTTTATGAGTGAATATTATCTCTGGATCCCGGCTCGCGTAAAATTTTAAAAATTTTACTTGGCCGGGATAACGGCTCACACGCCGTCATTTAGCCGCGACTATCCCCCACACTCGCCGGGCGCCGGCGGCTTTTAAGACCTTGGCGCATTCGTTAAGCGTGGCGCCGGTGGTGGCCACATCATCAATTAAAATTATAGTTTGATTGGTCAGAGCCTCGCCGCGCCAGACAAAACAATTGTTCAGATTACTTAAACGGTCGTGAGCCAATAAAGACGCTTGTGGTTTGGTATTTTTTATTTTTTGCAAATCTTTAAAATTAAGGGGCAGTTGTAAATTTTCGGCCAGAGTTTGGGCCAACACGGCTGCCTGATTAAAA
>JAKAFD010000010.1 GCA_021818075.1 bacterium
GAGCCGACAATTTTACTGGCGCCCACCTCCACGCATTCCGGTCTTTCGGTATTATCTCTTAAATTCAAGGTTGGTACGCCTAAAATGCAGCCTTCCTCTTGCAAGCCGCCGCTATCGGTTAATATAATTTTGGCAAACTTTTCCAAAGTCAGCAAATCAATAAAACTTAAAGGCTCAATCACTTTAATGTTGTCAGGTATATTTAAAGCAAAGGCTTTAATGTTCTTTAAAGTTCTAGGGTGAATGGGAAAAACAACCTCCAGACCCTTATCCTCGGCTAACCGGGAAATATTAGTTAATTGTTTGGCTAGTGCATCTTTTTCATCAACATTGGACGGCCGATGCATGGTTAATAAAATATATTGTTTTTCTTTCAAGTTAAGTCTTGATAATAAATCATGATTAATATTTTTAATGCTATGCAAAATAGCGTCAACGATAGTGTTGCCGGTGATAAATATTTTTTCCTTGGCTATGCCCTCGCCCAAAAGAATTTTGGCTTGTTGGTCGGTGGGACAAAACAACCAATCAGCTATATGGTCGGCCACTATTCTGTTTAGTTCTTCGGGCATAGTGCGGTCGTAGCTTCTTAAACCAGCTTCCACGTGGCCAACCTTGATTTGTAATTTGGCAGCTGCCAACGCGCCAGCTAAAACCGTGTTGGTGTCTCCTTGCACTAAAACCAAATCCGGTTTAGCTGCCAACAAAACCTTTTCTATGGCCACAAGCATCTTGCCGGTTTGCGCGCCATGCTCGCCGGAGCCAATGCCTAAATTATACTGCGGTTCAACTAAACCAAGCTCTTTGAAAAAAATCTTATCCATATTGTCGCTATAATGTTGGTTGGTATGGATTATAAAATAATCCAATTGGTTGTTAGCGCAATAACGGATGATCGGGCTTAGTTTAATAATTTCCGGCCTAGTGCCTAAAATAATAGCAATTTTCATACAAATTAATAATCATGGCTTAAAGACTTAATAACTTTTAACCAGGCCGCCGCCCAATTATTAAGATTAAATTTTTGTACCTCGGCCTTTTGTTGAGTTGAATAATACTGCCAATCATTAATAATAGCCAGCATAGCTTTAGCCATCGATTCAGCTTCAACCGCTACTTTCAGGGCTGGCAAATCAGCCAGACCGCCGATATCAGTAGACACCACCGGTGTTCCGCCAGCCATAGATTCCAGAGCGCTTAAGGAAGTGCCCTCTTTAGCTAGTGATGGCACCAAAGACATTTTAGCAGCGGCATACTGTTTAATGACCGCCTCTTGGTTTAAATGGCCAATAAATTCAACCTGATTGTCAAGACCCAGTTCACTAACCAGTAACCGACACTGCTCATAATACTTTTTATCACCCACCGAACCGATAAAAGCTAATTGGTAACCGCCGACCTCTTTATTAAATAAAGCAAAGGCTCTAATAGCTAAATCAATACCTCGGTCGGGACGGATATTTCTTACCACAACAATCTTATTGTCTCTACTGGCGCCCTGATCAGCATATTTATCAATATCAATACAATTGGGAATAAACCACATCCGCGGTTTAACTTCGGTAAAAAAGTTTTCGGCCGGCGTCAAAGCCAAACCGTTGTATCTTAAAAAATCAGTATCATTGGCTACCACTAGGCAGCGACTGCGGCAAACCAGCTGGCTGGCCTTGGCTAAATACTTGTCAAAAATAGTTTTAAGTTGTTTATCAAACAAAATACCGTGCGACACTACGATAACTTTTTTGTGCCACTTGACTGCGGGATAATGAAAAGGGTAATGACAAATTAAAACATCATAATATTTTAATTTTTTTCTATAAAACCGTAAATTGAGATTAAAAACAAACCACTTCAGCCACTGCGGCAACTTGGGTATTGTCGGCGTATAGATAATCTTTACGCCGCTACTATTAACGCCTCGATGAAAATTGAAAGGCTGAATAACATCCGATTGGATGCCGTGTTTATTAAAAATATCAATCAAATTCTTGATGTAAACTTCTTGACCGCCGACTAAGGGCTGATAATGCATAGTAACGTGACAAACTTTCATATCATTATTTCCCAATATTATTTTTAATAATATTCTGAATGGCCTCCCGAAAACTATCGGCAAAAGCGTTTATAGAATGCCGAGCTTCGGACGTCTCGGCAGCCAGACGGCTCATAGCCGCCAGCTCCTCGTTATCTTTATTGATAGCCGTTTGCACCGCTGACGCTATGGCGGCCACGCTAAAATCATCAATCGCCACGCCCAGCTTATCAATATCATAACCGACTTCTTTGGTTAAAAGCGGAATTAATCCACCGTTGCCCATGACATTAGCGACCGAACCAGACTGGCCCTCGGAGCAGCTAAGCAGAATCGTAAAAGCGCACTTATTAATTAATGTTTTAAAAATAGCCGATTTAATATTAATAAAACCGTAATAATGAATATTGGGACGCGCCAACTCTGCGGCGTAAGCCTTTTTAAATTTCGGCTCTAAATCCATGGGGCAACAAATATGCAAATGCAAATCAGCTTGCTGGGAAAAAAATTCTAAGAGCAAGTCCAGGCCGCGATGAATCATGCCGCCGGCGGTAAAAAAAAGAAAGTGTTTTTTGGCGGCGGTAAAATCTTTGTTGGCTATAATACTGTTGCTGTCATAAAAAGAATAATAAGATACCGGCAGCTGATAAATCGGACCCTGGAAAAACCGGCAATAGGAATCAGCCGTATAATTATTGCCAATAAGCACAATAGCCTCCGCCAAAGTCGTTTGCGGCAAATAATCCTCCTCAACCAGTCTGACTGATTCCAAAATATATCGGCCCTTTTTATCGCGCACAGCCTCCAGTCTTTGCCGGCACTTTTGATTGCTCACTTGCGGATGGGTGCCGGTGCCATAATTTATTTTGATGATATTCGGTTTGGTTGGCTGTCTAAAACTTTTGGCAAAAACCGGGCCGAAACCGAAGATAATATCATATGGCTCGTAATCCACCTGACCGCCATAATCATAATTAACAATATCAACCACATAACCAAGGTCATTAAAAATTTGAGCAATGACTCGACTCTCGGCAAAACTGGAATGAAAATAACGATCTTGGCTTAAGAAAGGCTTGGTAATATAGGCTATAAGCGCGCGCTTCTTGAAATCGGTGGAAAAATAATTACTAATCAGCCGGTCAAAATAAATTTTTCTGACAGGCAATAATATTTTTTTGAGTATTTCTTTAATGGCGGTCATAATTATTTAGACAACTTGCTTTTCAAATACATTATTACCTTGGATTTAAAACTAAATTTGGTAATGCCGCTATTCTCCAATTGCTTATTTTCTAGCTCTAAATCAGGTTTGACTGCGGCGGGCTGCGCTAAAGGCTCGCAAGCAAAGTCCTTACTGGCCCTGCCAACAGATGGATTCTTTCCCTTGACTGTATGCGTGCCTACCAAGCCAATATTAGTTACTAAATTATATTTTGGCATTATTGTCAAGCCATTATTAACTAAACAGGAAAAAACCCACTGTGTATCCCAGGTATCAGCTTTTTTGTAATAAGCTCGGTTGAAACTATCTTTAAAATAATAGCGCGCGTTTTTATTGGCAAATATTTTTTTCAGACTTTTATTTTTTTTATACTCCGGCCAAGCGGTCATATTAATATCGTACAAATTCCAAGCGCGGCGCCAAGTGGCCCAGCCCCAGACCGTATACACTCGGGAAAAAAAGTAGCTGTCAAACATCTCCGCCTCATTTAACAAATGATTGGTGCCCGAAATCATCATTACCCTCCGGTCGTCCTTATATTGATCCAGCAACTCGGCGCAAAACTCAAAAAAAGTTTCATTAGGCAAGCAATCATCTTCTATAATAATACCCGCCTCCACTTGCGAAAAAAACCAATCAAGAGCCCCGCTCACCGCTTGGCCGCAACCCAGGTTAATATCTCTGAATAAAGTTTTTAGTTCGCAATCCCAATCAATTTGCTTGATGATGTCGCGGGTTGCTTGACAGCTGGCCGCTTCGCCTGCCACTTCCGGCCGCGGCCCGTCAGCGGCAACATATAAATACTTGGGCCGCTGTTTTTTAATGGCGTCAAAAACCAGTTGCGTGGCCTCGGGGCGATTAAAAATTAAAAAAAGAATTGGCGTTGAAAAATTTGCCTCCATATTAAAAATATTTTTTCCAAAAATAATCTTTAAATAATAAACGGCCAGTGGTCTTAGTTATCAAATATAAGATATAGAAAGGGTATCTAACCAACCAATAAAACTTGCACCAAACTGATGCTTGGCTATTTAAAAGCGTCTTTATATTAAAAAAGTAATATTTTGTTATCATTTTTAAAATCTTGAGATACTTAAAAAATATTAAAAAAATAGCAACTAATATAAATTTTTTGGGGGGTCGGGATTCATATTCCTTAACATTATCGGCGGTAACCATATATAACGCCTTGCTAGAGAACACAACTGATCCCTTAGTCAGCATATAAAAAATAAAAAAATTATCCGGCGCGTAATTTTGCATACTCCAATAAAACCAGGTGCCCTCAACGCCCGCGACGAGCTCCAATCTTCTGTATAAAGAATAAAAAATACTGGCCTTGCCGGCAGTTTCATCCGGCCAAGATAAATAAGTGTTTATTCTTTTATTAATATCAGGAGAAGACAGGCCGGAATGTTCGTCTAGATAATTAAAAACTTGAGGGCCGACATTTAATTTGAAGGAGCAAAAAGCCATAACGGCTTGTGGATTAATTTGTAAGAGTCCGACCATAGTGGCGATAAACTCCGGCTCCCAATAATCATCATCAGTCGCCCACATAAAATAATCACCGCTTGCCTGGTCTAAAACAAACCTAAAATTAAAAGTCATTCCTTTATTCTGTGGCTGTTTAAAATATTTAACTCGTCCATCTCTGGTCATTAATTCAGCCATTATCTTTTCAACTGCCGGGCCGGGCGTACCGTTATCGGAAATGATAATTTCCAAATTTTTATAGGTCTGGCCGGTGATGCAGCCTAAAGTCCGGCGCAGACCCTCCGGCCGGTTATAAGTCGGGATACCGATACTGACTAACGGCTGGGCGTCATTTTCCATAGGTTATTTGGTAATTTGTATAAATAATCTGCGTGACCAAGCTTCGCCAACCATTCATAGCGAGGCAATAGATAATTATCCACGCTCTCTTTTCTTTCTGCGGTTTGAGCTTCAACTAAAATATACCTCGGTTGATACTTACTAAGATTAATACCTCTTAAAACCTCTAGTTCGTATCCTTCCACATCGATAACTAATAAATCAATTTGTTGCGCGGGATATTTTTTATAGTATTCATCCAGCAGCTTATTAAGAGTAATTACCGGCACCGTTATTTCTTTGGCTTTTATCCTCTGAACTTCCTCTCCGTTTTTAACCCAATCATCATAACCCGCGACGCCTTTAACAACGGACATCAAATTGCAATCCATTAAAGTTAAACACCCGGCTGAATAATCATCCGCCACTAAAGCATAATTGTAAATTAAAGATTTTTTCCTGCGACGAGCGCACTTTTTATAGACAGCTAGGGGCTCAATGATTATGCCGCGCCAACTCATTATTTTTTCTAAATAATATGTTGGGTCGGCGCTCCAACCGTCATTGCCGCCACACTCTATAAAAAATCCATCTCTAATATATCCAACATATTTAAGCAATTCGTTGTGCCCCGCATAATCCGTGGAAAATTTTCCATTACCGAATAATTCATAGCCATTTCTTTTTACGCTTTTAAGTTTATATGTAATATATGGGATGATTTTCCCGTATTCCGTCAATGGATTTTTCAATAGTTTGACAATTTTTTCTAACATTTTAATAATTATTAAATAATTCTTTTATTTTGCGCAGCTTACCTTTCAAGCCCGCCTGTGAAAATATTATTTTTAATTTAAAAATGAGGTTTTTCCACCCCCAATGCATAAATAAATGTGAAAAAATTATTACCAATCGTTTCAATCCGCCAGGCCTGTTTTTTAAATATAAATCTCTTCTTAAATTCATTATCACTTTGGCTAATTCTTCATAAATCGTACCCTTAGCCGCCAAGATAAAGCCATTAACATAGTCGTCAACATATTTTAAGGGTGGAAAAGTATGGTCGTCCGAGTTAGCGTCATCTGGCCGGGAAAAGTTAACTACCGTCTTGGTGTCTCTTTTGAAAAACAAATAGTCCTCACAAACATACAAATTGGTGCGGCACAGACAACCGAATAATAGAATAGAATCCGTTCCCCAGTACTCGTTGCTCATCTCATACCTATCATATATCTTTTTTATAAACTCTGCCCGATAAATACCATACACTAAATTGGCCTTGCCAAAAATTTCCGGCTCTCTTAAAAAATCAACTAAAGCGTTTAAATGATTCTTATCGGCAAACTTTTTTATGGATGAATTACGGCTAAGAACCTTGCCGGCAATGTTAATATTAATAACATTACTGGCAGCCATATCACAATCTTTATTATCTTCAAGGCCTGCCACCAATTTGGCGATAAAATCTTTGTGCCACAAATCATCGTGCGCCGCCCACATAAAATATTCTCCCGTGGCTAATTCCAGCACGCGCCTAAAATTCCACCCTCCCAGATTCCGCTCATTGCGATAATAATGCACTCGCTTATCTTTGGCCGCATATTCTCGGCACACAGCTTCTGTTTGATCGATGGAGGCATTATCGGAAATATTTATTTCCAAATTTTGATAGGTTTGCGCCAAAAGCGAATCCAAGGCTTGGCGAATAAATTTTTCGCCATTATAAACCGGCAGACCGATGCTAATTAATTTATCTTGATTGTCCATACTATTTTACTCTCTTTAAGTACCCGCCGGGCGCACTCGTAAATATAAATTTCGCTTCAAAGGTGTCGTCAACTTCAAAATCATTGTTATCTTTAAAAAATTCATCTATGGCCGTCTTGGGATTATTGCCTACTCCCCACGGACGATTAAAAAGGGCCCCAACCGGCAACTCCTCAATACCGGTATCGGCTACGACGCAATAACTGCCGACGCTGACCAGTGGCGCGTAAGCTTTAAGTTCAGCCAGAACATGGTTATGAGTATGATTACTATCCAAACCAAGCAGTATTCTTTTTTTGTTTTTGGCAAGCTCCTTAACTTTGTTAATAATGTTTTCGTCAATACTTGATCCTTCAAACATGGTAATCTTTTTGCTCAAAGGGTGGGCTAAAATGGCTTTTTTATTATGTTCACGGATATCAATATCAATACCGATAACCTCACCTTTAGCTATCTCTCCGCACGCTTCCAAAAGTACCAACATGGAAGCGCTAAAAATAATGGAACCGCCCCAAGCAATGCCTGTTTCAATAATTAAATCCGGCTTAACCTGCCAGATTATCTCCTGCCAAGCTTGTAAGTCTTGCGGTACCTGAATAATCGGTCTGCCTAACCAAAAAAAGTTGTAAGCATATTTAGATTTATTAATTTCTTCAAAAAAAATTTTTCTGGCTGATTGTAGGGCGGCGTTCTTTTTATAAGCCACCCCTCTATCAACAGCCTCCTGTTGAAATTGCGCTAATGGATCTTGTTGCATATTCATAATTATTTAATTATTTTCACTTATTAAATCGCTCCAACAAGCCAGCAGCTTGTCATCGGGGAAAAAAGAATAATACTGATGCACCGTACCCTTTGTCCTAGATTTCCACAATAAAGAATTTTTAAGTTTGGTAATTTTTTTTTCTGCCTTGTTTTTTTCGTTTGTCGATTTGGCCCGGCAGTAGTTGATAAAATCCTTACCGTACTCGCCTAAGGATTCCAAAAACACGTCCTTGGCCAACAATTCTCTCTTACTCTTTTTAAGAGGCCATCGCTTGCCGGTCTTTGCAGTCACCAGCACCTCTTTAAATATTGCTTCCCACTCTTGCGCCATCTTAGTCACGGAAAATGTTTTGGCGGCATAATACTTGGCATTTTTAGACAACCTGTTTCTTAAATTCCTATCTTGATATAAGTCTTGAATAGCCTTAATATAATCCGCTTCATTTTTAGCCACAATCCCCGTTAGGCCGTCTTTCACCATATATTTTTCCATACTATTTGGCAAGACCACAGGCACGACGCCGGCCGCCATACTTTCCGCCAGCACCTGATCGCAGGTGCCATAATGATCGGGGTTTAAGGGGTAACCAAAAATATCAAAAATAGCTAAATATTTAGTAATATCCGCTACCGTACCGGTAAAATTAAATTTTTTATCAATACCCAGAGCTTCGGCCTCCTGTTTAATTCGTCGTTCATTGGCCCCACCGCAAACAATAAATTTTACTTTCGGAATATTAATTTTACTACAAATATTTAGAAAATTTGGGTGTAATTTAGCGTAATCAACAGTGCCAATATAACCGACATTAAAACCTTTATGTTGTTTAGGCTTGACCGATTTAACATGATCAATACCGCCAGTTGACCAAACAACCCGCAACGACCTTTTTTGTTTGTCGCTCAACTTACCAACCTCTTTAGTTTTAAAACTAACCGGCGTTGTAAAAACAAATCTGTCAGGATATTTAAGAATCTTTTCCGTAAAAACATAAGGTGGCTTGAACCCCGCCGTATGACTCCACATTACCAAACGGCAAGGCGGCAAAACGACGCGCACTAAAAAATCATACAGCAATGGGTGATTCCACCAATGAACCAAGATCACATCAGCCTCTGAGATCATTGTAATAAGTCTCTCTTGATTGCTTGACAGTTTGTCAGCCAACTCGAGCTTAATTTTTTTAGCTACTGCCAATGCGTTATCGTTAGCATAATCAAGACACGCCACCTTATGCCTAAACAAAGAGCTGTCCTTGACCGTGTTAAGATAATTTAAAATCACTCTGCCGACGCCACCGCCCAGATGAGGCGTAATATGTAAAATCGTCATTTTGTTATAGGCGGAATTTGTCGGCATATGATTTCCATTCCTTATTTTCATTAATAATATTCAAATAAATATTGTGATGTGTCTTTGACAAATCATTCTCCTTTTTTTGTTTATAGATATTGGCAAGGACATAGTGCACTAAAGCATGTTGAGGATACTTGCCGGCGATGTGGATAAAATAAGGCAATGCCTTATCGTAAAGACCTAATGAAACATTGTGGTTGTTAATAAAATTTACGTCAAGATTCATTTCATAGGCTGTTTTTTCTATTTGCTCTGGATCGACTCCCGGTGCCTTAATTGATCCCTTAGAAACTATATGATTTTTAAAATCCTTATCGACTAAATAATCATTTTCGACGCAAATTTTATATAGTCGGCTGCCCACAATGGGCGCCGCAATAAAAAAATAAACCCAGTCAAAACCAATTTCTTTAATAATCTCTAGCGATTCTTTCCGGTGTTCATCCATTTCGCCCGGCAGGCCGATAACAATAAAAGCGTGGACCAAAATTTCATTATCTTTTAAAATTTTTACCGCTTTTTTTATCTGAAAAACTCGATGAGGTTTGTTTATAATTTTCCCCAGTACATAATCAGAGCAAGATTCAACCGCTAACTGCACCGTCGTAACTCCAGCTGTTTTTAACAATTTACCAACCTCTTCATCTATGGCATGCACGGCTATGCCATTAGGAAATTCTATTCTAAAATTTCTCTTATTAAACTCAGCTAAAATTCTAATTGCTCTTTTTTTATCAGATAAAAAGTGATCATCTTCTATCAACAGAACATTCATGCCAAAATTTTTAATCAGATAATCCACTTCCGCCACTACCCGCGCCTCACTCATATACCTAATTTTTTTACCATGGACGGAGGCATTGGCGCAGAAAACACAGTTAAACGGGCAGCCTCTTGAGGTGTGGATGGCCATCTCCCTTTTATTGTCTTGATTGCAATGCCGCTTATCCAATGATCTGCCGTTGTAATCATCTAAATCTATCAAACCGAAATCAGACATGGGAATATCGTCCAGATTTTTCACATAAGAAGCTTCGGGTGATTTTTTTGTCTTTAGGGTGTCTCTGGTTATCCAGGCAGGGTGGTTGTTTAAAAGTTGATAAAAATTATCCGCATTAACTAAATCAACAAAAGGCTTTTCTCCTTCAGCAAAACAAACTCCATCTACCGCCGAAAAATTATTCAGCACTTCTTGATATAAGTTTGAAGCCAATCCTCCGCCGACAACACACAAGGGGGCTATGGGCGCTTTTTTTACAACGCTGGCCAAATCGCCTAAATATTCATAACTATTATTAAACAGAGCTGAAATGCCCACAATGTCGGTGGGACTTTGTAATTTCTCCAAGACAATATCCATAAGCTTTTGCTTGATGTTAACTGTCTCCGGCTGGTTCTTGGCAATTTTATAAGCTTCTATGTTTAAATCCAAAAGTCTGATAATAATTTCTTTTGTCGCCTTAGCTTTAATATAAGCTTCTAAAGAAAGAAGGCCATAAGGGACGGTAAAGGCCGGAAGAGTTTGGCTATTCTTAGGATCCAAAAAGTCTTCTATATTAAAATACGGAGGGATAATAAATAAAATTTTTACCGGCATACTATTAATTCTTAAATTCTACCTATAAACTTGCATGTAAATCCAGCCAGCCCAAAGCTAATTCCTGATTATCTATAATTTTTAATTCTCTATATTTAAGGTAGCGGCCTAGGGCTTCGTCGTAAGCCAGCCAATTATTGGCCGGGAGGTCTTTGCCAAAAAATCCTGACGAATACTTGGAAAATTGATAATTTATATTTTTTCCCTCAAATGTTTGTTGGTTCGGGTCTTTCAAGCGGCCAGGATTATTCAGTTGATTAACCAACTGAAATTTTTTATAGCCCGCATCACGGAGACAAGAAAATATGCCGGCATAATCGCGTTTTGATAGCTCAAAGGAAATATATGGCGGCTTGGCCGCCAAACTGCATAGCTCTTCGGCCACGCTTAAATCACAACCTTCAATATCAATCTTGGCGTACCAAGGAGTGCCATACTCTTGGCACAAATTATTGAAAGAAGTTGCAGCCACGGAAACGGTTCTGGCTCGCGAGCCGTCGCTTTCTGCCATAGCCTTATCACAACTGCTCCAATCAGATTTATTGGGATGAATATAAAAATTTTGCCTTCCTTGGTTAGCGGAAACCGCTTTATTCAGTAAAATTAATTTCTTGGCGGCAATGTCTTTGGCGAAGCGTTTCAGGCCTTCTTCAACTAAGCCAGGGTCAGCTTCAACCGCAACCACGGAGAAACCTTTACGCAAATAAAAATCCGTATCGTCACCATTGTGAAAACCCAAATCAAATATTAAGTCTTCCTTAATCATATCATTGACAAATTATGCCATTAAACTATTTTTTCCGCGATAAAATCAATATTAAAATACTCAAAATACTCTTTCCATATATTATTCTGGCCGATAATTTCGTCTGCTCTCTTTATTGCTTGCCTGATTTGTTCAACATCTCCACGCAAGGCCTGCAAGGCTTTGGCTAAAAAATAGTAAGCGAAAGCATGATCTTCATATCTGGCGACGACATCTTTGAAACATAAGACAGCCACTTCATAGTCGCCTATTTTCATTCTATGGTTATTGACAAAATTTACATCCAAATTCATCAGATATCTTTTTCTCTTAATATCGGCCGGATTAAGACCGGGGGCATTTATAACATAATCGTGCATGCCTAAATCGCCAATGCCGAAACTGGGGTCAATATAGCCATGGTCTTTGCAAATCTGATAAAGCTCGCTGCCGCGCAAAGGGGTCGCTAAATTAAAACCCGCCCAATCAAGACCCACTTCTTTGATAAAATCAGTGGTTTGAATCCTGTCTTCTTCTTGCTCACCCGGTATGCCTACCACAAAATATCCCTGAACAAAAATATTATTACGATGCAACATTTCCACCACCGGCTTAACTTGTTCCAGCCGCAAGGGCTTATGGATGACTTCGTTCAACATACGACTGGAACCGGATTCTATGGCCAAGGGTACGGTATCTAAGCCAGCTCCCTTCATTAACATGGCCATTTCTTCGTCAATGAAAGCCACCGACAAACCATTAGGAGTCTCCACTCTAAGTTTAAATTCAGCCAAGCGGCGAAAAAATTCCTTGGCACGGGGACGGTTAAATAATAGTTGATCATCATAAATAGTAAGAACGTTCATTTTATATTTTTCAACAAGATATCTGACGTGCCCTATCAAAACATCCACATCGGCATACCTAATGTTTTTTCCATGAAGAGATGGTCCGGAACAAAAAACGCATTTGAATGGACAGCCTCTGGAGGTAACCAAAAAAAATTGTCTGACCTCGCGAGATTCTTTAACCGATGAAAAGGGAGAGAAGGCTTCTTTCATACCATAAGCCTTAACATCAATTAAGCCATAATCAACATTAATGACATCGTTGAGATTATCCACGTATCGAGGTTGAGGCAGCCGATTAGCAGCCAGCGATTCTCTGGTCACCCAAACCGGATCATTGGCCAGCCTGACGGAAATATTATCAGCTTCCACTAAATTGCATAAAGGATATTCTCCTTCACTGTAACAAAGCGCGTCTACATAGGCCTGTTCAGCAAGGATCATATTCCATGATACCGTGGCGGCGCTGCCGCCAAGGACAACGGTTATTTTATTATCACAATCTTTAATGTGCTTTGAGATCCAACCAAGATACTTGTAAGACGAATCAAACATCATGGAGATGGCGACAATATTGGGCTGATAGGTCTTTAAGGCTTGGGTTATCACTGCCGGTATTTCTTCCCGGGGATACAAGTTTAAATCAAGGATACTAATACCGGGCTCGTTAACCGCCTTGGCTTTTATATAAGAAGCTATGGACAAAACCCCATACGGAAATGCCAAAACACTCCTGGTGTTGTTATTTTTAGTTTCCTTGCTCCAGATTAAATATGGCAAGATAACAAAAAGGATACTACGTTGTTTTTCCATATGTCTTTAGCCTTTCTTTTGGGATAGCGTAAAGTACGGCTCCCGTGCCACCCCAGGAGTGCAATCTTATATAATAGCGAAAATTATCCGCATGGTTCATCAAAAAAAACGGCGTTTCCCAAACCCCGTCCGCATTATGATAAATAGTAACGGCTATAATCGGTCGATATGTTTGTATAGTTTTAAGCGCCCCCTTCAAGGCCGGCAAATCTCCGCCTTCTAAGTGCGTTTTAATAAAAGTGGCCGGGATATTCAAGCTATCCAAAGTAGCTATCCTGACCAAGTCATCTCCGCGCTCATTTAATTTTGAGGCAAAATCAAAGCCTTGGTAAAATCTTCCTTCGCCATTTTGGTCGCTTAAGGCGCAGTTTATGAAATTAACATTGGGAGTGTCTTTTAGTTTGTTCTCCAATATCGCAAAATTAATTTTATCCGGCTCAATGGCAAAAATATCTTTATAGGCATAATTGGCAAATTTAAAAAACTTTTGAGTGACTGATCCGTGATGGGCGCCGCAATCAACGAAAACTTCATCGGAGCGCAAAACATCAACCACTTCGGGAATGAAAAAACGATTGTCATTATTAATCTCTAAATCGCTAAACAATAATTCCACTCTTAATTTTCTCCAAGCCAGAAACTGAGCATAATGCGCGCGCGATGTCTCATCGGCCAATAATGAAAAAACTTTTCTAATTGAGTTTTTTTCCTGCTCGCTGAAATTGTTGACAAACCAGCCATTGCTTATAGGATGCCGCTCGTAATAAGCCTCGCTGAGGTCATAAAAAAAAGCCAGATCTTCCCAGCCATTATTTTTCAATTCATCCCGCAAAGCCATAAGCGGGGTCGTCACGATACATATTACCAATAAACAATTTTTTTTATCGCTGGCCGCCACTTCATCCGGACGGACAATTTTAATGTTTTGCCAAAATTCGTCAGCCTTGTATTTATCGGCATTTTTATCCACTACGTATAAAAATGGCAGGTTTAAATAATCAAAAAAATCTTTGGCCATCTTACCAAGGCTGCCGGCGCCATAGAATATCACCGGTTTGTCTATATTTTTCGGCTTGAGTTCATAATCAGACAACAAAATACTCTCCAAAAAATCACCCGCCTCACTTAAAGATTCTACAGTGACGGAAGTATACGGTTCTAGTTTTAATTCCTTATTTTTGTCCATATTTATTGTTGATTTTCTCTAACAGATTTTCCGCATAAATATCTATGTCATCGGGCAAACCATGGGATAGCTGTCCGCAACGGCCACATAGAGGATGGCTTTTTCTTTGTTTAGTCAAAAACATTTTTTGATAATCACGGAGTTTCTGACCCAGCCAAATATCTTTAACGCTTTCTGTTTTAGCGTCGCCGATGATAAGTTTTCTGGACCAATCTAAAAAACACAAACTAGCCGAACCGTCCGAATTGATGGAAAAAGAATAAAAAACATAAGGGCAGACCTGGACCTCTTTAATAGGCTGACCGTAAATACCGACTTCTTGATTAACCTCCACTCCTTTTAAATCAAATTCCGGCCAGCAGGACATCACATGTTCAATATAAACACCGTCAGCTATGTCGCCAAAAATCTCGTAGAATCGCCGCTTATCCCCTTCAGATAGGCTATCGCCCGGAATTTTAATGATAATTTCGCAATTTTTTCTATGGTCGTACAAATAACGGATGTTCTCCACTAACTTAGCAAAATCAATTTTATAGTTGGAAAAATTTAAATACTGCTCGGCGTTAACGCCCTCAATGGAAATATTTATCCGATCCAAACCGGCCTCAATAATCGCCAGGCTTTTTTCCGGCGTCAGCAGCGATGCATTGGTGGTGGTGTCTATTTTTTCGGCGCAATGCTTATCTTTGGCGTACTTAATCATCTCGGCCAAATGCGGGTTTAATAGCGGCTCACCGTCTTTATAGAGCCTTAACACTTTGATTGGTCTGGCAAATTGGCAAATGTCATCAATAATTTTTTTATAGAGTTCTAAGTCCATCACTTTAAGACTACGACCAACCTGTTTCATTAGAGGGATGTCGCCAGTAGGGCAAAATTTGCAATGGAAATTACAAACATCGCTTGGGTCAACAAAGATTACAAAAGGTACGTCTAGAGGAATAACCGTTTCCAGTTTAGTCCGGTTTTCCAAATCAATTCTTGGTTTTATTTTAGCTTTCATGTTATTTATTCAAAAAATTAAAATATGATTTTAAGCCTTCTTGCCAACTGGGCAGTTCTATGCCCAGAGCCTTGGCTTTGGTATTTTTTAAAACGGAAAACTTAGGGCGTTTCATGGCGCCGCTGGCGCCGCCTCTATCTACCGGTTTAACTTCCGTCTCAATGCCGGCTAATCTGAAAATGGTTTGCGTAAATTCAGCCCAGCTGCATTGGCCTTCGTTAACCAAATGATAAATACCCGGTTCGGCCCGGCTACCTAATAATTTTAAAGTAGCTTGGCTTAAGTCGCCGGCATAGGTTGGGCTGACAATTTGTTCCGAACTGACCTCTATTATATTTTTGCCCTTAGCTTCTTTAATAATATTTAAAACAAAATTACCTCCCTTGTCCGGACTGCCGGTAGCGCCGCCATAAAGGCCATTGGTTCTGATAATAAAAGTTCCTTCGGGATAAGCATTTACAGCCGCATACTCGCCGGCTAACTTGGAAATACCATAAATTTGTAAGGGTTTAGGACTGTCATTTTCTTCATAAGCAGAGCCTTTTTCTCCGTCGAAAACATAATCGGTGCTGTAAGTGACGAACTTAATTTGATGTTTTTTGCATAACCTGGCTATTTTATCCACAGCCACGAAATTAACCGCCATAGCAGCCGCCGGTTCGGTTTCACATTTGGGCACCACATGAAAAGCCGAGGTATTAATTAAAATATCCGGTTGGCTGGCGATAATTTTTTCCTCAACTTGAGCTTCGTTAGTGACGTCTAATTCTGTCCTGTCAAAACTAATAATGGCAAAATTAAAAACCGAGGCGTCTTTAATTAGCTCGCCCCCCAACTGACCGGTTTTACCGATTAATAAAATTTTTTTCATGGCTACTTTATTAAGGGCCAAGCCTTGTCTTTATCCGACAAACTTGGGTTGGCTAATGGCCAATGGATATTAAAAAACGGGTCATCCCAGCGGACGCCCGAAGCGCGCTTCGGTGAATAAAATTCTGACATAAAATACTGAACTTCGCAATTATCGGTCAGGGTCTGAAAACCATGAGCCAAACCCTTGGGTATTAAAAACATTTTTTTATTATCCTCGCTTAATTCTACGGCTACCCACTGACCGTAAGTCGGCGAATCCGGCCGCACATCAAGAGCTACATCATAAATCGTGCCGCGCAAACATTGGACAATTTTATCTTCAGCTCTAGGCGCTAGCTGAAAATGCATGCCCCTGACTGTATTTTTAGCCTTGGTCAGGGTCTGATTGGCTTGGACAATGTTGAATTCCAGACCGATTTTACCCAGTTCCTCCTGGCAAAAAGTCCGCATTAAATAACCCCTCTCGTCAACTCTGGGCTCTCCTTCGATGATGTATAAACCTTTAATTTTAGCTTCTTTCATTTTCATATTGACAAATACTTAAAAATATACTAAATTTATGTAATTAATTTTATAAATTTACAGGAGGAATCAACGGTGAGTAAGTTCTTTAAAACAATAGTGGAGGCTTTAGAACTACAAGCCAGAGTTTTAGCTGACACCGAACCGACAGAAAAAATTGACGCTCTCTATATTTATGGTGAAACGGAAGATAATCAGCCATCTTCCTTTACGGTGGCAGCAGAGCTGGCAATAAAAGCGGGGTTAATCGCTTATCTTAGAACCGGAACATTAATAACGGGTAGAAAATTCGTATCTGATTACGACGATAAACTCGTTAAACTGGGCGTGCCCAAAGAAAAAATTATATTTACTGATTTGCCCACCGGCTTAGCTCATACTCACACCGAAGCGATTGCCTTAGTGGAGTTGGCTAAAAAAATGAACTGGCAAACAATCTACATACTGGCGCCACCTCTTCACTTACTGCGGGCATTCGTGGAAACAGTCACGGCTATTCTTAACATCTATCCGGAGTTAAAAGTCTTTGGCAAAATGGGCAAACCCTTAGCTTGGACCGAGACTATTATCCATTCCCAGGACATCCTGACAGGGCGGCGCTGTGACCTGGTTCAGTCGGAAACGGAAAAGTTGGAACAATATTATGACCAGGGCGGCTTGTTAAACGCCCGACAAGTGCTTGACTATCTCAATCTTCGTGATCAAGATACTTGATCAACTCTTGCCCATTGGAAAATTAATTTTCCAATGGGTTTTTTATTTTTACTCGTTAAAAATTTTTACTTCAGGAACGGGGATAATAAATTTTCCCCCATGCTTTTTGTACTCTGCTAATTCTGGCATATTGATAATCTCATCGGCAATATTCCAACAAAGCACTAATAAATAATCCGGTTTGGTTTCGTAAATTTTATTCAAAGGATAAACCAATAAATGCGTGCCGGGAGTATACAAGCCTTGTTTGGCTTCAGCTTTATCCACAATAAAATCAAGGTAGTTTTGATTAATGCCAAAATAATTCAGTAAAACATTACCTTTGGCCGGCGCGCTGTAAGCGGCTATGGTCCGACCTTCGCTTTTTAATTTAGCTAATAAGGCCATTAACTCGTTTTTTAGATTTTGGATTTCATCACTCATTTTTTGATAGGTGGTAATTTTGTCAAAGCCAGCTTGCACTTCCTGATTAATAAGAATCTTGACGTTATCACTAATAGCGAAGGCGCCTGGATGGGCAATAAAAATTTCCAAAGAACCGCCCTGCATCGGCGTTTGTTCCACATCATAAACCTCCAAACCGACGCTGTGCCATAAATTTCTTAGGGCTATCAGCGAGTAATAAAAAACGTGCTCGTGATAAATGGTGTCAAACTTTTTTTCCAGCAAACCCTTTAGATATGGGAATTCAAACACCGCCGTGCCGCCTGGTTTTAAAATCGTCTTAACACCTTTGGCAAAATCAACAATACTCGGCACATGAGCCAAAACATTGGCGCCAAAAATTAAATCGGCTTGTGTCCCCTCGGTTTGCAATTTTTGCGCTAATGCTAAATTGAAAAATTCCGGCAATGTGGGAATGCCCTTGGCGTTGGCCACTTGGGCAATATTAGCAGCCGGATCAATGCCTAATATTTTAATGCCTAAATCTTTAAAGGCCTGCAGTTGAGCGCCGTCATTGCTGGCAATTTCCACTACTAAACTATCAGGGTTTAATTTAAATCTGGCAGCCAATTCATCGGCCAGACTGCGGCAATGCTCCAGAAAAAGTTTGGAAGTTGAGGAAAAATAAATATAATCTCTAAATAGTTTCTCCGGCGGTACTGTCTCCATCAGCTGGACTAAGCAGCACTGCGGGCAAAAACCAACGCTTAAATCAAACTTGGCTTCGCTGGGTATTTGCTCTTTGGTTAAAAAAGAATTGACCAGCGGCATTTGGCCTAAGGAAAAAAATTTCATTATTGGAAAACCACACGATCGACAGTTCATATTTTTTAGAGTTTATTAAATCATTTACAGCAACTTTATAATGGCAAATATTTCCCTAAAAATCAAGCAAACTCGTAATTTTTTAAAAAAATACCCCGCTTCGCGCCTTGGCGTAAAACGGGGTTACTTATTGCTTAGTTTGGGGTTATTTAGCCTGACGCTCCTTAAAAGCCTTCACTGCTGACGGGATGAGAATTATCTCGTGATGTTCCACCATTGGTTGTGGCAAATTATCAACCGAAAACCAATTATCAGATGGACTATTTAATTTGCAAAGATAAAGATGCGCAAAAAAGTGCCCCCTGGCTTCGTTTAAGTGATTATGAATCCCAATGAATTCCCGACTCTCCAACTTACTTTTAAATTCCCTTTCTTCAAGTCGAATGAAAGCGTCTGCTATTTCCTCGCCCGGCCTTAAAACGGTTCCGGGAGAATGCCACATTCCGGGATAGGCCTTATCTGTCTCTAATCGTCTGGTTAGAAAAACCTCTAAACCTTTATTGCTTTGGCGCAAAGCCAAGGCTTCAAACGCAACGTTTACGCTAACCGCGGCGATAGCATCAAAAAGTTCCGTCCCAAATGGTTTCTTGGGGTCGACACGCCTTAAAAGCTTTATCAAAGTCGCGCGCTCCTCCGGGCTTAAATTATACTCATTCACTATACCACCCTTTTATTAGTTTAAAATTTGAAATAACTAATTATAACTTATAAAAACATAATATAAACAATATTAAATGTCAAGCACCGCTATATTCAACTACTAAAATATAATTTAATCTGTTTATTGGTAAAATTATTAATCAAAATATCATTGGCATAAAACTGACTATACCATTCAAAAGTTGCCGCTAAACCGTCTTCAAACCGCCACTTCGGCCGCCAGTTTAAAACATTACCGGCTTTATTGATGTCTAATTTAAGCAAATCGGCTTCGTGTTTATTGGCAGCATCTTCAATAATTTGATAGTTGCCTTGGCCTAAAATCCGCAAGCCGCTTTTAACTAATTCCTCAACGCAAACAAAACTTTCTTCATTAGGTCCAAAATTCCAAGCGCCGGACAATTCCCTATCGCCATTATAAAGCTTCTGACCGAGCATCAGGTAGCCGCGCAACGGTTCTAAGACATGCTGCCACGGTCTGACAGATTGAGGATGCCTGATTATAACCGCTTCCCGGCGCTCAAAAATGGCCTTGACCATATCAGGAATCAATCTGTCTTTTCCCCAATCACCGCCGCCGATAACATTGCCGGCGCGAGCAACGGCCGCTAAAGTCCAGTGTCTTTGACCGAAATCATTAGGATTAAAAAACGATTTAATGTATGAGCTGGCCACTATATCAGCCGCCGCTTTACTGGCACTATAGGGATCATGACCGCCCAACGCGTCCACTTCCCGATAAGGATACAGCCATTCCCTATTCTCATAAACTTTATCGGTGGTGATGATAACCACCGATTTGACGCTATCGCTTTCCTTAACGGTCTGTAAAATATTAAGTGTTCCTAAAATATTAGTGGAGTGCGTGTTAAAAGGGTCATCATAACTATCTCTGACAATCGCCTGCGCTGCCAGATGAAAAACTATTTCCGGCTTCTCTGCTGCCATAACCTCCCTCACCTTGCTAATATTACGCAGGTCAAAAAAATAATTACCGGCAAGCTCTTTGTCCAGACTTAAGGCTGTAAATAAGTTTGGGTTGGTGTGCGGCGGCAAAGACG
>JAKAFD010000058.1 GCA_021818075.1 bacterium
GCCGCGGAAATCGTGGACGAGGCGAGAGATGTTTTGAGTTGGCGCCGCCGTCAGCGACGAGCGCGTTTGGTTTTATTTTTAACTTATACCGTGTGGATTTTGTCCGGCCTGTTAGCTTTGCTGATTCTTAATATTTTGATTTTTTTGCCCGGTGTGAAAAAAATTTACTGGCAGTCGCTATCAGGTAAGAGCGATTTAGCTAAAGCATCCGTTCTGCTTTCGGCCGGCCAGTGGCAGGAACTCAATCAGGTCAGCGCCGAGGCGCAGGCTAATTTTTCCGGTTCGTTAACCGAATTAAAAAAAGTCAGTTTGAGTCCGATCGGCTGGCTGCCCTTTACGCGCGGCAAAATCAAAGACGGCATTTATTTACTGCAGGCCGCCAGCCTGATCAGCCAGTCATTGGCACAAAGTTCACAGCTGGTTAATGATTTTTCCGCTCTGTTGCCGGCGCGCGCCGCCTGGGATTTTTCCAAACTGGATACCAAACAAAAGCGCGATTTAATGAAGCTGATTGTGGCCAGCCAAAGTGAGCTGGAACAGGCCAAAAATAATTTGGCCCGCGCGCAGGACGATTTGGCCAGCATCAAGAATCGCCAATTAATCATTAACCAAGGGATTGATTTGGACGAACTGAATAGTAAATTGACCACGGCCGGCGCGCAACTGGACCAGGCGCTGACACTAGCTAAAGTTTTACCGGTTCTGGGCGGTTATCCCGAGCCGACCAAATATTTATTCGTTTTGCAAAATAGCGACGAGCTGCGGCCGACCGGCGGTTTTATCGGCACTTACGGTTTGGCCCGCGCCGCCGACGGCGAGCTGACCTTTTTACAAACCAGCGATGTTTATCATTTGGATATGCCGGTCAAGGACAAATTGAAAATTGAACCGCCGGCCGAACTGAAAAAATATTTAGGCGTTAACTATTGGTATCTGCGCGATGCCAACTGGTCGCCGGACTGGCCGACCAGCGCTCAAAAAATCGCCTGGTTTTATACGCAGGAAAATAATTTGCTGGACCAGCCTAATAGTCTGGATGATTTTCAGCTGGTTATCGGCCTGACGCCCAAAGCCATTATTGATTTATTGGAATTAACCGGCCCGATTACGGTGCGCGGCCAGACCTACAATCAGACCAATTTTATGGCGCTGCTGCAGGACACTACCGGCCGTGATTTTCCGCAACTGGGTTTATCGTCCTGGGACCGCAAATCCATTATCGGCGAAATTACCAGAGCGATGCAGGCCAAACTGCTGGCCCGGCTGGATAAAATCTGGCCGCGCTTGCTGGAAATTATCAGCGCCAATTTGGACCAAAAAAACATTTTGGTCTACACCACCAACCAGACAATTTACGACCTGTTAGCCAAGAGCGGTTATCGGGGAGAGTTGCGTTCAACCAACGGCGATTATTTGCTGGTGGTGGATGCCAATCTGGCCGCTTTCAAAACCGATGCCGTAGTTAACAAGAGCCTGACTTACAGCCTGCAGGAAACCGGCGACGGCCTCACAGCCAGAGTGAATATCAATTATGCCAATAACGGCCGCTTCAGCTGGAAAACCACCACCTATCGCAGCTTTACCAGAATTTACGTGCCCAAAGGCAGCGAATTGATTAAAGCGGCCGGTTATAATGGCAACCAAAAAGATGTGATTATTGGCGAAGAGCTGGATAAGACCTATTTCGGAGCTTTTATTGAGGTAGCGCCAGGCAAGCTTGGGGGCTTGTCTTTTGAGTATAAATTGCCCTATAATTTGTATGCTTTATTGAAGAACGGCCGCTACGACCTATTGTTGCAAAAACAGCCCGGAGCCAAAATTAGCGAATTAAACCTGGATCTGCAGTTTAAACGCCCCATTAAAACTTACGAACCGGCCGTTTTTTACTCTTACGCCACCGGCAGCCGCTGGCGTTACAAAAGCGATTTTGTAACCGACAAAAATTTCGTCCTCAAATTTTAATATGATAATCAGAAGAATTGGTATTGACTTGGGCACAACTTACACTTTAGTCCACATACCTAAAAAAGGCATCGTGATTAACGAACCCAGCGTAGTGGCGATTTCCACTTTGGATAAAAAAATTCTGGCCATCGGCAACGAAGCCAAGGACATGTTGGGTCGTACGCCGGACAACATCATTGCCATTAAGCCGTTAAAGGACGGCGTCATTGCCGATTACCGCACCACGGAAGCCATGCTAAGATATTTTATTAACAAAGCTTTGGGCGGCATTCGTTTGTTTCGTCCGGAAGTGATGGTGGCCGTACCGGCCGGCATTACTTCCACTGAACGGCGCGCCGTCATTGACGCCACTATCGCTTCCGGCGCCAAAGCCGCTTATATCATCAAAGAACCGATTGCCGCGGCGGTGGGCGCCGACATTCCCATCGGCTCGGCCGCGGGACATATGATTGTGGACATCGGAGGAGGGACGGCGGAAATGGCCGTCATTTCTTTAGGCGGCGTAGTTACTTCCACTTCGGTGCGCGTCGGCGGCAATAAATTTGACGCCGCTATTATGGAATTTATCCGCCGCAAGTATAATTTGGCCATCGGCGAACGCACGGCTGAAGATATTAAAATTAACATCGGCAGCGCTTTGTACCTGGAGAATAAATTAACCATGGAAATTAAGGGCCGCGATTTGGTTACCGGCCTGCCGCGCAATATCGTTATCAGTTCTGATGATGTGACCGAGGCTTTGCAGGACGCGCTGGAAGCGATTGTGGCCGCGGTCAAGGGTTTGTTATCGGGCACGCCGCCGGAACTGGCCTCCGATATTATGGATAAAGGCATGGTATTGTCGGGCGGTAGCGCACTGCTTAGAAATATTGACCAGCTGATTTACCGCACCACCGATGTGCCGGTGTTTATCGCCGACGAACCGATGCTGTGCGTAGCCAAAGGCACGGGTATTGCCTTAGAAAATTTGGAATCATACAGGAGAAGCATTTTAGCTTCAAAATAAATATATGTTAATTGGCATAGATGCTTCTCGGGCCAACCGAGACCATAAGAGCGGTACCGAATGGTATTCATATTATTTAATCAAGCAGTTGGCGGCCATTGATAAAGACAATCAATATATTTTGTATGCCGACCAACCTTTGAAAGACGGTTTGCTTGATTTGGATTGCCGAGAAGTCGGCTGCAGCCGCCGCGATTTTGAATTTGAGGACGGTTATCAAAAATTAATCAGTCCGCATAATAATTTTCGCGGCAAAATATTGGGCTGGCCCTTTAGATTTTTTTGGACGCAAGGCCGGCTGTCTTTGGAGATGATAGCGCACCGGCCGGATGTTTTATTTGTGCCGGCGCACGCTCTGCCCTTAATCCATCCCAAAAATTCCGTAGTTACCATTCACGATATTGGTTATAAATATGACCAAGCTTTGTACAGCCAGGAAAAAATCGGTTATCAATCTCCGGCCTGGGACTGGCTGGCTTTGGCCTTGACCGGCGGCAGGCATCACGCCACTTCGCTGGATTATCTGGATTGGTCCACCGGCTACACTTTAAAACACGCCCAGAAAATTATTACCATTTCCGATTTTTCCAAACAGGAGCTGATTAAACATTATCAGGCTGATAAGAAAAAAATTTCCGTAGTGCATAATGGTTATAATGATGATTTATTCCACGGCGGCTATGACACTAAATATATATCTTCGGTACTGGACGCTTACGGCCTTGAGCAGCCCTTTATTTTTTATGTCGGCCGCCTGGAAAAGAAAAAAAATATTGCCGCGCTGGTGGAAGCGTATGCCTTGGCGCGCCAGAATCACGGTTTAAAACATAAACTTTATTTGGTCGGCGACGCCAGTTTCGGCTACGATGAAATTAAATATCTGATTAACGAGTTTAATGTGGACGGCGAAGTGGTGACAACCGGCTGGGTAGAGGAGCGGCACTTGCCTTGTATTTTTGCCGGCGCCGACGCTTTTATTTTCCCGACCAAGTATGAAGGCTTCGGCATTCCCTTGTTGCAAGCCATGGCCTCGGGTACGCCTATTGCCGCCTCTGATACGGCGGCCATACCGGAAATCGCCGGTGAAGCGGCGCTGCTTTTTAACCCCGACAATGTTCGTGACATGTCGGAAAAAATTGCCGCCATTGTCCAAAATGA
>JAKAFD010000059.1 GCA_021818075.1 bacterium
TTAATCTGGCTTTGGTTGCCGTTGCCGTCGCCGCTGCCTTCCAGCCGGCCGCCGCCCGGCAGCTGATTAACCGGTCCGGGTTTAGCCGGCGTCGGCGCCTGCAAACGCTTGCGGTTATTTTCCACCAGCCAATAAATTAACAGTAAACCCAGCACCACAGACACTACCAAAACTGCAGCCATCACTCTGATAACTTTTTTATCAGCAAAAAAATTAGCCAGTTTTTCCCGCCAGCTTAATTTCGGCAGCCACTGTCCGCCCGGCTGTTCTATAAACATAAACTAAAACATACTAAAATGCTTTGCTGTAATTATAACATTTTTTAATTAAGACGACAAAATACTTAACCCCAAAATTAAATTCCAAATAACAAATCTCAAATCCCAAAAAAATTTCAAATCTCAAATAACAAATCACAAATTATTTCTCGCTTTTTTTGGGGTTGGAATTTGTGATTTATTTGGAGCTTGAGATTTGGGATTTGTGATTTTTTCGCCTTTGGCAAAGCTTGCCTTTTCAAGCTATTTTTGCTATAATACAGAAAGTAAATACTCTGATTTTTCTTAATAAAAACCCCCTAATTTTAAAGGGATTTTTAATTACTATGCCCGGCAGTACAACTCTAATAACCACGGCTGTTCTGACTGGCAACAAAAAGCTTAACTGATATTACTTATAATTAAAATAAGCAACGAATTTAAAGTTGTACTACTGGGTATGGCCAAAGAAAAGATGAAAAAAGCCAGCGCTGATTACGGCGCCGAATCCATTACCGTCTTGGAGGGCTTGGAACCGGTCAGAAAACGGCCGGGCATGTATATCGGCTCCACCTCCACTACCGGTTTGCACCATTTGGTTTGGGAAGTCGTGGATAACGGCATTGACGAGGCTATGGCCGGTTTTGCCGACGAAATCAGCGTCACCTTGCTGTCGGACGGCTTTGTCCGCGTGACCGACAACGGCCGCGGCATTCCGGTGGAAACCCACAAGGCCACCGGCGTTAGCGCCCTGGAAACCGTTATGACCATGCTGCATGCCGGCGGTAAGTTCGGCGGCAGCGGTTATAAAGTCTCCGGCGGTTTGCACGGCGTCGGCGTCAGCGTGGTTAACGCTTTAAGCGATGTATTAATCGCTGAAGTGCACCGCGACGGCAAAGTCTGGCAGCAGACCTATCATCGCGGCACGCCCAAAGGCAAAATTAAAAATATCGGTACTTGTAAAGATACCGGCACGATTATCTCCTTTAAGCCGGATGCCACGATTTTTGAAACTACGGACTTTGACTGGGGTAAAATTTTGGACCGCTTGCGCCAGCAGGCCTATTTGACCAAAAAAGTAAAAATGACCATCAAAGACGAACGCGACGGCCACCGGCCGAAATTTTTTGAATTTTATTTTGAGGGCGGCATCAAGACTTATGTTAAATCCCTGCACCGCAATAATGATGTTAAAAATGAAACCATTTTTTACGTGGAGAAAGAAATCGGCGACAACAATAAGGTGGAAGTGGCCTTGCAATATAACGACGGCTACAATGAAACTGTATTAGCTTTCGCCAATAACATCATCAATCCTGAAGGCGGCATGCATCTGGTCGGTTTGCGCACGGCCCTGACCCGCACGCTTAACAACTACGCCCGCAATAAAAATCTCTTAAAAGAAAAAGAGGAAAATTTGACCGGCGACGATGTGCGCGAAGGTCTGACCGCTATTGTTTCGGTTAAACTGCCCAATCCGCAATTTGAGGGCCAGACCAAGAGCAAGCTGGGCAATCCGGAAATTAAAACTTACGTGGAACAAATTTTTGGCGATGCCTTTGCCGACTTCTTGGAAGAAAATCCCAAACAGGCCCAGGCCATTATCGGCAAATGCGTGTTGTCGGCGCAAGCTCGCGCCGCGGCTCGTTCGGCCCGCGCTTCCATTTTAAGGAAAGGCGCCTTGGAAGGCATGACCTTGCCGGGCAAGCTGGCTGATTGTTCCAGCCGCCATCCGGAAGAATGCGAATTATATATCGTGGAGGGCGACTCGGCCGGCGGCAGCGCCAAACAGGGCCGCGACCGCAAATTTCAGGCGATTCTGCCCCTGCGCGGCAAAATTTTAAATGTGGAACGGGCGCGGCTGGATAAGATGCTGGCGAACAATGAAATTAAAAATTTGGTCATTGCCATGGGTATGGGCATCGGCGAGCAAATTGACGCCGAAAAATTACGCTACCATAAAATTATTATTATGACCGATGCCGATGTAGACGGCGCTCATATCAGAACACTGCTCTTAACTTTATTTTTCCGCCACTTTCCGGATTTGATTAATAATGGTCATTTGTATATTGCCCAGCCGCCTTTATACCAATTGAAAAAGGGCGCTGAAGTCCATTACGCCTATTCCGACGAAGAAAAAGCTAAGATTATCAAGGCCTTCGGCGGCCAAGGCGAAGAAATTGTGGAAATTGAAGCCGGTGAAGAAGCGGCTGAAACCGAAGCCGAAGAAGAGGTGGCTAAAACTAAGGTTGCTCGCATTAATATTCAGCGCTACAAGGGTTTGGGTGAAATGAATCCGGACCAGTTGTGGCAGACCACGATGAACCCCGCCAGCCGCGTAATGAAACAGGTGTCGGTGGAAGACGCCGGCAAAGCTAATGAAACTTTTGAAATGCTGATGGGCGAGGAAGTGGCGCCGCGCAAACATTTTATCCAGACCTACGCCAAGGCGGTGCAGAATTTAGATATCTAATACCTTGTCATTCTGGAGCGACCGCAGGGAGCGATAGAATCTCTAAGATGCTATCAGTCGCTTCGCTCCTTCCAGCATGACAACAAAAAAACAGGGGATAGTCTCCCCTGTTTTTTAATTTCCAATTTTCAATTTCCAGTTTCCCCGCCCGCCTTGCTACGCAAAGCGTAGCGGGCAGGCAAACAATTTTCAAACTCTGATTTGTCATTCCGGCGAAAGCAGGAATCTAGGGTTAATTTGTTTCAACAATGTTTTCAACTTCCTTTCTAATCTTATGCCCCCGACAATGTTTCAAGATACCGTAATACGATTGTAGGGTTTGATTAAATGATGTCTCATTAATTTCACCAGCAGCCAAGAGTCGCTGTTTTTGTTTGGTTTTCTTAAAAATTCGCCGCTTGGTTTTAGTACGCAACACCCGATAGTGCGGCAAAATAACATAACCGAGCCAGTCCAGGCCTTGGCCAAGTTTTCTGATGATAATTTTTTGCGGATGAAGTTGTATGGCCAATTTATTATTTAAAAATTCTTCCAGCGGCTCAATTAAATCCGCCAAATAATTTTTATCTTGGCTAACAATAATAAAATCGTCCGTATATCTTAAATAATGCTTGATTTTTAACCCGTGTTTAATAAATTGGTCCAGCTCGTTTAAATAAATATTGGCAAATAACTGGCTGGTTACATTGCCCAAGGGCAAACCCTTGCCCGGTTTGGCGGTGAAACTCGCGATAACTTTATCAACCAGCCACAGCGCCTCGACATCCGCGACTCTTGTTCTAAGCAAGACCCGCAAAATATCGTGGTCAATATTGTCAAAAAACTTTTTGATGTCGCATTTAAGGCCGTAAGCCGGGCGGGTGTAATTACGGCTGGCACAACGGCAAAAATCCTCCAATCTTTTAACCGCCTTATGCGTGCCCTTGACCAAACGGCAAGAATAGGAATCAAAAATAAATTGTCGGTCAAAAAGCGGATATAAACGGCGGTAAATAGCCTGGTGGACAACGCGGTCGCGGATAGCGGCTTTATGTATATGGCGCAACTTAGGGTCGCTGACATAAAACGATTGGTAGGGTAAAGGTTGATAGCTTTTAGTTTTTAATTCATAATGGAGTTGGAATAAATTGTCTTCCAAATTAAAACCAAACTGCTGGACATCAAACTTTTTGCCTTTGCCGCGCTTAAATTCACGCCAAGCTAAAAACAAATTTTCCAAAGAAATTATTTTTTCAAAAATATGACTATTAAAGCCCCCCCCCCGTTGCCTCGCCGAATCTGCCGACTGGCAGAGTAGGCGGGCCCGATACAATTTCTTTGCCGATTGTCCATAAATTTGATGTTTTATTCAAAAATTTATACTGCCTGTCCAAACAGAT
>JAKAFD010000011.1 GCA_021818075.1 bacterium
TAAGGGAAATTAACCTGGCTGTTTTTGTCGGCCGCTTTGGCGTCGTCGTAAGGAATAGACTGGACAAAACCCATAGTCAGTTCCACTAACTCATCGGCGGTTAATTTATTGGCCGCGGCTTGCTGTTGTAATTGGCCGGTGATGGAGCTTATAGTCTGGTCGGCCGGCCGGGTGGCTAAAAAAATGCCGTAAAAATCATCGCGCCAGTTGGCCGGCGGCTCGCCCTGCGAGCGATAAAAATGAGAGCTGCCGACATAATATTGATAAAGCTCCTGACTTAGAGTTAACTTAATCTGATAAGGCTTACCTTTGTAATGCCAGCTGAAAATTTCCGTTTTAGCCTGGTCGGCCGGCGGCGTTGGCTGCGGCTGGACGGTCTCCACGGTTTTAATCGCCGGCATCTTAAAAACATTTTTAAACCGCTCGCGGTTAAATAGTATCGCGCCTAAAATTAAAGCTAATATCACCAGCAGTAACCCGGTTTTTCTCCACATATTATTTCTTCCTTAAATATTTTTGCCGCTCGTGGCCTGATAATTTTTCAATTGAATATCTTAACATGGTGCGGGGCATCCGCGGGGCGTGCTCATTTAAAAATTTTTTCAGGGCCGGTAAATCACGTTTGCCCGCCTCGCGCAGCATCCAACCGGTGGCTTTGTGCATTAAATCGTGGCGGTCGCTTAACAATTTTTTAGCCAAATCAAAAGTCGGGGTTAATTTTTTTTGCTTGATAAAGGCAAAAGTGGCCAGCATGGCAATACGCCGCTCCCAAAGATTTTTGGACTTGGCTAAGCGCTCCAGCAGTCTCTTGTCCGGATGAACTAAAAGCCAAACGCCCAAAATTTTATCGGCTGATAAATCCACCAAGTCCCAATTATTGATAAACTTGGTTTTGCTTAAATAAAATTTAACGATTTTTTGTTGGTCGGCCGCCGCGGCCCGCCCAAATTTATCCACCAAAATCAACAAAGCGGTCAAACGATGTTCATGATAAGGACTTTTCAATAACCTATCAATTTCGGCTAGCGGCAAGCCGGAAAACTTTTTGGCCGCTTGCCTTTGCGCCGGCACGGTAATGCCCAAAAATTTGTCGCCTTCTCCATAATGGCCCTTGCCGGTTTTGAAAAAACGAGCTGAAGAAATCGCCCTGTCTTTATCGGCTAATTTTTTTAGCTCTCGTTTGACTTCATTAACGGTCATAGTTAAGATAATTATACCATAAATAACTGCGGGTATCGTATAGTGGTTATTATGTCAGCTTCCCAAGCTGAAGATGGCGGTTCGATTCCGCTTACCCGCTCCAAAAATAAAAACCCCGGACAAGGGGTTTTTATTTTATCTTTTTAAGCTTGGTAGTGGTCTTCCGTATCGGCCAAAGCGTCGGCTTTGGTGGCGTGCACCGTACCGTCGCGGTGCTCCGGCGGCGCATAAATGGTGTAGAGTTTGAGTTTGGCGTCAGCCGAAGTGTTGATGACATTGTGCTTGGCGCCGGCCGGCACAACAATTGCCCAGCCATCAGAAATTTCGGTCTCCACGCCGTCTAACACCGCTTTACCGGTGCCGGCTTCCACGCGGATGAATTGGTCCAAAGTATGAACCTCTTCGCCGATTTCTTCGCCGGGCAGCAAACTCATCAGCACCAGCTGGCAATTCTTTGCCGTAAAGAGCACCTGGCGAAAATTGTCATTGGCCAAAGTCTGCTTCTCCAAATTATTAATGTAAGCCATATATTTAAATTAAATTAATTATGTCGGGCTGCCGAGAATCGAACTCGGGTTACACGCACCCGAAGCGTGCGTAATACCATTATACCACAGCCCGTTATTTAATTGTTATCTAACCCTGTCGGGCTGCGCGGAATCGAACCGCGGCTACATGCACCCCATGCACGCGTACTGCCACTATACTACAACCCGCCCGGTGGACCTAGGCGGAATCGAACCGCCGCCTATGCAATGCGAATGCATCGTTCTACCACTATACTATAGGCCCTCTTCTTTATGCCACGCGGTGGCTTTTTTTAATTTCCTCATCCTCCGCCTCCCGCTTTTCGGCAATAACAGATTTAGCTTTTTCTCGCAGTTCTGTCAAGTCCAGTTTATTTAATTCTTGCGCTTGCTGGCTTAAAAATTCCTTGGTGTTCAGCTTGGGATTTTCAATCACTTCCGACAATAGCACATCCAAAATCGCGCCGATTTTCGGGCCCGGTTCCAATTTTAATTCAGCCATCAAATCGCTGCCGTTGATTTTTAACATTTTAACCGACACCGGGTCGTGGCGGACCTTATCCAGCATATACTGAAAATGCCGCAATTTGTACGGCACGGCTTTGGGCGTGCCCGAACCTAGGCGGTCGGCAATCCGCAAGTCAATCAAATCGCGCAAATTCTCCTCGCCCACTTTGGCAATCAAGCGCCGCACGCTGGCAGCGGTCACCTCGCCGACATTGTAATAAAACATATGATTGGCGACAAGCGTCACCACCTTGTCAATATCAGCCGTGGCAAAATGCAGGCGCGTCATAATTTTACGGGTCATTTTCGCGCCGACCCAATCATGATTGTAAAAAGTGTTTTCGCCGTTAATAACTTTACGGGTGGTCGGCTTGGCAATGTCATGCAAGAGCGCCGCCAAGCGCACCCGCCAATCGGCATTGGGGCAATTTTTTAAAGCTAAAATGCTGTGGTCGTAAACCGTGTAAATATGGTGGCCTTTTTGCTCCATGCCGACGCCGGCCAAAAGTTCGGGAATAATGTATTGCAGCAATTTGGTTTCTTCCAGTTTGACCAAGCCGCGATAAGCTTGAGCCGAGCTTAAAATTTTAACCAGCTCGTCGCGGATTCTTTCGTTGGCGATAAATTTCAGGCCGCCGGCCAGTTTCACTATCGCCCGCTCGGTTTTCGGTTCCAATTTAAAATCCAGCTGGCAAGCCAAACGCACCGCCCGCATTAAACGCAGGGCGTCTTCTTTGAAGCGTTCGCTCGGCTCGCCCACGGCGCGGATAATTTTTTGCTTGATGTCTTTCTCGCCGCCGAAATAATCTACCAATTCCCAGGCTTCGTTATCCAGCTCAATAATTTTATTAAATTTATCGGCGATAAATTTCCGGTCGCCCAAAGGCGCGGCCGCCAGCGCGTTAATGGTAAAGTCGCGGCGCGCCAAATCTTTTTCCAGCTTATCCTCAAAACGCACTTCGTCCGGATGGCGCCGGTCGGCATAGCCTTGTTCGCTGCGATAAGTCGTCACTTCCACCACCTCCTCGGTTTCGCCGGCGTCATTCTTTACTTTAACCAAAACCGTGCCAAAAATATTTTCATACTTGGCATCAGGCCAAATTTTTATCACCTCATCCGGTCGGGCGTTCGTGGCAATATCCCAGTCAGCCGGCTGCCGGTTCATCAGCAAGTCGCGCACGCAGCCGCCCACCACCCATGATTCATAATTGGCGTTGTTGAGTTTTTTTATAATATCTGTAACAAAAACGGGAACCATATTCAATTTAAAGATTAGTTCTCCTTGAAAAACCTACTATATAATACCCGGTTAAAGTTTACAACCCTATTTTTACTATCTATCCTAAGGCCCTCTTGGCGTAAAATTCGGGCCTTTTTGGCCGTTCCGTCGGCATAGCCCCCTAGTTGACCGGTACTCCTAACCACGCGATGACATGGCACGCGTGGCGCGTGAGGATTGCGATTAAGGGCATTACCAACTGCTCGGCTGGCTTTAGGCTGGCCGAGAGCTTTGGCCAAAGCGCCATAAGTCGTAACGCGACCGCGCGGAATTTGCGCCGTTAGCCGCCATACTCGCTCATTAAAACTTAAAACCGGTTTCATTTGTTTAAGTCGCGCAGTAAGCTGTTAACCGTGCCGCTAGTCTGTAATAATTCCTGATAAGGCCCTACCATATTTTTCACGAGTGGCGGCAGAAAAATAATGCCGGCGATAATCGGCCCGATAATCAAAATCAGCCAAATGACCGCGCTAATGCTCGCCATTAAAATATAACGGCTGACTTTTTTAGTCAGCTTGGACAAATCTTCCTGGATAGCGGCGGTTTGTTCCAAGATGGTTTGCAATTTGTCGTCTTGATTCATAGATGCGGAATTTTTGTTAGCCATAAATATTTTTAATATTCACGATAAACGCAATTACCGGCAATAGCCGCGGCCGTCTTGGCCAATTCTCGCATTTCTTTATGGCTGTAGCTCTTGGCGCCCTGAAAGCCCGGGTCAACTAAATCTTTGTGGCTTTCAAATTTTTGCAAATACCAAGCGCGCGCGCCCTTGAGCTGGCCCGCCAAAGCCGTGATATCGCCCGGCGTCAGTAAAGCGGGCGCCACCGTAGTACGAAATTCGTACGGCAAACCGGAGTTCATTATTATTTTAACACTTTTTTTAACTTTACTTAAATCAAGTTTCACTCCGACCACATTGGCGTATTTGTCCCACGGCGCTTTAACATCCATGGCCAGATAATCAATCAGGCGCTCGTTAATTAGGTTTTCCAGCATGGCCGGATTGGTGCCGTTGGTGTCCAGCTTAACCAAAAGCCCGAGCGCTTTGATTTTAGCGATAAACTCCGGCAAATCTTGGTGAATCGTCGGTTCGCCGCCGGTGATGACCACGGCATCCAGTTTGCCAACTCGCTTAGCGAGAAACGCAAAAAGACTGTCTTCGCTAATTAAAGACAGTACTTTTTGTTTTATATTAGTCTTGCTTTGGGGCAAGACAAGCATGGGATTATAACAGAAATGGCAACGGAAATTACAGCCTTGGGTGAAAATGATGGCCGCCACCTGGCCCGGATAATCCAACAAGCTCAACTTTTCCAAGCCGCCAACAAACATCGGTTTAATTTTATTCCTGGTTGTTGCTGGCGCAAGCTTCGTATGTCAAACGATCTTTAAATTCCGAGCGCTTACCTTTATTCCAGTTCTGGACCGGCGAATACCAGCCGACCACTCGCGAATAAACAATGCACTCTTGCCGCTTGAGTTGAATTGGACTCATATTATTTTTCATTAATTATTATGTTTTAAAATTTAAGCTAAAGCGGTGGCGACGCCCAGACTCACATCCTGCGCTTCCGGCACATAGCCGATCTCTTCGTCGCACTTGGGGCAATAATGATGCTCGCCGGCCAAATAACCGTGTTTGGGACAAATGGAGAAAGTGGGTGTCAGGGTAAAATACGGCAAATGGTAGTGGTCAACGATTTTCTTGACCAGTCTTTTGGCGGCTTCGCCGGTTTCCAGCCGCTCGCCCAGAAAGCCGTGCAAGACCGTGCCGCCGGTGTACTTAGTCTGCAGGTCATCCTGTAAATCCAGTGCTTCAAAAATATCTTTGGTAAAGCCGACCGGCAGATGGGTGGAATTGGTGTAGTAGGGGTCGGCGCCAGTTTGGTTATAAGCCTCGTTGTTGCCGACAATAATCTCGGGAAATAGTTCTTTATCTTTTTTGGCAAAACGATAAGTGGCGCCTTCGGCCGGACTGGCCTCTAAGTTGTATAAATTATTGGTTTCGTTTTGATAATCCATCAAACGATTGCGCATAAATTCCATTATCTCCAGAGCCAACTCGCGGCCTTCGGGCGTGGCCACGCCTTTACCCATAAAATTCAACAAACCCTCGTTCATGGCTATAATGCCGATGGTGTTAAAGTGATTTTGCCAATAGTTGCCAAACCGTTCTTTAATGCCGCTCAAATAATAAGTGGAATAAGGAAACAGTTTGTCATCAGATAATTTTTCAATCACTTTGCGTTTGATTTCCAAGCTGTCTTTGGCCAAATCCATTAAATCGCCCAGCCGCTTTAAGAATTCTTCTTTAGTCTTTGACAAATAGCCGATACGCGACAAATTAATGGTCACCACGCCCAAGGAGCCGGTCAGCGGATTAGCGCCAAACAGTCCCCCGCCGCGCTTCCTGAGTTCGCGGTTGTCCAGCCGCAAGCGGCAGCACATACTGCGGGCATCGTCGCGGTTCATATCGGAATTAACGAAATTGGAAAAATACGGCACGCCGGATTTGGCGGTCATGTCCCACATTTTTTTCAGACAAGGCCGCTCCCAGTCAAAATCTTTGTCAATGTTGTAAGTCGGAATGGGATAAGAAAACATCCGGCCGCGGGCGTCGCCTTCCAGCATCACCTCGGCAAAAGCCTCGTTTAAAATATCCATTTCCGGCTGAAAGTCTTTATATCTTTCCGTCATCACCTGGCCGCCGATAACGACATGTTCCTCGCCAATCATGGGCGAAGGCGTCACATCCAAAGTAATATTGGTAAAAGGCGTCTGAAAACCGACGCGAGTCGGCACATTGATATTAAAAATAAATTCCTGAATCGCCTGCTTAACCGATTTATAATCCAGCTGGTCATAGCGGATAAACGGCGCCAGATAAGTATCAAAGTTGGCCAAGGCCATAGCGCCGGCTCCCTCGCCCTGCATGGTATAAAGGAAATTGACGATTTGACCAAGGGCGCTCCGAAAATGCTTGGGCGGTTTGGATTGGACTTTCTCTTCCACGCCGCCAAAACCGCGCAGCAGCAAATCTTTTAAATCCCAGCCGCAGCAATAAGGCGCCAGCATGCCGAGATCATGAATATGAAAATCGCCGTTGATATGGGCCTCGCGAATTTGTAAAGGATAAAGTTTATTCAGCCAATATTTAGCGGAAATGGCCGAAGCGATGTAATTATTCAACCCTTGCACGGAAAAACTCATATTGGAGTTTTCCTTCACCCGCCAGTCAGTGCGTCCCAGATAATCCTCCATCAGTTTTTGGCCCAAATCCGGGCTGATCTCTCTGATTTGGCGATGCTGGTCGCGATAAAGAATATAAGCCTTGGCGATTTTGATTAAGCGGTTGGTAATCAAAACTTCTTCCACCATATCCTGAATTTCTTCCACCGCCGGAATGCTGTTTTTGTGAAACTTTTTGTTCACTAATTCCACTACTTGATTGCTTAAATCCTGGGCTAGTTTTAAATCATCCGTGCCGACCGCTTTGGCCGCTTTGTAAACGGCCTGAGTGATTTTCTCCTGGTCAAACGGGACAATATCGCCGGAGCGTTTTCTTAATTGGCTGACTTGTTCATGCATGGGGTTGGTTTAGCTCTTAGCTATAAGCTATTAGCTTTTAGCCGGCGCTTTAATCTTCGGGCTAACAGCTAAGGGCTAATCGCTAATGGCTAGTCTTTTATATTTTTAATAATTTGATTGAGCTCGTTCTTGAAAGACTGGGCGTCAACAAAAGAACGGTACACCGAAGCAAAACGAATATAAGCCACCTGGTCAAAATCTTTGAGATGTTTTAAAACAATTTCGCCGATTTCCTCGGCTTGAACCTCATCGCGGCGCAACGCCTGAATGTCTTTTTCAATCAAATTAATCAACTTGCGAAAGTCCACTTCCGAAATGGGCCGTTTTTCCAAAGCGCGCCTCAAGCCTCGGGAAATTTTTTCCCGGGAATAGTTTTCCCGGCTGCCGTCGCGTTTAATGACCGCCAAGTCCAGAATTTCCACTTCCTCAAAAGTGGAGAAACGAAAGCTGCATTTTAAACATTCACGCCGGCGCCTGATAGATAAGCCGTCCGCCGCCACTCGAGAGTCAACCACCTTAGTATCATCATAATCACAGACAGGACACTTCATAGGCTAAATAAGTAAAGAAGCGCCAAAAACCTACATCTTGCGCCCCTTTTAAAGTTTCCACCACAAAATATTGTGGATAATTAAAATTATACTCCTTTCGGGCAAGTTTATCAAACCGGGTGTTTTTCCTTTTTGGTTAAACAAAAATCAACTCTCGCCGGCCGCCGCGGCCGGCAAAGTTGTCAAGATATCCACAGCACCGGTCATATAACACACAGCCTAAAACAAAAGCCGCAGCCCCTTACAGGAAGCTGCGGTTAAGCAAAATTTGATTCATCCAAAAAATTGTTTTGGCCGTAGGGCTTTGCTCGCTAAAACAATTTTTTGGATACTTCTAGTTTTGGAAAATATTAAAAACCTTTTTTGAAAAGGTTTTTAAAGCGTTTACATCATTTTCTTCCTGATAAAGGCTGGGATGCCCAGTTCTTCATCTTCCGTTGCCTCCTCTTCCGCCATCAGGTTAACTTTCTTTTTCAATACATCCAATTGCACCCGTTTGGTCGGCGACGGTTTCATTTTGGACCGCAGCTCGCTTTCCTGGCGCACCTGCTCCTCCTCAATAAATAAATTGGGTTTGTAATATTTTTCTTCCGCTGGAGCCGCTGACCGAAGGCCGCCCTTATTGTTAAAACCGGTGGCCACCACCGTAATTTTAATTTCATCTTTCAGCTTCTCATCAATACCGACGCCGAAAATAATCTTAGCCTCTTCGTCGGCCGAAGCGGTAATAATCTTGGAAGCTTCGTTAACATCGCTCATAGCCAGATCGGCGCCGCCGAAAATCGTAAACAAAATGCCTTTAGCCCCGTCAATAGACATTTCCAGCAAAGGCGAACTGATAGCCGCCTTAGCCGCTTCCACCGCCTTGTTCTCACCCGAGGCGCGGCCGATGCCCATTAGACAGCTGCCGGCATCCTGCATAATCGTCCGGATATCGGAAAAGTCGGCATTGACCATGGCGTGGACGCTGATAATTTCGGCAATACCCTGAATACCCTGCCGCAGGACATCATCCACAATCATAAAGGCGTCCAGGATGCTGGTCTTCTTATCAATGACTTGTAAAATTTTATCGTTTTGAATGGTAATGATGGCGTCCACCCGGTCGGCCAGTTCGGCAAAACCGCGGTCGGCAATATTGGAACGCTGCGCGCCCTCAAACGAAAAAGGCCGGGTCACCACAGCCACGGTCAAGGCGCCCAAGTCGCGGGCGATTTCCGCCACCACCGGCGAAGCGCCGGTACCGGTACCGCCGCCCATGCCACAGGTGATGAACACCATATTGGCGTCTTTCAGGGCTTCGCGAATTTCATTCTCCGCCTCCTCGGCGGCCTGGCGGCCCAGCTCCGGGTTCATACCGGCGCCCAAACCGCGGGTAATGGTCTTGCCGATATGAATTTTGCGGGGGGCTTTATTATAATGCAAGGCCTGGACGTCAGTATTCATACTGATGAAGTCCACGCCTTTAATCCCGCAATCAATCATGCGGTTGACGGCACTGCCGCCTGAACCGCCGACACCGATTACCTTAATTTTAGCGAAGGTTTCTACGACTGGTTTAACTTCGGCCATATATTTCCCTGGGCTTGTTTATGCTCTTTTTATTTTAAACCAAAGCCTAAAATTTTTCAAGCCTTGTTCTCAAGGCTTGAACAGGGAAATAATTTTTTTGAACGCATCCTGGGCGCCGCCCGACAGGCCGCCCAAAGACCAACCGCCGCCCTTAGTCTCGCCGCGGCCGTATTGTTCACCCCAGGCCGTTAAACCTAAGGCCGTTAAATATTCCAAATCGTTAACTTTATCAATTAAAGTGGCTACATGTTTGTTGGCGCCCAAAGACACCGGCAAGCGTAAATCTTTTTTGGCGGCATCCACTATGTCCGCCAATTTGGCGCCGCCGCCGATTAACACCACGCCGGCCGGCAGCATACCGCTGCGATCAATTTTTTTGAACTCCTGGTCAACCTTGGACATCAACTCCTCTACCCGGGCTTCAATAATTTCCGCTACATAGTGCTGGGAGATGACCGGTGATTCGTCCGCCAGATTGTCCTCGGTTAAAATATCAGAAATATCAATTTCGTCTTTTTTGGAAAACTTTTCGCTCTTGGCGCTGCCGTACTTAATCTTAATTTTCTCGGCCAGAGTAATAGGGCACCTTAAGCCGATGGCCACATCGGCCGTAATGTGACCGGCGCCCAAAGGCAGGACCGCCGTATGCAGTAATTCACCCTCTTCAAACACCGCCAAGCTGGTGGTGGTAGCGCCGATATTAACAACGGCCACGCCCAGCTCTTTTTGTTTGTTGTCCAGTACCACATTAGCGGCGGCCAAAGCGGAAAACAGCAAATCGTCAATGGCCAAACCGGCTCGTTGAATGGCCTTGGTTAAATTTTTAATTTGGCTGCTTAAATTCTGGATAACTAAAGCACCGACTTCCAGCCGCACGCCGGTCATACCCAGAGGATTTTTAACATATTCCTGATTATCAACCTTAAACTCCACCGGAATGACATGCAGAATGTCGTAATTTTGCGGCACGGCTAGAGCCTGCGCCGCCTCCACCGCCCGGTTAACATCCTCGGCATTAATTTCGTTATCGCTGCGACTGACGGCCACCACGCCTTTGGATTTTTCGCATTTTAAACTGGGCGCGTTTAAACCGACCCAAGCTTCATGAACCTGGACTCCGATTAACCGCTCGGCTTTTTCCACGCAGGCGGAAATGGCTGAAGTGGCGTCTTCAATACTGGTCACCACGCCTTTATTGATGCCTTCGGCCGGCGCGGCCACCGCGCCCAAAACCTGCAGCTTGTCGCCGCCCTCGCCTTTAACCCGCTGGCCAACGACCAGGCGGACTTGAGTGGTACCGACATCCAAACCGGCAATAAGTTGATGTTTCATATAAACTTTATCTTCTATATTTTAAAAAAAATACTGGCTAAAAATCAAGACGCCAACAATTATGGCCGCCAGCGCCGCCACCAGCACGCCGGCGGCTACTATATCTTTAATCCGTTTCACATAATTGTCCAGCCGGGGCTTCAGGGAATCACTAATAGCCTCCACAGCGCTGTTAACTATCTCCATCACCAGCACCAAGGCGCAGGCTAAAACTAAAATGGCTGCTTCCAGCCAGCTTACGCTAAGGAGCACGGCCAGCGTCAGTATCAGCAAAGCTGCCACTATTTCAATCTTAAAATTCTGCTCTTCGCGGAAAATTTTAAACAAGCCGCGTCCGGCATAAATAAAACTTTTGAACAATCTGGTTAGCCTGATCATAATTTGTATTGAGCAATATATTATTTCCTCCGGCCTCGCTCTAGGTCGCTAATAAATTTCCGGCCCAGGCGCTCCATGCGGCGGGCGGCGGCGGCGGTGCGGTCATCATAACCGACCAAATGCAGCAAGCCGTGCACCAAAATAAAAACTAACTCTTGCCGGACACTAGTCTGATATAACTTGGCTTGGCGCTTGATTTGCTGATAATCAATAACGATTTCACCCAAAAAATTTTTATCCTTAACGACGGCATCGCTATCGCGAAACGACAGGACATCAGTAACTTTGTCCTGTCGGCGGGTCTGGCGATTCAAGCGGCGCATCAAACTGTCGCCCACCAAGACGACAGAAAGCTCAGCTCGTGTTAATTTACGGCTTAATAAAAATCGGCGGCAGACTGTCTCCAGTTCCTTAAGGTCAACGCGGCTGGCGGTGCGGTTGCTGATGTTAATTAAACGATTCATTACTTTATGACAAAACTGTTAATCATGGCCGAGAAGACGTTGGGATATTCTAAAATATTTTTATCGTCCGGATTATAATGGAAAACGTAAAATTTGTCTTTCTTAAAGCCGATCAGATAAGCGCTTAAACCGTCGGCGCTGATAATACCGCTCCAGGTATCGGCGCTGCGGCGCCAGCTGTCCTTGATCTGACTTAGGCCCAAAGTTCTTAAGACATATTCGTCCAAAGTTTCCCGCCGGTCGTTATCGGCGATAACCAATTGAAAAAAGTGATTATCCGGGCCCATAAAA
The DNA here is from genome assembly GCA_021818075.1 of bacterium. GTDB lineage: Bacteria > Patescibacteriota > Patescibacteriia > Patescibacteriales > Patescibacteriaceae > JAKAEX01. Next base: position 11,693 of record JAKAFD010000011.1, read on the forward strand.
ATCGGCGAACCGTTATCGTTAACCCGTTTCCAAGCGCTGGGATACAAGAAATAAAAACTCTTATCGTCAGCCAGGTAGCTCTTAATTCTGGTATTATCAACTAATTTATCTTTGCCGATGGGGTTATATAAATTCAACACTTCTTTTAAGTCGCTGTAACCGTCGCCGTCGCTGTCCGTACTATCCTTATTGGAGCCTAATAAATCTTCTTCGGCGTCTGTCAGACCGTCGCCGTCGCGATCGGCGCCCATCGTATAAACCTCAACTGGGGCGACCTTAGCCGTCGTCCAGGTTTCTTCGTTAATTTTCCAGGCGCCATTTTCCAATAATAAATTAATCGTGCCGGTGGCCTGATTGTTGGCCAGAGCAATATTTAAGACAGCCTGGTCCTGGGTAATATTCACCTGAATATCTTCATTACCGGTTAACTTAGGAGCTTGCTCTTTAATCGCCTTAACACTGGCCTTATCAGCTGCCGGGGTGGCTTCCGCCGCCAGCCGCTGGCCCTCTACCGTCGTAATGCGACGACTGCTGCCGTATTGCGTTACTAAAGAATAGTAATCTTCAAAAGTGGTAATGTTATCCAAATCTCGCAAATAATCCAAGTAAACTTGCTGCGGCGTCATAGCCGGCAATTCGCCCGTTTCCGTGGAAGTAGCGCTAGAGGTGGCCGTTAAATCTTGGGTTGGCTCGGTCGTGGTTGCTATAGGCACGGGCGTATCCGGCACCGGTGTTTCTTTCACGCCGAACAATTGGTCAGTCCAGGAACTTAAAATGCCAGGATTGGCGATATACAAATAAAAGCCCACACCGACAATCACTAAAAAAATAAAACTGGCCGCGACCACCAACACTCCGACAAAAGAGGTGCTGCTGCCCGCCACGCGGTTATGGTGCTGAAATTCTTTGGGCATGGCGTAAACATCGGACGGCTTAACTTCCGCTGCCGGTTTGGTTTTGGCTTCCGGCTTATCGCCAGCGGCTGGCGGCGCTGCAGACGCGGGAGTTTTATCGGGCGCCGCCACTGGGGCGGGCGCCGCCGGTTCTTGGCCGAGTTTAATCACCCCCGGATTGTCAAAGGTTGGTGCTGATTGGGTTTGATTATTGTCCGGCATAAATCAAAAAATTAAAAAATTATTTAACAATTAACAAACGACCGGGGCCGCTGGGATTATAACCGTTCTTTACCTCTTCACCGTCCTTGTAGCCGTCGCCGTCCGTATCCGGATTTTTGGGATCGGTATGATAAATTTTTACCTCTTCATAATCATTTAAACCGTCATTATCAGTATCCATCGCCAGTTTATCCGTGCCTAAAGCGTCTTCTTCGGCATCGGTTAAACCATCGCCATCACTATCAACGGCAGGCGCTGTTGGTTCAGCCATCACACTGGTGCCGGTAGCAACCGTCGATTCGCTGGAACTGGCGATAATATTTTCGGCTGGTGGCGTTAAAGGCGCGGCGGTCTCGGCCGCAGGAGCGTTTGGCTCCGGATTAACATTAGTCAAATCAGGCGTAGCAGCTTGTTCAGCGGCCGGTTGAGCGATTTGAAACTGCGGTTTTAATAAAAAGAAATAAACTGCCAAACCAATAGCCAAAACCACCACTAAAGTTAAAATGCCGATTAATAAATATTTAACACTACCGCCGGCGGCAGCCGCTGGCGCCGGTAAATCAACGCCTGAAGGACTGGCCGGCCCGAGATTGCCGCCACTCGGGGGCGGGGCGGAAAAATTAGGGCTGGCGCTGGGCAAAGGCGGACGGGAAATTATTGGTCCGGTTTTATCCACGGCAGCAAAAATATCCTCGGCCGGACCGGGCGGCTGGGCGCTAACTGGCCGCGAGGTCAGAGGCGGCGAACTGGGCAAATTGGGCGCGGAAAAACGAGTGTTATCCTCGCCCGCATAATTAAAATCTTGGTCGCCTACATTGGCATTGTTTGGCATATAATTTACCTTAATTTTTTTAACGCAAAAACCCTGGTCGGTTATAAATTACTTCCGTTTTCATTATAACACTTTCTTTTGGCCGCTGCTACCTGGGTTCGCAGGGGCATTCGCCCGAGCAGCCCTTGGCGCAAAACCTAGCGGCCGGCGCGCTTAAATTCTTCCCGGCATCTTGGGCAATAACGCGCCAATAGTAATCCTGAACATCCAAATTGCTTAATTTTTTAATGGTGTAGCTGGTCACCGAGCCAACCTTAAGGCTGACGGCCGGACTGTCGTTGGGACCATATTCAATAATATAACTGACCGGCTCGCTACTATCGGCTTGCCAGCTGGCGACAATCTGCCGGTCAGTAGCGGTTTTCACCACTTTGGCGTTAACGCCGGCCGGCGTGGCGGGCGCAATCTTATCCTCAACTTTAAACGGAACTTCGCCCGCATAGGCCGATTCAGCTTTTTGTAAGTTAGTGGCCGTAACCGTAAAATAATATTCCTGACCATTACGCAAGCCGCTAATGGTAGTGGTGCTGGCCGTGCCGGCCTCCACATAACCATTATAATTGCCGCTGACTGTGCCGTAATAAACCTTATACGACATATCGCGTACCGTGTCCCAAGCCACCTTAACTTCGCCGCCGCGCGGCGCGTCGGTCAGGGCCACCTGTAAACCGGTCGGCACTTCCGGCAAAGCGATGCGGAAGAAATAAAAATCTTTCAGCACATCCACCCACAAACTGCTGCTTTGATATTTATAGCGGCCGCGAATCGGCACCTGCGGCTCCAGCGCCAGCGAAGGCAAATCATTAGCTGTGCCCACGCCGCCCTGGTCGCGGCAATAATAGAATTCAAAATGATTGTCCAGACAGTCGCCCGGCTGGCAGGGACGGACTTTTTGCGTCACCGGGTCGGTGCAAATCGTGCAGTTATCGGCTTTGTCCGCCCAGCGAATCGGCCAAGCGGTCGGATCGGTCACTGCCGGCCAGGGATTCTCACAAATAAAGACGATAATTCTGGCCCGGCCTTCTTTATATTTACCGATAGTGGGCAAGGGACTGATTAAATCAGCGGTAATGGTAGCGCGGGCGTAAACAAAGGTCTGGTCGTCGCGTTTGGAACCGGAAGTGACGGTCGCCTGATAGTCTTGGCCGGAAACCGAAGCCACGGCCGAATTGTCTGACCGCCAATTCCACTCCCAGCCGTAAAGCGGTAAAGACACAATCGGCTGGCCGTTGGCGGCTAAAGCGTCGGCGTAAAAAGCGTGATTATCCCGAGGCTTTTGGAATAAGTACTGGCTGGGATTAACCACCACGCGGTCCAGGAAGCATAAATCACTGCCGGTGGTGAAACTCCAAATATAGGCGTTAGGATAAGTAATGCCATTAAAATTGTCGATGGCGGTTTGGTTGGTGCCCTTAAAGGCTATTTTGTTAATATCCAAAACGCCACTGGCGCTGCCGGGTCCGGCATAACCTTTAATAATAACGTAATAAGTAGTGGCCGGCGTCAGGGGCTGGGTTAAAATAAAGTCGGCGTAAGTTTTTTCCGTCTGACCGGTAAAGAAAGCGCCGCCGGCCGTCCGGCCGGTAACCGCGCAAAAATTATGATTCCCGGCTGCCGAAGCGGCTTTATCCGCCGTCCAGGGCAAGACCCGGGATAATAAATCTTTAAGTTCCCGCCACAGCTTGACCAAAAAGCTATCCCGATTGGCATCATCATCCAAACCGGCCAAGAGCGTCGTACCGTCGGGACACAACCCGTCGCCATAATCCCCCACCACGATAATATTGCCGCTGAAACTACTAACTTGCATCTTGGTATTAAACTTGGCCCTGATTAAAGTATTGCGGCAAATTTCGGTACTGGACTGCTCTGGCCAGACCGATTCTATGGCTGAACGGTTGTGGCAGCAGCTGTCGGCGCCGCAGCCAATAGTAGCGCTGTCGCCGCAGTCGGCATCTGCCTTACAGCCGCAACATAAGCCGCGGGCATTGCCGGTGCACTGGCCGACATTTTCCTGACAGAACAAATTGCCCGAGCCGATAGCTTTGCATAAATCATAGTCCGGCTTGGTCGGATCGCTGCCTTTTTTGAAAGGATTACAGCAGCACAAACAAGTGGCCGAGTCCGGCTGGCCCGGGCCCTCGCCGCCCTGATCGCCGCGGCACTTATAGGGGTCGCCGCACAGCAGACTGCAAGCGCCCTCTTTAGTCTTACAAGGCTCTTCCGGACCCAGACTGGACGGTTCGCACTGGCATTGATCATTACAGACCGGTTTGCCCGGCGGGCACTTGCTGGCATCAGGCTGGCATTCCGGCTGATCAGGTCGGCCGTCGCAGCTGGTAGCGCATTTTTCCTGGCAAACATCACGGCTGGCAAAAGCGGCCGTAGTGGAAGCGGTCTGGCAGTTATCACCGCAGCCGAAATAGGCGCAGTAAGCAATATTATTAGCGCCTAATAGTTTGGTATCAATCAAACCGTTACAGGCATTGCCTTGCTTAGCATCCACACAACAAGCGGCATGAGTGCCGCAAGCGGCCGGGTCGCCGATTTGCGAACAATCGCGGCAAGCGCCGCCCGGCAAAGTGGTATCGCAGAATTTACCGCTTGAGCCGGTACAGTTGCAAGCGGCGTCATGTTCTTCTTGCGTCGTGCCGACATTGGCGCAACCGCTGCAATAACCGAAGTTGCCGCCGGCGCCGCAATTATTTTCACAAGTTAAAGGTGCGCAACAGGCCGGGTTGGTTTTGTTGGGCAGGTTTTGCGTCTTATCGCAGCAGCACTCGCAACTGCCTTCTTTGCGGGTACAGATTTGGTCCTGGCAAGTAAAGTTATTGGGGCAAATCGGCCAGGGTACCACGCATTTGCCGGAGCCGCCCACATTGGCGCAGGTCAAATTGGCGGCGCATAAATCGCAAGTGGAAGCTAAATCCACGCAGACCTTGCCGCCGGTCACCGTGGGCGTAAAGCCGGTCGGACAGGTTTGCTTGGTATTGATATGCCAGCGCGCCACGCCATTATATTTAGTGCAGAATCTTTCCCAAGCCTTGCCGTTAAGGTTTACTTTTTCTTTCAGGCTGCAAGTTTGCGCGCCGACGCACAGATTAAGCTGGTCATTATATTGAAAACCGGCATAACCCAGCAAACTGCAGCTGCAAGCCGTACCGGTGGTCACGATGTCTTTATTAAAGCTGCAATTACCCGGCGAATTGGGACATAATAAAGTATCAAAACATTGCTGGCCGTTATAACCGGCGCAGGAAGCGTTGTCCATACAGGTCGTCCGACCGCTGGCGCTGTCCAGCACGCATTGGGAACGACAGCAGGAACCGTCCTGGCAGGCGTTGGGTTTATCCGGCGGGCAGCTGTTTTTACTGCCGGTGTTGAATTCCCATTCATAAACGCAGGAATCGGTGGAGCCGTAACATTCGGCCGTGCTGTTTTTACAACGACCGGCGGACGGCGTCCCGGCGGCGCAACAAACATTACTGCCGCCGCACTGGCCATCTTGCGTACACTGGCCGACCGTAAAATTAATACCGTTGCTAAACACGGTCGGCTGGCCCTTGCCGACTTTGACCGGGCCGGTCATGGTTCCGACCGGCACTTTGGTGGTGGCCAAGTCAGGCCGCGCTTTATCTTTAGAGACTGGGTCAAAACCCCAGTATAAAATTTCTCCCTGGCATTGATTACTGTCACAGTCGCTGTCCGCATTGCAGGCCTGGCCGTCTTTGTTGCCGCCCACGCAAATCTTCGGACCGACCTTCCGGAAAATATTTTGATAAAAACCAATTTGGCTGTCGTTATTTTTGGCGCCGAAATGCTCGCCCCACAAATTTATAGCATCATTGATTTGGCCGAACAAAGGATCAATCTTACATAAACCAGGTAGCAGTGTCGCCTGCTGGTCAACCTTGAAAGTGGCCGGCGCTTGGGCCCGCACATTGCCCACCGCCACTGCCAGCTGATAATCGCCGTTAGACAAACCTCTAGGCACTTTAACGATAATTTCGTTGTCGCGCCAAATACTGTCGGCGCAAACTTTGGGAAAATCATAATCGGCCGTGGCGGCGCCGAAATAAACCTGGGAGTCCTGGCGCGTGCGGCCGAAACCGCTGCCGCGAATCGTTACATATTGTCCGGGCGGCCCGGTCGTCGGCTCAAAACCGACAATTACCGGCGCTTGAGTCGTTTCCGCTTCCTGGGTGAAATTCAAGAAATTACTGATTGGTCCCTTGGCCGCAGCCACAAAAGTTGTTGTCCGGCCGGCACGTAAATTAGGCACGCCGGCCGTGCCGCTCGCGGCGGCCATAAACTGGGAATTATTGGCTTTAATATTTTGATAAGCCGAGCCGAAATAAGCTTCCACGCCGGCCAAGCCCAAGCCGTTATAAGTCAGCACCGTATCTAATCGGCCAAACACCGGATTTAAATTACACAAGCCGGGCCGCTTTAAATTATTGGGCCGGAAATTATTAATGGCCGGACCGCGATTATTATCGGTGCTGTCAAGGCCGTTAGCCGCTACCACCTGAATCGCTCCGGCGCTTACGCCAGGCGGCACCACCACCACAATCTGATTATCGCTCCAGCTTTCACTGCAAGCGGGATTAACCGTAGCGGCCAGTGGCGCTTCAATAGTAAAGCCGCTGCCATCCCAGAACAGCACTTTGCTGACACCGGCCTGATAGGCCAGGAAATAACGACCGCTAATCGTCAGCAAGTTGCCGGGCGCGCCGTTAGGCGCAGTTAAATTGCAGGTCTTGGGTGTAAAAGCGGCGCAATCGGCATCGCTGACGCAGGCCGTATCCACCGAGCCGTCGCAAAAACCGCCGGTCGGGCTGATAGCTTCAATCACCGGCTCGCCCAGACAGGTGCACTGCGTCGCGTCGCAAGTTAAATACTGCTGGCACAAACTATTATTAGCCTCGCAAGTGTTATTAGTGGTATCGCTATCGCAAGGGTCGCCGTAGCCGCCGCGCTGGGAACATAAACAATCCTGAGGGTTACAGAAGCCGTCCGGTTCGCAAGCTGTGTTGTCGGCGTCGCACTCCGGGGTCAGGGTGTTGGCGTCGCAAGCTTTTCTTTGGCCCGTGCCGCAATCAGAACCCAGACAGGCGCCCCACTGACCGCCGGCGCAAGTTCTCTCGCCGCCGCAACCGCAACTGGTGGTAATACCGTCAGGCGTACAGGGCAAACCCTGAATCGCCCCGCCGCCGGCGCCGGTGGCCAGCCACAAACGGCTTAAAATATAAATGGCGATCGCCCAAGCCGATAAAATAATCAACAAACCGATGCTGGCGCTAACCAAAATCTTTTTGGCGATGTCCACTTTTTCCGGATTACCGGAGGCGGTCATCCAGACAAAACCGGCATACATGATTAAAATGATCGCCAGCACGCCCAGTAAGCCCAGGCCGATGTTAATGGCATTGGCGGCAATGGTGCGCGGATCATTGCGGCCGAAACCAATATCATTAAAACCGCGCTGGCCGACCGTCCGGTCAAACCAGTCGCCCCAGGCGTTGATAGCCTTAGTCTGGCGCGGCAGCCACAAACTAACCGCCGTCAGCAGACAAAAGATGAGGACTGTGAATTTCTTCCTAGTCATAACTTAGGGGCAGCTGCCGTTATCGCCGATGGACATCGGCAGACCGTTGCAGCAGGAAGCGTTAGTCTGGTTAGCCGTGCAATCCGGACCGCTGCAAGGTTTAAAACAATTTTGATAAATATCTTTTAAACCGGAACCGACTTGCGACCGATAAATGGTGGAGATATAAAACTGGCTGTGATGAATTAAGGCCACCGTCTGATCAGCTTCGTTATCCGGCGGATTACTGGTGTCTTTATTGGTTTTTTCCAGCCAATAACCAATCGGTTCTTTAGACTGGCTCCATAAATTAATCAATTTATGCGTCACCTTTTTCTGACCGTTATCAACCACCGCATCGCCGCTGGCAATAGTGGCCGCCATCATCAATTTATTAAAAGTTATCTGCACCGGCGCAATCAAATC
>JAKAFD010000060.1 GCA_021818075.1 bacterium
AAGCGCTGTTCCACCTACGAAGCGGCTAATCGGCAAGCGGCTCAAGATGAATGTAATAATTTTTATAAAACTAAATTTCCCGGCAATGAGAAAAATGCCGCCGTTTATGCCGCCCAATTCTACGGCACCACGCCGCTAGCCATAGTGCCGGTGGTCGGCTTGCCGCTAATGCTGTATTTTAAGGCGGACGCCGTTTACCAGCAGGGCAAATCCCTACTCGGCCAGGGCGACAGCGGTTTGAGCCTTGAACCCATTGAACCGTCAACTTCGCCAGCCGATCCCGATAACCAAAATAAAAACACGGCCGAAGTTTATAAAGGCCGCTGCTGGGAGATTCCCAAAATAAAAAAGTGGTGTATGGGTAGCGATTGTCCGGAATACTGCAAAGCCAAGGGTGATTTCAGCATGTGCGTAACGCCGGCCGGCGAATGGGGTTATTGTCTTAGCAATGCTTGCCATAAATGCAAAAAACATTGCGAAGCCTGCGATGATAACCGCGAGTGTCCCAACCAAACCAAGCGGCCGGACACCGATGCCGGCGTCATCTGCGGTGAAGAAATTTTTCATTGGTGGTCGGCTGATTCCAGCGACTGTAACAGCGGCTTCTGCGCCAAAACATTTGACGGCGGCTGTAAATAATTTTTTATGAACGAACTGCTGCATAAAAAAATCAACCCGCTTATCTGCTATGCGGTTTTGGGTATCGGCCTGGCCGGCTCGGTCTATCTGGCCTATCAGGTATTTAAAGAACCGCTGATATTTTTTGACCAGGACTTAATTCCGCCCGTAGACTCGCCCTTCGCTTTAAACCGGCAAGAATATAAACAGGCGCTCTTGGACGCTAACCCCGAGTCGGTGGAAAGATTTATTATGGGCAAAATTACCGGCCGCCCCAACTTTAAAGACAATGTTGATAAGTACGACGCCTTAATTAAACAAGCGGCCAAAAAATACCGCGTGGATTGTACTTTAATTAAGGCCACCATGCTGGCTGAATCGCGCGGCCGGCCTTATGTGCGCAGTGGTTCGGGCGCCGTCGGTCTGATGCAATTAATGCCGTCCACGGCGCGCGCCATGGGTTTTCGCAGCAGTTTAAGCGACCCGCAAACCAATATTATGGCCGGCGCTTCTTATATGGCGCACCTCAAAGACCGGGCCTGCCACGAAAAACCGAAAAATGAAGTTTGCGATGTGGCCAAAGACATTAAATTCCGTTTAGCCGCTTATAACGGCGGCCCCAAATGCAATAATCCGGATTGGGGCGAGTGTTTATTCAAAACCACCCGCTGGCAATGCGAACACTACGATGCTTATGAAGAAACCAGACAATATGTGGAAAGGGTTAAAGCCAATTACCAAGAACTTAAACAGCAAGGCTGGGGCTGCTAAATCTTAATACGATGAAACGATTTTTTTTGATAATCAGCCTAATAATTCTGGTGCTGGCTATTCCCCTGTTGCTCTTATCGCGCGGCCAAAACCATAAATTAAAACTGCTGGGTAAATTAGTGACTAAATCCTTGGAACAGGTCAGACAGGATTATACCAATCGTTCCTGCCAGGCCTTCAGCCCGCGCGAAATCAAGCAGGGTTATTTTGAGGCTCTGGTCACCGGTTATTGCAAACCGCGAGCCGTAGCTTTTAGCAATCGGGCCGATTTTCTGTGCGCCGTCGGTTTAAATTGTTCTTGCCCCAACGGCCGCAACGAAACAGCCGGTTGCGCTTTAGGCCAGTCGTTTGTCTGGTCGCCTTGTCAGGAGTTTGACGACCGCACTATTGATTACTGCCACCAAACCGCCAATCAAACCAAACCCGCCTCCGGCACCATCGCCGCCGACTGGTCCTGTTTTCCTCAAAATTCTTTGATTAATATTAACGGCCGAGATTACCAGGTAACCGACAAGGGCGCGGCCATTAAAGGACGACGGTTTGATATTTGGTTTGATAATTGTCAGGACGCTTTTCAGGTTTTAGGTATTTATAAAATAGCGATACCGAAATAAGTTTAAAATTTTAAAGTTTGAATTTTAATTGAAGTTTTAAGTTGAAATTTCTAAGTCCTTCAAACTTCATCCTTCTGACTTTATTCAAAATTCAAACTTCGAAATTAAACCTTCTCATGTCATTAAAAAATATCACCAAATTGTTCACTGTTTTAACATTTCTGATTCTGTTGCCAACCCTTGCCTTAGCTGCCCCTAATTCATCTTTGCCGAGCATTAAAAATCCTTTTGACAGTTTGCAGGTGCCGATTCCGGGCATGGCCAGATTTTCCGAAGCAACCATTACGCGCAGCGGCAATAATCAGACTTTACAGGTCAACTGGATTGCCGAATATATTTACGGCCTTTATAATTATGCCATTGGCATTATCGGTATTTTTGCCGTGGTGGGCATTGCTATCGGCGGCGTTATCTGGATTATGTCGGCCGGCAATCCCAGTCTGGTCAATGCGGGCAAAGACTGGGTGGTCAGCAGTATTCTGGGTTTGGCTCTGGCTCTGGGCTCCTACCTAATTCTTAACAGCATTAATCCCGATTTGGTGAGTTATTACAATCAAAATTTGCACATTGCCAGGGATTCAGATCTAGACCCGAGTACTATGACCGCTGGTGGTGGTATCTTATCCGGCCCTTACACCGGCAGTCTGAATATTACTAATAACTTACCGCAGTTTGATGAACTGCTAAGGCAAGCTTCGGCCAAATATGGCGTTGATTGCACTTTAGCTAAAGCTACTATGTTAGCAGAATCAAGAGGCAGACCGGACGCTACGTCAAACTTTGTGGGCAAAGACGGACAAACATATCATGCCTATGGCTTAATGCAATTACGACCAGCAACCTTTGCCTCTATGGGCGGCACGGGCGATATCTATGACATCGCGGCCAACATTGATGCCGGAGTGAAATATATGTCTGTATTATATAGCACCGCTTGTAATAATAGAGTTAGAAACGGAGTCTGCGATGCTAATAATGTCGTCTACCGCATTGCCGCTTATAACGGCGGTCCGGGATGCAATGCACCGTCGGTTAGCTGTAGTGGACAGACGATCTGGCAATGTACCGACAACCCTAAATATGGAGAAACACGTAATTATGTAATAAAAGTCCAGGGCTACTATAACGGCTTAATAGAAAAAGGCTGGGGCTGTTAAATTTATGAGTCTTAATTTATTATCCAATGATCATAGTGCTTGCGTCGGTTGCGGCCAAATTATCGCCTCCCGCGCCGTGCTTAACGCGCTGGGGCCGGACACGATTGTCATCAATGCCACCGGCTGTCTGGAAGTAACCACCAGCCAATACCCGAACTCGGCCTGGAAAACGCCCTGGCTGCATTCCTTATTTGCCAATCCGGCGGCGGTAGCTTCCGGCGTCTTGGCGGCGCTTAAACACACCCGTAAAAAAACCAAAATTTTAGTGCAAGCCGGCGACGGCTCCACTTTTGATATCGGTTTTGGCGCCGTATCCGGTTTGTGGGACCGCGGCGACCGCATTATTTATGTTTGTTATGACAATGAAATTTATGCCAATACCGGCATGCAGGCTTCCGGCGCCACGCCTTTAGGCACGCGCACCGCCACCACCCCGGCCGGCAAAATTATTGACGGGCACAAAAAAGATATGCTGGCCATCGCCTTGGCCCACGGCCTGCCTTATGTGGCGCAGACCACCTCCGGTTTCTTGGATGATATTAAGGAAAAAATCACACGAGCCGCCGCCGTTGACGGCCCGAGTTATGTGCAAATTTTGTCGGCCTGCATTCCCGGCTGGCATATTAGAGTAGCGGATTCAGTTAAGCTGGCGCAGTTGGCCGCCTTGACCGGCCTTTATCCCTCGCTGGAATTTACCAACGGCCGCTTAACTAAGGCCTTGCCGGCGGCTCGCCCGCGTATTAAAGTGGCCGAATATTTACGAGGGCAAA
>JAKAFD010000061.1 GCA_021818075.1 bacterium
TTCCAAATATTTTTGTCGTAATTCATTGGCAGTCATGGTTATAGCCTTTAGCTATTAGCAGTTAGCTTTTAGCAATTAAGATAAATCAAGTATAAAAAATATCCATTATTATAGCAACTCTTGACAAAACGATAAAAATAAGTTATTTTAAGAAAAAATCAATTGTTGTTGTTTTAAAAGGAGGAAAAATGTTAACTCATCTCGGTTTTTTGGATCCAACAAAAGAAAAGCAATATCAAAAGCTGGAGGATCAAGACAATCCGCTGGCCGCTCTCAAAAATTTACCACCGGGAAAATTTTTAGCCGCCGGCGTGCCAGCCGCTGCCGACGGCATTTATCTTCACGGTTGTCGCGATGAATATGATGTGCAAGACGCCTTATCATATTATCAACAAAATGTTATCTGGTATATTGAAAAATAAAGTTATTAAATTATCAAACCCTTCATAACCGGAGGGTTTTTATTTTTTCGCTCTTAAAGCGTAAAGGTTAAAATCTTTGGTGATTGCCTGCTTAAATTTTAATTCCAAACCGAGCGGCGCTAATTTTTGCGCGTTGATATGAGCCACATCTTGGTCGGACAAAGTGAAGTTATAATAATAAACCGGCACGCGTTTGGCCAGTCGCGCATAAATCGCGTTCATGTTGTCGTCAGTTAAGAGGCCGACAATAACTTGGCGTTCGGGAAAAAATAATTTGTCGCCATAGCGGGTAACGATAATGCTGTTGGCTTCGGTGGTTGACAGAACCTTGGTCAACTCCTGTTTGGCCGCCAGCTGGCGGTAATGAGTCGGCACCAAACCCTCGTCCGAACCATAAAGTACAAACACCAGGCTCAAGCCGGCAATGACCGCCACTGCGCTAAACTGCAGCGTCCGCACCACCGCGGGGAAGCGAAACAACCGGCTCAATCTGATAATGGCCAAACTAACCAAAGGCAAAACCAATAAATAAATCGGTAGCCAATAACGAGTGTAAGAATTGCCGATGGTGAAACTCGTCGCATCGGGGTTGTCGGAAAATTTCCAGCTGCCGTAATATAAAATCAAAATGGCGCCGGTCAAGAGCAAGGACAATAAATAAAGCAAGGCCGCTTTACCGCGCCGCCAAAAGCGGAAACAAAAAATAATAAAACCGGCCGAACCCAAATACGCCAGCCAGGGAAACATCTGCACCAAATAACGATTGAAAATCAGCCAGCTTTGCTGTGGTTTGAAACCAAAATAAAAAAAGTTGTGATAAACTTGAGCTAAAAACTCCCGCGCCTTATCAAATTTAATTAAAACGGCATTTTGCACCAACTGGCCGCTGCCGCTGACAATATTGGCGACGGAAGTATTCAAATTGGGATAACCGCTGGCCAAGACTGAACCATAAAGAATGTAATTTTGAAACAACACCGGCGCGCTGGCGGCCACTAAACCGTAAGCGAAGAGCAGCGGCCGCATAATTCGCCAGCGTTTAAGATTAAACAGCCACCATAGCGCCAGTAACGGCCCGAGCCATATTAGTTCCGAGGCGCGAAAACTAATCGCCAAACCGCAAAACCAGCCGGCGGCCAAGGCGTAAAACCAAGGCAGATATTTGTGTTTAGCGTTATCGGCCGACAGCAATATCAAATAACAGCCGATGATGAGCAGTACCACAAACGGCACATTATGAAACATGCTGCGGGCGCTGTAATAAATATAGACCGGGAAAAAAGCCAGCAGGACGGTGGACAGCAGAGCGTTGTCTCGGCCGAATAATTTTTTTATCAATAAATAGAAAAAAATCAGACCGAGGGCGGCCAGAAGCGGCGTCAGATAAGGCAAGACGGCCGGACCGAAAATTTTAGCAACCGCGCCGTACCAGACCATCATCCCCAGAAAACTGACCGGCTTGAGCAAGGCGCCGTCGGCGCGCAAACTCCTTGGCGCAATAATGCCTTCGGCGATCAGATTATATTTTGACTCAATGGTCAGATTGTTGGTGGCGGCCAGCGTCTTGGCCATGACATAATTGGCGGTTTCGTCGGGCGACGACCATTTAACAAAATCTGGGCTTTGCGTCAGATAATTAAACATGCTGGCGCCCAGAAAAAAAACGGCCGCCAGTAAAAAAACAACGGCGCCGCGCCAATATTCTTTCAGCCAATCATTAAGGCGATAAAGCCAGGACATATAACTATATTTTATCAGAGAAGGACGCCATAAGCAAAAGCGGTTGCCAAAAATTTATAAACCGCTTAATCTTTGCTATGATTAAGCTATGAAAACGGCAACTAACGATAATCTATTATTTGGCCTGGGGGCTTTGGGCCTGCTGATAGTCTGCGGCGCGGCAGTTTATAATCTTTACCAGCTTAACTGGCCGGGCATTATTTTAGTCTTGCTCTTGACCGGCGCTCTCTGCTGGTGGTGGCAAAAAAAATTCTTCGCGCCGCATTTTACTTTAACTTGGCCGCGGCTGACCGCCGGCGACTGGCTGCTGGTCGCGTTTTATCTGATATTTTTTTTAGGCGCGTTTTATCTGCTGCTGCAAGCGCGTACTGATAAAGCGATTGTGTCGCCCTGGCAGGTTATCGCCAAAACTAAATTCTTTTTGCTTTATCTGGCGGCCGGCGCGGTGTTAATCGGTTTAGCGCTTAAAAAATCTGCTTTCTGGTTGGCTCTGACTGCCGCTTATTACTGGCTTAGTTTTTCCGTAGTGGCTATCGTTTATAAAATCGGCTATGGTTTTGATCCCTTTATCCACCAAGCCACCCTGGCTTACATTGACCGCTGGGGCCAAATCTCGCCCAAACATTTTTATTACACCGGCCAATACGCCCTGGAAATAATTATTCATAAACTAACTTGGCTGCCTCTGGCCGCTTTGGATAAATTTTTAATTATGGGCGCGGCCGCTTTAATTTTGCCGCCGCTTATCTGGCGATTTTTGCAAGACAAATTCGGCGACACCGCGGCCAGCCGCTTGACGCTCTTGGCGCTCCTGACTTTATCCTTCACGCCCTTTATTATGACCACGCCGCAAAGCCTAGCTTATGTGCTGGTGCTGGCAATAGTTTGTTTGGGCCAAACCGCTCGTGAGAAGCCGACCATTTGGTTGTTTTATTTACTGTCGCTGGCCGCTTTGCTTATTCAACCGATTGCCGGCGTGCCTTGTTTATTGCTGACCGCTGCCCTGCATTTGCAGCAAAGCCGCTTAAGGAGAAAAGAATTATTTTACGCTTTGATTTTGCTGCTTAATATTATTTTATTGCCGGCCGCTTTTTATTTATTGCAAAGCCGGACGGTGGGCGCGACGGCCGGACCGTTGAATTTTAATTTAATCAACTGGCCGTCTTTTAAATTGAGTTTTCCCAACCAAGGCAGTGTCTTTTTAAACTTCGCCTATTTATATGGCCGTAATCTCGGTTGGCTGGCGGCGCTGGCGGCCGGCGGGGGCATCTGGTTGGTTTGGCGGGAACGCCGGCATTTAAGCCTGACTTTGATTTATCTGGGGCAAAGCGCTACTTTGCTGGCCGCTTACTTTTTGACCAAACTGCTGCCCTTTAATTTTTTAATTGATTACGAAAAAAATAATTACGCCAATCGCCTTTTATATCTGGCTCTCTTATTGCTTATCCCCTTTTTCCTGACGGCTTTGGTTAAAGCGCTGGCTAAAATTTTGGCCGGCGGCCGGCTGGTTAAAATTTGCTTCTTGGCGGTTTTGCTGGCGCTTTTAGGCGCGTCTTTGTATATTTCTTATCCCCGCTACGACCGCTATTACAATTCGCACGGCTGGGCCACTTCGGCCGCGGATGTGGCGGCGGTGCGCGCCATAGCCGCCGACAGTCCGAATTTGGATTATGCGGTGCTGGCCAACCAACAAGTCAGCGCGGCGGCTTTGCGTCTGGCGGGTTTTGCCAAATATTATCAAGGCTCTATTTTTT
>JAKAFD010000062.1 GCA_021818075.1 bacterium
CCGCCCAAAAGAAGCTACATCACTTCAACTCAGAAATATTTAAATCTCTCGGAAATCAGGGACAATACCATTATTATGAACGACGGCACCATGCGGTCAATTTTAATGGTCTCCAGCATTAACTTTGCTTTGAAAAACGAAGATGAGCAGAATGCTATTATCGGCGCTTATGTCGGTTTTTTGAATAACTTAAGCTTTCCCTTGGAAATTGTAATTCATTCGCGCGAACTTAATATTGAAAATTATTTAAACGATTTAAGAGAAAAAGAAAAAGCTCAGACTAATGAATTGTTAAAAGCCCAAACCGCCGAATATATTGATTATGTGGCTGAACTGGTATCTTTGGGCAAAATTATGAACAAACGGTTTTATGTGGTGGTGTCTTATAATCCGTTGTCGGATGAAAAGAAGGGTTTTGTGTCCAGAATCGGGGAAATTTTCAGCCCTTCGTCTTTGGTTAGAATAAAACAAGACCGGTTTGAGAAACTTAAAAAAGAATTGGACCGGCGGGTGGACAGCGTCGTTTCCGGCCTGGCTTCCATCGGTCTGAACGTGGTGGAACTGGACACCCAGGCGTTAATTGAATTGCTTTATAATATTTATAATCCGGAAGTGGCCGGCAACCAGCCGCTGCAAGATGTTAACAGCTTGCGCGTAGTTTGAAGTTTATGAATTTAAATAAGGAAGCGACAACTGAGAGCCCTAAATCCCGCGAACCTTTGCCGGGCGAGCCTAATTTTGTCTTGCAAAAACCGGATTTGGAAAAATTGGAAAAGGAAGCCCAGCTGACTGAACGCGTCGTCTTGGAAGAAAAAACCTACCGCCGCGGCATCATTTCCATCAAAGACTTGATCGCGCCGTCCAGTTTTGAGGTCATGCCTAATTACATCAAACTGGGCAATAAGTTTGTCCGGACGATTTTTGTTATCAATTATCCGCGCTATATCAATGTCGGCTGGTTCGCGCCGATTATCAACCTCAACTCCACTTTTGATATTGCCATGTATTTTTATCCGGTCAAGACGTCATTGGTCTTAAAGCAACTGAAGAACAAAGCCGGCAATCTGGAAGCGCAAATCTCTTCCGACGCGGAAAAAGGCGCGGCCCGCGACCCGATTCGGGAAACTGCCTTGCGCGATATTGAATACTTGCGCGATTCTTTGACGCAGGGCACGGAGAAATTTTTCCAATTCTGCCTTTATGTCACGCTGTACGCCAATACTTTGGAAGAATTGGATAAAACTTCCGATACGATTGAGGATATTTTCGGTTCGCGTTTAATTTATTCCAAGCGGGTTTATTATCAGGCGGAACAGGGCTTCAATTCCACTCTGCCTTTGAACCACGACGAGCTGGTTATCGCTTTCAACATGAATTCTTCGCCGATTGCCTCGTCTTTTCCTTTTGTTTCCTCGGAACTGACTTCAGACGAGGGGATTTTGTACGGCATCAACCGGCACAACAACAGTTTAATTTTATTTGACCGTTTTTCTTTGCAAAACGCCAACTCGGTAGTCTTCGCCACTTCCGGCGCCGGCAAAAGTTATGCCGTGAAGCTGGAGGTGCTGCGCAGCTTGATGATGGGCACGGAAGTGATGATTATTGACCCCGAATACGAATATAAACATTTATCAGAAGCGGTCGGCGGCACCTACATTAATATTTCGCTGGCTTCCAAAAGCAAAATCAATCCCTTTGATTTGCCGCGAGCGGTGGGCGAGGAAACCAAGACAGAGGACATTATCCGCAGCGCCGTGATTACGGTTAAGGGTTTGATTAAGATTATGATCGGTCAGATGACTTATGACGAAGATTCAGTTATGGACCGGGCGCTCTTGGAAACTTATGCCAAAAAAGACATTACGCCGGATTGCGATTTGAGCAAGGTGGAACCGCCGGTGATGAGCGATTTGGAAGAAATTTTGGAAGGTATGGAGGGCGGCGCCAGTCTGGCTATGCGTCTGCGCAAATACACCCAGGGCACCTTTGCCGGCTTATTTAACAGCCCGACCAATGTGGCCATGGATAATCAGCTGGTGGCCTTTTCCGTGCGTGATTTGGAGGATGAATTGCGGCCCATGGCCATTTATATGATTGTTAACTACATTTGGAATGTGGTTAGAAGCCAGATTAAGAAGCGCGTGCTGGTGATTGACGAAGCTTGGTGGCTGATGCAGCACGAGGACAGCGCTAAATTTATTTTCGCGCTGGTTAAACGCTGCCGCAAATATTATCTGGGCGTTACCAACATCACCCAGGACGTCAACGACTTTTTACAATCGCCCTACGGTCAGGCCATTGTCAACAACTCGGCCTTGCAGATGCTGTTAAAACAATCCAAGGCTTCCATTGATTTGGTGGAAAAAACATTTTTACTGACCGAAGGCGAGAAGTATCTTTTGTTAGAATGCGGCGTCGGCGAAGGTATTTTCTTCGCCGGCAACAAGCACGCCGCCATTAAAGTCGTGGCGTCTTATACGGAAGACCAGTTGATTACTTCCGACCCGCGCCAATTATTGGAAATTGAAGAAGCCAAAAAAGAATTTGCCGCCGAAATGGCTGCCGTGGAAGAGCGCCAGGGCAAGCGGCAATTAAATTTCGCTTAATATGGATTCGGAAAAAAGAAAATTTATTTTGTTGGCTTTAATCGTTATCAGCGCCGTGGTTATCGGTTTGATTATCTATTTTTTGGTTTTTTATACTTTTAGCCGCAATGCCAAAAATGAAGGTCCGGTGCCCCAGCCGCCGCCTCAGGCTAATCTGGTGACTAATGTTAAAAATGGCGCAGGCACAGCCGCGACCGGCACCCCCACGCCGGCGACCAGCGTTGATTTGGTGCAAGAAGATGTCAGCCAAGTGGCTAAAATGTTTGTGGAGCGCTACGGCACTTATTCCAATCAGGGCGGCAGCGACCAATTTTCCGACCTGAATTTATTTGTCACCAAGCGGATGAAGGACTGGCTGGTTGCCAACACCAAAGAAATATTAGCCGGTTTACAAAGTTATGAAACGTCTTTTGTCGTCACCACCAATGCGGTGACCGCCCAGATTTTAAGTCTTGATAAAACAGCCGGTCGGGCGACGGTGTTAGTCGGCACTAAACGCAGCGAGCAAGCAGGCGAAGAAACGCCCAAAGTAACCAACAAAAATATCAAAGTGGAATTGCTTAAAGCCGGCGGACGCTGGAAAGTTGACAGCGCCGTTTGGCAATAACTATGTCATCCAGGGAGGGGATAATAAAACAAGCGCGTCAGCTTGTTTTATTGTTGGCTGACTGGTTTTTCCCCAAGGAGTGCGTCGGTTGCGGCGCGGAAGGCCGCTGGCTGTGCCCGGAGTGCCAGCGGCAAATCAGCTGGCAGCCTTATCAAGCTTGTTTGGTTTGCCAGAGCGAAACTAGCGGTAAAATTTGCCGCAGCCACAATTGGGCGCTGGATAAAGTTATCGCCGCCGCCGATTATAACTGTCCCTTAATTAATAAGCTGATAAAAATTTGTAAATATCATTTTTCGCCGGAAGCCGCCGCGGAATTAGCCGCGTTGCTTTGGCAATTTTGGCGGCGATCTAATATTTTTACGCCGCCGGCGTTAATTGTGCCGGTGCCGTTAAGCCGGCGGCGCTTAAGGTGGCGCGGTTTTAATCAGGCAACCGTGTTGGCCCAAACTCTGGCCGAAAATTTACAACTGCCCCTTAATTTTAAAGATTTGCAAAAAATAAAAAATACCAAACCACAAGCGTCTTTATTGGCTCACGACCGTTTAAGTAATCTGAACA
>JAKAFD010000063.1 GCA_021818075.1 bacterium
CACAAAAATATTCTCCTCCGTCTGATGGAGCTGGAAAGTTCCATCGTCCCCCGTTCGGAAATCAAAAACCATTACAATTCTTTAGTGGAGCACTCCAAACGCATCTGGGAGTCGCTGGAAAACCAAAGAGAGATGATTGAAGCTTTGGCCAGCACCAATCAGTCTTTATTAAACAACCGCATGGCCAATATTATGAAAACGCTAACGATTATTTCCGTTATTGTTTTCCCGCTGACGCTCATTGCCACGCTGTTCGGCATGAATACCAAATATATGCCGCTGGTTAACCGCCCCGAAGGCTTCTGGTTTATCGTCGGCTTGCTGGCTTTCATCGGTTTGTGTATGCTGATTTTTTTCAAAAATAAAAAATGGCTATAATCACGCAACACACAACACGCAACACACAACATAATTCAAAATTTCAAATTCAAAATTTTCCTTACATCTCCCAAACTATTAACTTTAATAAACTGCTCCCTTAATTTTTTAGCATTAGGCAGACCGGCCGCGTACCAGCACAAATGCTTTCTGAATTCCCCAAAATTTCCATTATATTTCTCTACTAACTTAGCATGTTTTAAAATAATTTCTTTAACATCCGGCCGGGATGTTTTTTTATTTTTTAATTCTTGGAAAATCCAAGGTCGGCCCAAAGCGCCTTGGCCGATACCGACGCCGTCGGCCGCGCTCTCTTGCCATAAAGTTTTGGCGCTCACTATATCTTTAACGCCGCCATTGGCTAAAATCACGCCGGCAAAATAACGCCTGGCTTGTTTGATAATTTTGGCGTCAACCGGTCCGCTAAAACCCTGGGCCAGACTGCGGCCGTGAATCATCACCGCCTGAATGGGCAAATCTTTAATGGCTCGCAAAAAATCTATAACCGTCACCTGCCCGACGCGGCTGCGCACCTTAACCGATACCGGCAAATCGGTGTTGGCCAGCACCGCCTCAATCACCTGCCGCGCTTTAGTTAAATCCTTAAATAAAGCGGCACCGGCGCCCTGTTTCATTACTTTAGATACGGGACAACCGAAATTAATATCCAAACCATCGGCTTTAATGGTTTTATTATGGCTGATTAAACGAGCAGCCCGGGCAAACTGCTCCGGCCGGGCGCCGAACAACTGCACCACATACGGCGCTTCTTTTTTTGTCGCTTTTAACAACTCCAAAGTCTTGGCCGGCGCGTGGCTTAAAGCCGCCACACTGGCCATTTCACTGTAAACCACATCCGCGCCATGCTCGCGGCACAGCTGCCGAAACGGTGAATCAGTAATACCGGCCAGCGGCGCCAAGGCGTAAATCGCCCGCTGTGGCTGCTTTAATTTTAACCAAAAATTATTCATAACTTGACAAACTGACGGTAAAAAGGTAGTTTACTAACAGTTTTTTAAAAAAATAAATTTTAATCACATTATCCAGGAGGTCCCATGACGGAATTTCTCAGTAAATTATTCACCGGTCCTAACTCCGGCTACGCTATTGGCACTTTGTTAGTATTAATTATAGGACTAATAATTTTTCTTTCTCAAAAATACAAAGAAAAACCAGAGCCTGTTGATGAACGCTTAGCAGCCAAAAAAAATGGTATTCTAAATAATTGCTACTTTATCGTCAACGATACCCAGCCGAATGACGGTCGCTTAGCCCTATCTATCATACCATACAAAATGGTATTACATCGCTCTAATGAGCAGATCAGGCTTACTCGGAAAACAATAAATAAGTGCCAACAAGTTTCCTGGGAAGTGTCCGAGGCTTATAAAGACTTCTCATTTAAAGACAATGTAATCTATCGAGGCAATCAGGGGAAAATAATTCCTTTCTGTACGCTGGATCTTGACCGAACCAACTCGCCTGAGTGATTAAAACAATAAGACCCCATTTAACCGTGGGGTCTATTTTTTACTTAATTGCCAACCGCCCGGACTGTCAGCCACCAGATAACCTTTATTAGCCAGCTGCTGTCTTAACTTATCAGCCAGCGGCCAATTTTTCGCCTCTCGGGCGGCCTGCCGGTCCTGCGCCAGTTTCATGATAGCGGCCGGTATCGCGGCCACCGGCGCGCCCTGCCGCAATTGCAAACCCAAAACCTGGTCAAAATCCAAAATAGTCGCCCGCTTATCGGCGCCGCTCAAAGTTGATTTAAACACGGTCTGCACCACCGCCAGCGCCTGCGGTAAATTTAAATCATCGTTAATCGCTTTTAAAAATTTTTCCTTATACTTAATATTTATTTTACCTTGTTGTTTGTTGTTTGTTGTTTGTTCTTTAATTTGATTATACAAATGTTCTAAGCCCTTTTGAGCATTAGCGATAATCTTGGGGCTGTATTCCATAGGCTTGCGATAGTGCGTCTGTAAGCAGGCAAAACGAAAAGCCAGCGGATTAACGCCGCTCTGAACTAAAGTCGCTAAACGCAAAAAATTATCAGCGCTCTTAGCCATTTTTTTGCCGCCAGCGATATTCAAAAAGGCCCCATGCAGCCAATAATTAAAAAATTTCTGGCCCGTAGCCGCTTCCGACTGGGCGATTTCGTTGGTATGGTGCACATTAATATGGTCAATGCCGCCGCAGTGAATATCTAAATTATTTTTTAAATATTTCAAACTCATGGCCGAGCATTCAATGTGCCAGCCGGGAAAACCCTTGCCCCAGGGGCTGGCCCATTCCATCTGCCGCTTAGCGCCGGCCGGAGAAAATTTCCACAAAGCGAAGTCGGTGGGATTTTTTTTCTCTTTATTTTTTTCCACCCGTGCGCCCTCTTTCAGCTCGGCTAATTTTAAGTGACTCAATTTATTGTAGTGGGGAAATTTAGATGTATCAAAATAAACGCCGTCGCTAGTTTTATAAGTGAAGTCCTTAGCCTCCAGTTGTTTGATTAAAGCAATCTGCTCGGCGATGTGGTCGGTGGCCTTGCACCAAATATCAGGTAAAAGTATATTTAATTGGGCGAGCTCAACAACAAAAGCTATTCTATAAAATTTGGCGATATCCCAAATGCTACTATTTTTTTTGTAATAAGCATCACCAATATTAAACAATGAACTTTTTTGGCATTTTTCGCATCTGGGATGTATTTGTTGTTTGCCGTTTTTAATTTTATCGAAAAGCGATGCTGGCATTTCTATCCCAGTAGGAGATTCTTGGCCACAATACTTACATTTAAAATACAGCATCTCTCTTGCACCTTTTTCTAGTTTGTCCTCGCCCATGTCGCGGTCGCCGGTTAAGTGTCCGACATCGGTTATATTCATAACGTGCTTAACTTTTAAGCCGTTATAAACCAAAACCCGTTTCAGTAAATCTTCAAAAACATAAGTGCGCAGATTGCCCAAGTGAGCGTAGTTGTAAACCGTTGGTCCGCAGGTATATAAACCTACCGTCCCCTTGGTCAGCGGTTTAAACAGTTCTTTTTTGCGAGATAAAGTATTGTAGAGGCGTATCATATCTTGTTTTATACTAACAAAAAAGCCCCTAAAGGGCAAGGATATAATGCTGATTTTATTTTGGAGCCGAGAAGAGGACTCGAACCCCCAACCTACGGTTTACAAAACCGTTGCTCTACCATTGAGCTATCTCGGCTTATTGGATGTAAGCATCCAACATCCGTCATTTTATGGTACGCCGTGTGGGGCTCGAACCCACGACCTTGAGCTTAAAAGGCTCCTGCTCTACCAGCTGAGCTAACGGCGCATATCTTTCCACACAACTCGCAACACACAACTCGCAACGAGGGAAATATTTA
>JAKAFD010000064.1 GCA_021818075.1 bacterium
GAAGGCGACCCCAAGGTGGCGCAAAAAATGTCTGATGCCCTTGGTTTACTGTCTGGCCGTAAAGAAGAGCAAAGGGATGTTTCTCGAGTGGCTTTAGGCAATATTTTAAGCGAAATTAATGAGCATAAAAATGCTATGGCCAATCTGCCGGAAGGCGAACAAAAGAGAAGCCATGCGCGCGATATTGAAACTTTGGAAGATGAGGCGGCCATGCATCGTGCCAATATTGATAAATTAGACAGAGAAGTTATATCAGTGCGCGCCGACCAGTTAACCTTGGATTTAAAAGGCGATCCGGTCAAGAGCTTTACCAACCGCAGTGGAGTATTTGACGAGGCGATGTTTAAGAAATGGGCTAGTCAGGCTTCCGTTAAGCAGTTGTCGCAGATTAACCCGGAAGAAGTTGCTAAGTCGCCGCAAGCGCAGCGGGCTTTGGCCGAAGCGGTTACTTTTGAAAAACTCAAAGGTCTGCAAAAGAGCAATAACAATCCGGTTCTAGTCAGATCTATTGCTCAAGCCATGGCGGCTATGAATCATCCGGAAGCTGAAAAAATTATGTATAACATCGCCAATGATATTGATGTGGATATGAAAGCGGCAGCCGGCAATAAAGAAATTCAAGAATTTATGCGTAAAAACGGCTTGTCGGGGCTTGATAATCTAACTAAGATAGACCAATTCCGGCGAGCTAACGGCAATAAAGATAAAGCGACCAGAGAGGCTCTAATGTTGAAATATTTTAATAAGGCGTGATTTAAGGAGGTATGAATAACTACTTACAGGAAAAAATTAAAACCCTGCCCGCAGACATTGAGGCTTATTTAACATCAATTAAATCTGATGAGCTTAATGTTTTAATTGCTCAAAAATATGATTTAACCTTACCGCAAGTCCGCGCTTTCGCCGATTTAGTGCCCCAACTTTATTTAAAAGAAATTAAACCGCAAAACTTGGTTGAGGAAATTAAACATATTTTCGGTTTTTCCGACCATGTGGCCCGTCAAATGGCTTGCGATATCGCCGGTGTAAGACTTTTAATCATAGCCGATTGGTTGCAGGCGGATATTGCCGGTTTAATTAAAAGCTGGGGCGGCGATCCAGCCAGATATCAAAGCCATGTCAACGCTCAACAAAAAGCTGTGGTTCGGGAAGCTAAATGGCTGGCTGAGCAATTAGCCGAACCAGTGATCCCTGACTACGAAGCCGAATCGCTCGACACGGAAGAACAATTGGCAAAAATTAAAAATTTATTTGCGCAAAATCTGGTGGCCGCTTTAAGTCTGGATGATAATTATTTGGCCGGAGAAGTCAATGATATGATTTTTTATTTAATCGCCAATGTCCGAGAAGAGCTAAAAGATGAATTAGCTAATGCAATGCTTAGTAATAATGAAAAATTAACCGGCCAAAAAATTACGGTTAATGGCAAGCCGGCTGAACCGACTATCGCCAACTGGCTGGCTTATTTTTTCCAGCAAAAAGGCAGTGATATGTTTGATGCCTTGGCCCTATCCGATTTTATCACTAACGCGCCCGAGGCCAAGAATTTAAGCGCCGAAGAGAAGCGACGGTTGTCTAACTTATTAATGGTTTATCGCAATTTAAAGTTTTTTCCGGACAGTATGGTCAGTAATAATCCCAGCGATTGGTTTATTTTCCCGCTAACGGCCGAAGAAGCGTCGTTAACCAAGCCCGCTACTCAGGGGGCGGCCCCCGCGTCTCAGCCGGCGCCGTCAGTCGCACCGTCAGTTTGGCGCCCAGATGCAGAGGCGCAAATTGCCGAATTAACCGCTATGGCCGCGCGTTATCCTGAAGGCAGTTTGGAGCGCCTGGCCTTAGAAGAAGAAATCGCCAAATTGCGGCGATAATTTTACTTTAACATGTTAAGTTATTTGGAAAAATATAATCAGCTGTCGCCGGCTTTGCGGCAAAAATTTTCTTCACCGGAAATTATGGCGGCGATTAAAAACCTGGAGGGCGCCTACGGCGTTAAACTGGGAACTTTTGTAATAAAAATTTTGGTCGGCGACATCAAGCCCCAACAAGGCGCGCAAGCTCTGGCCGCTGATTTTAATATAAGCCACGAACAAGCCAATGCTTTAATGCTGCAACTAAAAAACCGGATTTTTGCCGATAATGCTCCGGTAGCAGCGCCGCGTCCGAGTGAAGCGCCGGCTATGGCTAATGAAGCCTTGCCGTCGGCCTTGGCGGTTAACGAGCTGGACGCCAAGCTGGATAAGATAATGAAAAGTATCAAGATTGAGTTTGCCAGCCAGGAATTAGCCGAGCGTTTTAAAAAAATAATCTTAACCCAGCTTAAAGGCATCAGAAACCGCATAGCCACCAAAGAGGCCTTGGTTAAGGCAGTGGCCAGCGGGGGGTTAGGCTTTGATGAGGCTTCAGCGGAAAATATTTTGCGTTTATTAAACGATGAAGCGCCGTCGGGCGAGATTAAGCGGCCGGACAGCGCTTCGGCGAACAAAGTCCAGCCGATTGCCAGGGATGTGGAATACGATTTAGCCGCCGCCATCAAAGCGCGGCAGGAAACTGCGGCCGAAGCGCCGGCAGAAGAAGAATTGTTGCCGCCGCCTCCGCCGGTCATCAAGCCTGAACCCGAAGCCAGGCCGGCGTCAGTCCAGATAGTGCCGCCGCCGCCTTTGCCGGAGCCAGCCGAACCGGTTAGGGAAAATCTGCGGCGCACTGAAAGCGGTAAAATTAAAATGGAGGATATTATGGGCTCGCCCCGCGTTTTTACGCCGGTTGATGAAATTAAGTTTATGACGGTTAAGAATTTTCGCAATTTAAACCCCGACCCCATGGCGGCCGTGGCTATTATTAAACAGAAAATTGAGGCCTTGGCTCGTGAAGATTACAGTAAAAAAATTGCCGGCATCCAGGGCTGGAAAGTCAGTCCGGTCAATCGGATGTATGTGGAAACCTATCATGATGCTATCAATGAGGGCAAAAGCGTGGGCGCTATTTTAAGTAAAAAGAAAAAACTTAATCCGGAATTTATCAGCGAGGCGGAATTTGAAGCCATTTTAACTTTAAATCAAGATTTAAAAGCGATGCTTCATTAATTTATGCAACAATTTACCGTGCCGCAATTTATTGATGTAGAAGACAAGGTCATCGGGCCGTTGTCGGTGCGCCAGTTTATAATTATGCTGGCTGATTTCGGCTTGGTTTTCGCCACTTACAAATTGTTTGACTTTTCTTTGTTCCTGTTTTCTTCTATAATTATTGTAATGGTCGGCTTCACTTTTGCTTTTATTAAAATCAACGGCGCGCCTTTTCATTATTTTCTGCTTAATCTGTTGCAGACCGCCAAAAGAAAACACTTGCGAGTGTGGAATAGAGTCGTGGAACCGTCTGAACTAATAGATATCGTGCCGGTGTTTAAAGCCAAGCCGGAGCCGCAGCGTCCGAGCGTCACTAGTTCTCATTTAAGCCGCTTGTCTTTAATCGTTGATACGCGCGGTTATTACAGCGGCGAAGAAGATGAGAGCGCTAACATTACCAGAGAAAAAAATATTGAAGACTTACTAAAGGCTTAGAATTTTTTATGCAGCCGCCCAAAAGAAGCTACATCACTTCAACTCAGAAATATTTAAATCTCTCGGAAATCAGGGACAATACCATTATTATGAACGACGGCACCATGCGGTCAATTTTAATGGTCTCCAGCATTAACTTTG
>JAKAFD010000012.1 GCA_021818075.1 bacterium
CAAGACCTGCAGTCAGCCAACCGCCGTGACTTCCGACCCGGCCTCAACCTTGAAGATTAAAGACACGACTGCCGGCCGGATTGAAAAAGATGAAAGCATTTGCCCCGGCGATCAGGTGACTAAATTGGGCAGTACCGCTACCGGCGATGCCGAAGATTATGACAGCTTACAGTGGCAGCAAACCACTAGCGTCACTAACGGCGTCTGTCCAACTGATAATTTGCCGTGGACTGATGTATTCGGCCAAATTGACCAAAACTATACGCCGACGCCTTCGCCCGATGTTACGACCTGTTACCGCCGCGTGGCCAAGAGCGCCACTTGTAATGATAAAATTAGTAACACGGTTTTGATAACGGTTGATAAGCAAGGCGCGCAAGTGGCCACGCTGACGCCGGTCGCTAAAACAATTTGCGCCGGCGAGAGCGTTACTTTTACGGCCAGTACCAACTGCGCCGACCCGCGTTATTATTGGAACGGCGACCCGAGCGAAGGCCAGGGCAAGACCTTTACTAAGCAATACACCGTCCGCGGCACTTATCGTGATGTTAATGTGGTGATTAAGTGCGGCGGCTGTTATGCCGACTGGGATTCCCAAGCACTGGATAAAACGCCGACGATTACCGTTGACCAATTTGAAGATCCGACTGGCGTTGACCTGACGCCGCCGGCCAATCTGTGCGTGGAAAATGAACCGCATATCTTTACGGCCGCGGCCAAGTTCAGCGACGATAACCTGCCCGATTGTCCGATTGCTGACATTAAATATACTTGGTCGGTTAACGGTACGGTTCGCTCCGGTAATAGCGATACCTTTAATGTAACCAGCCTTAATTTACCAACCAATACCGACCACACTATCAGTGTGACCGCCCAATGTCTGGCAACCTGTTCCCAGAAGACCATTACCGACCCGCAAAGCTCTCCTTTCCGTATTAAGGAGGTGAAACCGGGTGCGGTGGCCGCCAGTCAGAGTATCTGCGCCAACTCTTTGCCTAATTTATTCACCAGTACGGATGACGGTGCTGGTTGGAACAGTTTAGAATGGCAAGCGGCTTTATTGGGCAGTTACTCCAACTGTAATAATGTGCCTGATGCTGATTGGGCGGCAGCGACCGCGCCTAACGACCAGTTAACTTATCAGTCGCCAACTTTGTCAGCCAGCACCTGTTTCCGGCGCGCCGCTTTGAGCGCCAATCCTGATTGCGGCACCAAGTACTCCAACCGACTGACGGTAACGGTGGTGGCCAGTCCGGAAGCCGGCGATATTAAAGCCGACCAGGAAATTTGCTCCGGCGGCAGTGCGGCGCAATTGACGACCGATACCACGCCCCCGAGCGGCGGCGATATCCAGTGGGAGCAAACCGATTTGGTTAATGATACTTGCGGTACGACTTGGACCAACGCCCCGGGTACGGCCGACCAGGAAAATTACACGCCAAGCAATACCGCCAGTCATTGCTACCGCCGCAAAGTGTCCAAACAAGGTTGCGGCGAGGATGTCTCTAATGAAGTTAAAGTGGCGGTTTATAACTGTGCTTGCGGCAGCGCTAACTCCTTGAATTTTGTGGATATCAATAATCGTAATAGCCTCACTATGTGTGCCGGCGAACCCGATTGTACAGTCGGCGTTAGCGAACCGTCGCTTAATAATGATACTTGGAGCTGGCATTGTTATTGCGGTAAAAATCATGACTTAACGAATGGCCAGACTTGCAGCGCCGGTAAAACCAGTTGTGGCACGGGCAGCGGCAATACTCTGGTGTATACCGACGCTTCCTGGGACTCCATTAAGAGCACTAGCAGTGTGATGTGTAAGCACGGCACGGCCACCGTCACGACCGAGTCTGATACTGATGATGAAGAAAACAAGAATAACGCCTGCTCGGCGCACATTAAGGATACGCGGACTTGGAATTGTACTGATAGCATCAGCCAGACTTTGCCCCAGGATTGTACCAACCGCATTTTAGCTTGCGGTATTGCCGACGCGGTCAGGATAAATAACTGCAGTGATAATAATTATAATAAGATTCAGCCTTATGACAGCGCTTTGAATATGTATAGCGGTTCGTATCAAGGCGCCCCGCCTGATAATCATTTGTGCAACTTAGGCACCGGCTACAAACTGGATAATCCATTGGATACGCACCGCGGCAAATGGTATTGGACTTGCGCCCACGACTCTTTGGATAATAACACTACCAGCGTGGTAAAATGCGAGGCCAGAAGAGATTGCGGCTGGGCCGAGCGCACCAGCACCACCGGCTGTAATGACGGCGCCAAATTTACCACGGTTGATTACGGCATCGCCTATGGCGGCTGCTGGACAGCCGAAGATGTGGGTAAGTGCGGCGATAATAACACTAAAGATTTAACCTGGGGCCGGGCGGCTAGGATCAAGGTAACAACCAATAACCCCCCCGACGTTGAGTGTAATACAAATATTCCATGGATTAATACATCTCCGCCGCCCGTACCTTGCAAGAACGCCCACTGCTTGTCTTACCTTAGCGACAGCGCTCCGGCCTGTAATGTTCAGGCAGTTTGTCCGGGTGGCGGTTGGACCATACCTAAAGATGATAAATGGCACGCCTTGGAAGATAACTTAAAGACCAGCGGCAGTTGCAGCGCCACCCGCTTAACCAGCGGCGGCTCGGGTGAAGATGCCGGTTCGGCCGGTTGTTACGGCGCCGGCAACGGCAACTTAAATACTGGTACTAACGGCTGGGGAGATGATGGTTTGAAAGACCCGATTACCTTTAACGGCACGGCCAATACCGGTTATTGGACCCGGTCGGGCGGTAATCCATTAACGCCCACTAGAACGCTGTACAATTATAAATTAGACAGTGCCAACAGCAATTCGCCAACTTATCGCGCGGCTGATTATAATAATAATATCGCCGCCTGTAATGCCGGTGAAAGCGGTTGCCAGACGCATCGCGTCAGGTGTCAGATTAACTACGGTTCAGGCGGTATTGTTAAACCGCCGGACGGCGGCGGCAACACCGTCTTTGGCTGTCTGGGTTTTGGCTGTCTCAATTTCTAAGTTTAAGCTAAAAACAACCCCGGTGTTTATCGGGGTTGTTTTAGTTTTCTCTTAGCTGGTTTTTTGTTATAATTTCAGAGTATGAATAAGCAAATAAGCCTGATTGGCTTGGCTTTAGTTTTACTGCTTGGTTTAACGGCCTGTCAGTCTAAACCAACACCGCCAGTCGCTAATCAGCAAGGCGCCAACTCCGGCCAGACAGCCACCGGTACCATTACCGACTCCGGCCTGACTAACGAAGCTAATCTGATTGAGGCTTTAATTAAGGCCACCAAATTGGAGGGGGTTGATAATTACCAATTGCATGATACCGCCCTTAAGGGCGATTATGCCCGCGGCCGTTGGTCTTACAAAAACGATTTGCAGCCGGAGGTGTTTTGGGCCAACTTGTCCGCCGGCGTTTGGCATTTGGTTTATGTGGGGCGTGAGGGTCCCGCTTGCACCTTATTGGCCGGCTGGCCCGGCGAACTGCAGTCGGGTTGCCGCGGCGATTTAAATGCCGGCCAGATTAGCAATTTTGCCGATTGTCTGAAAGCCGGTTTTAAGGCTACCGCCGAGATGCCGCGGCGCTGTTTGGATGATAAGGGCAATGTGTTTATGGAGGTGACCGCCGCCGCCGCCGCTAAACGGTATATCAGCCAGGAGGTGACCAAGTGCCGCGATTTAGACTTTGATTGCGCCAGTACGGAAAAACCCTTTTTGGACGATGTGGGCTGCGGCTGCCAGGGGACAACCGCGGTCAATAAAAATTTTTGTTCGGCGGCGAGCCGCTTGGCCCAAGTCTGCACCCAGGAATATGCTCCGGTTTGCGGCTGGTTTGACCAGACCATTAAATGTCTGCGCTACCCCTGCGCCCAAGTTTACGGCAACGCCTGTCAAGCCTGCCAGAACCAGCAAGTAGCCTACTGGACTAGCGGCGATTGTCCGTCAAAATGAAGTGGCTTGGGCACCTGCTTTATGTTATAATTAATAAATATGGCTAAAAAGAAACCAGCCAAAAAGAAAGGGGCGGACAGGTTTGATTTTATTGATTTTTTGAACGCTAAGTACGGCACGCGCGATTCCGATAATGACGGCCTGACCGATGAGGTGGAACGGCTGTTAGGAACTGACCCGTATCAGGCCGATACCGACCACGACGGCATGTCGGACGCGGCGGAAATTCGCGCTGGACGCAACCCGCTGGGGCCGGGCGATTTTCGCGATTGGTTTGTGCCGCACGAGGGCAATAATTATCAGCCGCACGCTTTGCATCCCAAGCGGGTGATGTTTTATGCCGTGTCGGCCGTGGCCATGAAGATTTTAGTGGTGGCCTTTGTCTTGGGCCTGCCTATGACCGCCTGGCTGTCGCCGGATTTATTAAAAGACCAGGCCGACAAAATTATTCAGCTGACCAATGCCGTTCGGGCGAAAGTCGGCGTTAATAATTTAAGCGAGAATCAGGTTTTAAACAGCGCCGCTTACGCCAAGGCTAGCGACATGATTTTACAGCAGTATTTTGCCCATATCGGGCCGGATAAAAAAACTCTGGCCAGCTGGCTTAAGGCCGCCGGTTATCGTTTTGAAGTGGCCGGGGAAAATTTAGCCATGGGTTTTAGCCAACCGGAGGCGGTGATGGCGGCTTGGCAGAAAAGCCAAACGCATTACGCTAATATTATTGACAGCGATTTTACGCAAATCGGCGTCGGCGTGGTCAGCGGACCGTATCAAGGCGAAGACACGGTGCTGGTGGCGCAGTATTTTGGCCGTCCCGCGCCGGCCGTGACGCCAGTTAAACCGTCAGCCCCTAAATTTAGTCCAGTTAAATCGGCCGCCGCGGCTGACTCGCGGCAGCAAGTTGCGCCGGCTAAAGTGCTGGCGCCGTTGGTTAACCAGCTGGTTAAACCGGTCGCTCTTGATCTGCCGGACTCAACCGTGACCAGTCAAAGCGCCCTGGATTTGAAAATTTTTGCGCCCGGCGCTGAAGCAGTCTATGTGGTGGGTAAAAATGGCAAGATGCCGGCCGAGGCTGCGGGCGATAACAATACTTGGCAGTTGAAGCTGAATTTAGAGCCGGGTAAAAATATTTTTTATTTGTTAGCGGCCAATGGCAGCCGTGAGTTGACCTCGGCCAATTATGAAGTCACCGCCGATAGCCAGCCGCCGCTCTTGGATGAAGCAAAAACCTCCTTATCCGTGGATTTCCCCCAAGGCTCGCAGGAAGCGGTGGTCAGAGCGGCCGTTTATTTGTCGGCTGATGCCACCGCCGCCCGCCTTAGTTTCGGCGATTACCGGCTGGATTTGGCGCCTCTGGACGGCGCCTGGCGGGTACAGCAAGTGGTGCCGGACCGCCGGGCCTTGCAGCCGCTGGTCCCGCCGGAAATAACCGCCACCGATGCCGCCGGCAACAGCAAAACTTACAGTTTGTCCTGGAGTAATTTCCAGCCCCTGGCCAGCTCCCGTTCCGATCGCTACTTATTTCTGCGCGCCAATCCGGCGCCGGGCGTGGCCAAACTGTTTGGCGTCAGCGATTGGTTTTACCGCTTGATTTTATTCGGCTCAGTTATGTCTTTAACCGTGGCCGTGGTGGTGGAGGTTAAAAAACAGCGGCCCAAAATGATTATGGCCACCGGCGGCTTAATCGCGCTTTTAATTGTTTTACTTATTTTTTAATTATTTATATGAAAAAAAATCTACTTACTTTGATTATACTTTTTGCCGCCGGCTTGCTCATCGGTTGGCTGATCGGCCGGCAGTGGCCAGCCGCCGGCCGCTGGTCCAATTTGGATAAAAAGTATCTGCCGGCCGCTTCTCAAGGCACAGTCAAAGCTGATAATTTAAGCGGCACAGTCTTGGAAGTCAAGGCGCAATCAGTAATTTTTAAAACCAGAGTCAATCTTGATGACAATTTATTGGTTATGCAAAAGGAAGCTAAGGCTAATAATCAGACCGCCATCTATCTGTTAACGCCCAAGAGTAGCCAGGACTATTTCAGCGACGATTATAATAAAAAATTAGACGCCCTGAAAGAATCTTTAACTAAGGCCCAGGCCAAAAACGATACGGCTGGCGCCAAAAAAATTATCAACCAGCTTAAAGCCCTGACCGCCGAGGCCACGGCCGCCCGCAGTCTGGAAATACAAAGTTTGGAACAAAAACTGGCTAGTCTAGCGGACGGTTCAGCCGAAAAAAGAGATTTGGCAATAAAGCTGGAGGAACTTAATTCTGGTTTTAAATTTAGTCCGCTTAATTTAGCCGATATTAAAACAGCCGCCACCATCCAGGTTTGGTCGTCAGAGGATTTAAGCAATGCTGATAAATTTACCGCCAGCAAAATTGAAGTAAGACAATAACATGGATATCGTGAAGTTGTTGCAGGTTTTGGCGGGAGAGCCTCAGTTTAGAATTAAACAAGCCAAGCAGGCCTTGGGCCGGGACTTGATTGATGATTGGCAGGAAGCCAAAACCTTGCCCGAACCCCTGCGCCGCCGGCTTAATCAAGAGTGTCCCATAGCTTTGGACAGCTCTTTTTTTGTCGGCCGCGATTCGCTTAAGGCCCGGCTGCGCTTGGCCGACGGTTTAAGCGTGGAAACAGTGCTGATTAAACATCGCGATGGCCGGCAGACGGCTTGTCTGTCGTCGCAAGTCGGCTGCGCTTTAGGCTGCGCTTTTTGCGCTACCGGCGGCCTTGGTTTTAAAATAAATTTAACCGCCGGCGAAATTTTAGACCAAGCGCTATTACTGGCCCGCCATTTGAAAAAAACTCGGCAAGGTAAAATTAGCCAGGTGGTGCTGATGGGTATGGGCGAGCCGCTTTTAAATTATGAAGCGGTCAAGACGGCGCTCAAGTGGTTGAATGATAAAGACATGTTTGGGCTGGGCTGGCGACATATGTCGCTGTCTACCGCCGGCATTGTGCCGGCCATCAAGACTTTTAGTAAAGATTTTCCCCAGGTTAATCTGGCCGTCTCCTTGCATGCGCCGACCGATGAGCTGCGTTCCCAATTAATGCCGATTAATCGGCGCTATAATTTACAGCAGTTATTTAAGGTGGTGGACGCTCATATCAAGGCTACTTCCCGCCAAGTAATGTTTGAATACACCTTGCTCAAGGGCGTTAACGATAGTCCGGCCCAGGCGCGAGCTTTAGCCAAATTAATGGACAAGCCGCTCTATGTCCTTAATTTGATTTATTACAACCCAACCGGCGCTTTTCATCCCAGCGAGCGGCAAGTGTTTGACGATTTTTATTTAACGCTAAAAAAAGCCGGTATTAAAGTAACCAAGCGTTTCAGCCCGGGACAGGATATTGCCGCCGCCTGCGGCCAGTTAATCGGCCGGCCCTTTGCCTAAAATTAGGCTTAGTGTATAATATGAGAGTTCCAATTATTATTAATTCACCCCGTGAAATAATCCCGCTTTTGCGGGATTTCGGCGAGGCCGGATTTCATTGGGTAAAAAGATATGAGAAAAAAGCTGATGGGGCTCTTGGCAGTGCTGGCACTGGTGTGTTTGGTGGCTGGCGCGCAGGCCGCGACCACACTTAAGCCGACGGTGAAAAAAGCCCCGGTATTTAACAGCAAGGCCGACAATAAGGCCAAGCAAATCGCCCTGGATTTTATTAAAAATTATTTAATTGACCCGGGCACCAAAATTGACATTAGCATTACCGATAAAAAAAGCGGTTTATATTTTTTGCATGTTAAACTGGGCGAAGGCAGCCAGCTGGTGGAAACCGATTCAGCCATTACTTTGGACGGCAAATACTTTTTCCCGCAAGCCGTTATGGAGATAGCCAAGATTAAGACCCAGTTTAACGCCGCCCGCCAAGCGCCGACCGCGCCGCCGGTGACGCCCAGCAATTTGCCCCAAGCTGATAAGCCGACTGTGGAATTATTTGTCATGAGTTATTGCCCTTACGGCACTCAAATGGAAAAAGGCATTTTGCCGGTGGTGAAAGCTTTAGGTGAGGCCATTGATTTTCAGCTGAAGTTTGTTAATTACACTATGCACGGCGCTAAAGAAAATGAGGAAAATTTAACCCAGTATTGCATCAAGCAAACGGCGCCGGCCAAGTTTTTAACTTATTTGGAATGCTTCCTAAAAGAGGCTGATTCCGCTAGCTGTTTAAGCCAAACCAATATTGATACGGCTGGCCTGACCGCTTGCCGCACCAGCGCCGGCAGCCAGTATCAGCTAACCGGTACCGCTTTTTCCATCTACGACGCCGATAACAAAAAATACGGCGTGCAGGGTTCGCCGACATTAATTATCAACGGCCGCGAGGTTAACACCAGTCGCGACAGTGCCTCTCTGGCCAAAGCTATTTGTGCCGCTTTCACTGCCGGTCGTGAACCGACTGCTTGCGCCCAGAGTTTTGACAGCGCCACCCCCGCCCCCGGCTTCGGCACGGGTACCACCAATGCCACCACTCCGGCCAGTTGCCACTAAGTGGCTTTTTATAAAAAACAAAAATCCGCTTTTTTAGCGGATTTTTGTTTACCAAAATTAAAAATTAAAAATTTTAAATTAAAAATTTCATTTTCTTTCCGGTGAGTTATTATGTACCTAAAATCAATTTTTTGTGGTATAATGTTATTGAGAAATTACCCCTATGTTAAGCGATAAAAAACTTCGCGATATTTTAGTTAAAGAAAACTATTTAACTGCCGCCGAAGCCGACCGCGGTTTGGCTTTGGCTAAAGAATACGACAGTAGTTTAGGGGAGGTGCTGGTAACTGAAGGTATTGTCAGCAAAGAATTGCTGGGTCAGGCCCTGGCCGAATATTTTAAAGTTGATTTTCTTAATTTAAATAAGGTTAAGCCAGACCGGCTAGTTGTCCAGTTAATTCCTGAAGTCATGGCCAAAGCTAAGAGATTAGCCTTGGTCAGAGATAATGGTCAAGAATTAATTCTGGGCATGGACGACCCATCAGACCAAACCACGGTTAATTTAATCAAGAAAAAAACCGGCCGGAGCGTCAAAGCTTATTTAATGCTCAAGCAGGATTTGGCAGAGTTGTGGTCGTTATATCGCAGCAGCTTAGCCGATGAATTCAAGGCGATTTTAAAAATTTTAGCCAGCGCTAAAGCCAGCGAGGAAGATAAAGAAAATGCCACTATCACCATTGTTGATATTTTATTGCGCCACGGCAACGACAGCAAAGCTTCGGATATCCATATTGAGCCGTATAATAAAAAAGTGATGGTGCGTTTCAGAATTGACGGCGTGATGCACGACGAACTGGAAATAGACAAGAAATTTTTGGAGCCGATTGTGTCGCGCATCAAAATTATGGCCAAGATGCGCACCGATGAACACCGGGCGGCGCAGGACGGCAAACTGCGCTACGATGTCGGCGACGGCTGGTTTGATGTCCGCGTGTCCATTATTCCGATTGTGGAAGGGGAAAATGTGGTCTTAAGGTTGCTGGCTTCCAGCAATAAGCGCATTGGTCTGACTAATCTGGGCTTATCAACCAAGGATTTGAAAAAGGTCAAACACGCCATCGGCCGGCCGCACGGCATGATTTTAGTCACCGGCCCGACCGGTTCCGGCAAAACCACCACCCTCTACGCCGTGCTGACGATTTTGAACAAAACCGATGTTCATATTGCCACCATTGAAGACCCGGTGGAATATAATATTGAGGGCGTCAGCCAGATTCAGGTTGATCCCAAAACTAATTTAACTTTTGCCACGGGACTCAGGGCGATTGTCCGTCAGGACCCGGATATTATCATGGTCGGCGAAATTCGCGACAAAGAAACCGCCAACATCGCTGTTAATTCGGCCCTGACCGGCCACCTGGTCTTATCCACTTTGCACACCAATGATGCGCCCACCGCTTTGCCCCGCTTGATTGATATGGAAGTGGAGCCGTTTTTAGTAGCTTCTACCGTTAACTTAATTGTGGCCCAGCGTCTGGTCAGAAAAAATTGCGAGAAATGCCGCACGGCTTACAAAATTACCGCTGAAGAAAAAATGATTATTGATAACGAACCACTGATCCAAGCCATGCTCAAAGCCAGAAACATCACCAATTTAGACAAACTTAATTTGTATCGGGGACAGGGCTGCAGCGTCTGCGGGCAAACCGGTTTTGCCGGTCGCATCGGCATTTTTGAAGTTATGGTTATGTCCGAAGCTTTGCGCGCCATGGTTACCGACAAAGCGGCCAGCGACGCCATTATGAAAGCCGCCCG
Organism: bacterium; assembly: GCA_021818075.1. Classification (GTDB taxonomy): domain Bacteria; phylum Patescibacteriota; class Patescibacteriia; order Patescibacteriales; family Patescibacteriaceae; genus JAKAEX01. The sequence goes on from JAKAFD010000012.1 coordinate 10,238, forward strand.
CGCCGCCGGCATGACTACTATGTTGGAAGACGGTCTGGATAAAGTTTTCAGCGGCGTGACCACCTTGGATGAAGTGCTCAAGGCTGCCCGCGCTTAATCTTAGTTATTATGAAAAAACAAGGAGGGGCTAAAAAATCTTTCTTAAATATCAATCTGGATATTGTGCCGGCCACCAAAGTGGAACTGGTGATTTTTGCCAAACATTTATCGCTGATGCTCAAATCCGGCTTGGCTATTACCCAAGCCTTGAAAGTTTTATATCAATCTTCGCAAGGCAAATTCCACGACTTGGTGGGCGAGATTTACAACGCCGTTAAAGCGGGCCGCAGCCTGGCCGAAACGCTCAAACGCTACCCCAAAATTTTCGGCAGTTTTTTTATCGGCGCCATTTATGCCGGTGAATCTTCCGGCACGCTGGACCGCAGCCTGGCCAATGTGGCCGACCAGCTGAAAAAAGAAAAAGAGCTGGCCGATAAAATCAAAGGCGCGTTGATGTATCCGGTGATTATTTTGATTACCGGTTTCGGCATGTCATTATTTTTGGCGTTTTATATTTTGCCCAAGATTACTCCCTTGTTTGTCGGTATGAAAATGGAGTTGCCTTGGACGACGCGGGCTTTAATCGCTTTTTCTCACTTGGTGGAAAATTACGGCACAGTTATGCTAGTGGCGATTATTTTGGGCGTCGGTTGCTTGGTGTGGCTGGCGCGGCAAAAATTCAGCCAGCCGTTTTTTCATAAAATTTTAATCAGTCTGCCGGTAGTTAAAGATATCGTGCGGCACGCCAACCTGGCCCGTTTTGCCCGCACCCTGGGGACGCTCTTGGCCAGCGGTTTAAATATCGTGGAAGCTTTAACCATCACCGCCAACACCGCCACCAATTATTATTACCACCAGGCTTTGCTGGCCGCCGGTAAAACCACCAACAAAGGCAACCGGCTGTCGGACGGTTTGGCTAAATTCCGCGATTTGTTTCCCGATATGGCCATCAGAATGATTGCCGTGGGCGAGGAGTCCGGCAAACTGGAGGAAACCTTATTTTATCTGGCGGATTTTTACGAAACCGAAGTTGATAATTCAACCAAGAATCTGTCCACTCTGGTGGAGCCGATCCTGTTGGTACTCATCGGTTTGGGCGTCGGCTTTTTAGCTTTATCCATCATCACTCCGATTTACAGCATTACCGGCAATGTTTCCCGTTAGCCTATATTTATGAAAGCCTTTACCTTAACCGAAGTTCTAATCGTTTTGGCGATTATGTTAATAGTCGGCGCGGCCAGTTTGCCCTTAATCGGTAACTGGTCTTTTAACGCGCAAACCGACGGCGCCCGCTTGCAGCTGGCGCAAGATGTGCGTTTAACGCGGGCTAAGACCCTGGCGGCGGTAAAAGGCGATGTTTATGGGATAAAATTATTGACCGACGGTTATGTGTTGTTTAAGGGCGCCAGTTATGGCGCGCGCCAGACCGATTATGATGTAAAAGTAAATTTGGCCAAGGGTTTGGCTTTAAGCTGGCAGCTGGGGGGCAGCGGCCAGGCCGACGAAATTGTGTTTGTCGATTATACCGCTTGGCCGACGCGCTGGGGTAAAATTATTATTAACGCCGGCGATACCAATTCCACCCTTACTTTAAATCAAGCCGGTTATATTGAATAGCATGCCAAGTATTAAGCGCCCAGGTTGGTCGTTAGTGGAAGCAATGATTGCCATTGCCGTTTTTGCCATGCTGGCCAGCGTCTTAATCGGTTTATCGGTCGGTGCGCTTAATCCCTGGCTTTATACCAATAGTCAAACACAGGCCGAAGCTTTAGCTCAAGAGGGTTTGGAAGCGGCCCGCGCTATTGCCGCGCGCGCCTGGAATGAGTTGGACCGCCAAGCCAGCGGTTTAAGCTGGTCTAATGCTCAGTGGCAATTAAGTGGCGAGAATACCAGTGAAACTATCGGCGCGTTTAACCGGCAGCTGCTGTTCGCGCCGGTGTGCCGGGATGCCGCTAACCAAATTGCCGCTTGTCCGGCCGCCAGAGTTGACCCGCAAATTATTTCGGTTAAAGCGGCGGTCAGCTGGACGACGCCCACCGGCCTGGCTCGGTCGGTGGAACGCCGGGTTTATTTAAGCAACTGGGCGTCGCGTTTTTGGACGCAGGCCGATTGGTCGGGCGGCGCTGGTCAAGCCGTGTGGCAAGACCCCAGCCGTTACGACAGCGGACAAAATATTGATGTAAGCGAGCCGGGCACAGTCAAGCTGGCCAAAACTGGCGGCGCCTGCCAGCCTTTTACCTGGACCTTTGACCAGGCCGGCGATTATAATTACGATCCTAATAAGATAGAAATTATTGCCAGCCAGGCGCAATTAAAAGCTTTACCGGCGGAATACAAATTTTATCCGCAAACTTTAGATGATCGAAATTTGGAAACCGTGTCTTATACCCCGAGCCCGACTGAAGTCAAAGTGGCTGATAATGTCACTTTAGGCGGTCAAACGGTGGATATTTACGCCTTGGCTTATCAAAATTCGGCCAATGACGGAAAAATCAGAACCGTGGCCATTACCGACCAGGGCGTGGTGGTCAATCAGCAGATTGATACTTTTGTGTTTGACGCCGCGCGCGGCAGTTCGCCCTTTATTTTTTCCGTTAGCGGTAATATTTTCGGCATCGCTTACAGCACGCAAAATAATCGCGGCCGGGTGGTGACTGTCCGTATTAACAATAACGGTAGCATCAACAAAAATTTGATTGATAACTACACTTTTGACTCGCGGACCACGGCTGATCAGTTTGTTTTATCAGTCGCGCCGGAAATTTATGCCATAACTTACCGCGGCAGCGTTAACGAAGCCGAATTAGCAACAGTAAGAATTAGTGCTAATGGCACTATCACTAAAAGTTTGTTGGATAGTTTGAATTTTGGCGCTACCGCCAACTGGCCACGCTTAACCGCTGTGGCCGGCACCACTTACGCCGCTTATTATAATGATTACACGGCGCGCCGCGGTTATCTTAAAACTGTTAGTATTGATAACGCGGGACAAATCAGCAATCAGCCCTTAGATACTTTTAATTACGATGATAATTCCGGCGTTTATAAGGCATCCTTAGTTAAAGTCAGCGGCCAGGTTTACGCCCTGTCTTATAATCAAGCCAACAATAACGGCTTAATTAGAACCTTAACCATTCAAGATAACGGCACCATTGTTAAAACCTGGCTGGATACCGTGTCCTTAGGCACCACCTATGCCGGTATGTTTATCGCGCCGGTGTTTGACCAGTGGTTTGTGGTTAATTATACCGTGAACTATCACGGCTGGGCCGGTTTGTTAAATATCGCCGCCGATGGCCAGATGGGCAATCAATTTAATGATGCCATGGTTTATAATCAGCAGACCGTCACGGTGCCGTTTTTCTTCAAATTAACCGATGAGAGCTATGGTTTGGTCTATAAACGCAATAATACCGATCTGCAATTAACCACCATCAAAGTGCAATTAACCTCCAGCGGTTATTATACCGACGGCGATGTGGCGGCTAACCAGCCTTATACGCCCGGTGCGGTGGATGCTTGGCTCGGCTTCACGGAAACCGCCACTAAAAACGGCGGGGAAATTTATTATCAACTGTCCGATGATAACGGCGCCACCTGGTATTACTGGGACGGCAGCGCTTGGTCACCGGCCGGCGCCACTAATTACAACACCGCCACGGTCATTAACGACAACCTCTGGCAATTCGGCAGCGCCAAAAAAAGTTTGACCTTTAAGGCTTTCTTGCACGGCACGGGCAGCCAGACTGTGGCCTTGGATGCGGTGCAGGTTAGTTGCGGCGTGTTGCAAATGGAAGCCGGTCGGGTGCAAGCCAATAGTAATTGGACTAGAGTTAATTTAACCAATACTTATGTTAAGCCGGTAATTATTGCCTCGCTAAAGGCTGTCAATAATACTTTGCCGGCATCGGTGCGCGTTGATTTTACCACCTCTAATTATTTTCGCTTGCGTTTGGAAAATCCCAGCCGCCGCCCCCTAGCCAACGAAGAAATCACTTATTTGGTCATAGAGGAGGGCGTGTGGAACTGGGGCGGCCAAACCGTGGAAGCGCGCCAGCATTACACCTCAACTTTAGGCCGCGCCGGCAACTGGCTATTTGACCAAAAACTTTTTAAAGCCAAATTCAGCAGCGAGCCGATAGTTTTGCACCAGGTAATGACTGCTAATGATAACCGCTGGATAACGAGTTATGTCAGTAATTATAACGCCCGCCAAACCCCGCCCGACGCTATGGGTATGCGTTTGGCCTTAAACGGCGCCGAAGCCGCCACCAATCACGGCCAGGAAGTTATCGGCTGGCTGGCCGTGGCGCGGGATGTCAGCGGCCGCTTAGCCGGACATAATTGGGAGACTTACCGCACACCCAATAATGTGCGCGGGCATGACGACGGTTGTTACCCTTTTAATTATCGCCAGACTTATACTGATGCACCCTTAACTTTAGCCAGCCAGCAAAATATGGATGAAAACGACGGCTCCTGGGCAGTACTATGCGGCAATACGGCCACCACCGCCAGTTTATATGTTGATGAAGACCAGGTTCAGGATAACGAGCGGTCCAATACCGGCGAGACCCTGGGCTTTATCAGTTTTGACCAACCCTTCAGTTATAGTGGTGGCGGCGCTTACAGCACTACTGGCTGGCTCTTATCATCAGCTTTTAATCTGGGTGCGAGTGACAAAATTCAAGTAATAGAGTGGGAAGGCACGATCCCCGGTCCGTCCTCTAGTCTTAAATTTCAGGTTAGGGCGGCGCCGGATCAGGCCGGTTTACCCGGTGTCTGGAGCGCCTGGTACGGAGCCACCGGTATAAATACTTATTTTACAGCTCCGGGCTTAATCAGCCAGGCTTTAAACGGTAATCAGTGGGTGCAGTACCGTCTTGAATTATCGGGCGACGGCTCGGCTACGCCGGTGTTAACTAAAGTTAAAATAAATTACAAACCGTAATATGACCAAAGCCAAAGGTTTCACCCCGTTAAATGCTGAAAGCTCCGGCTCTTATAGCCGGAATTTAACGGGGTTTACTTTAATAGAGATAATCATTTATGTGGGCATTATGGGCCTGGTGATGACGGCTTTGGTGATGTTTGCTTTATCTATCAGTAATAATCGGGATAAAGCGGCCAGCGCCAGCGAAGTGGAGGCTAATACCAAAATTATTTGGGATCAGATCAGCGTGTTGGTCCATCGCGCCCGTAGTTTGGATACGGCTAATTCAGTCTGGGATAGCGACCAGGGCAAGTTGGTGTTATTTTTAGACATGGCCAAAACTCAAACAGCGGTGATTAGCGTCGAGAACGGTCAGGTGAGCGTGCAACTAGCTCCCGCTTCTCCCTATATTATCAGCAGCCGGGTGGTTAATGTCAGTCGGTTGAAGTTTTCTCGCTTAGCGGACCGGCAAATCGGCTTGGACCTAATCGTGGCTTACGGCGCACCGGGTGCCGTCTTAACGCCGGAAAAAGCTTACGAACAAACTTTAACCACAGCTATTAGTTTAAGATAATTATTTCAACTATATGCCCAAAGGAGTGTCTCTGTTAATTATTGTGTTGTTGGTCGGCGCCGCCTGTTTAGCGATGGCGGTTAGCGCCGTTTGGTTGGGTGTGGGCGAGCGAGAATTGTCGCAAGTCGCCGACGGCGGTACGCGCGCCAAGCTAGTGGCGGAAGGTTGTCTGGAAAATGCCCTGGCTAGATTGAAAGTTGAAGCTAATTACAGCGGCGAATCCTTGTCCGGCAACTCAGAATCTTGTATAATATCAGTAAGTAAGAACGGTGCGCCGTTAACGGATGCCACCGTGACTGTGCTGGGCACGGTGGGTGATTACAGTAAAAAATTAGGTGCCACTATCCAGGTGTCCGGCGAAGATTTTATTATAAGCTCCTGGCAAGAAAATTAATTATGCTGTTTTTTAATCGTAAAGCTATTGGCCTTGACATTGATGATCGCAGCATCGAGGTGGTGGAGTTAACTAAACTGGGCACGCGCGCCAAAGTGGTTAATTTTTCGCGCCAGGCATTGCCGCGTGGCGTGGTGACTAACGGCTTGATAACCAACCCGGGGCAGCTCAAGCATTGGTTAAACCAAGCCTTTAATCAAGCTAAACCTAACCCGATTACAGCTAAACGAATCGCTTTTAGTTTGCCGGAAACCCAGTGTTATAATCTGGTAACGACCATAGCGGCCGCGCCTCAGGAGATTGATGAGGCGGCCATCAGACAGTTAGTGGTTAAAAATTTGCCTTTAGATATTGAGGAATTATTGTTCAGTTACCGGATTATTCAGGCCGGCAGCAAGGAAACGGCGGTTTTTTTGGCGGCGGCCAATAAGGCGGCGGTCAATGGCTGGCGAGATTTTTTTGCCGACGAACAGCTGACAGTAGATTTTATTGATGCCGAAATTTTCGCCATCGCCAGGGATTTGGTTTATCTGGACCCGCGACAGCCGGTTTGTCTGGTGGACATCGGTTCTGTCAGGACCAATATCGCCATACTGCAGGCGGCGGCGATTTATTATGATAATTCTTTGGCTGCGGGCGGACACTGGTTTACCAAAAGCATTGCCCAAAGTTTTAATTTAAAATTGGTTACGGCGGAAAGAAAAAAATTGCAGCTGGGCTTGAATAGTCAGATTTGGCCGGTGCTGGCCAAGCAGCTGAAAGTTATCGCCAGTGAAATAAAGGCAGCGGTTAACTATTATCAGGAGCATTACGGCGGCGCAGTTAAAGAAGTGGTACTTCTCGGCGGCGCCAGCCGCTTGCGCGGTTTAGTTGATTTTTTACAAGAAGATTTGGGCTTGCCGCTTAGTTTGGGTAAAACTAAATCTTTGACGGAAAAACTACCCTTGGAATACTATGGCGCTATTGGCCTAGCCTGGCGCGCTTTAAATAAAAAGAAATTTAAAATTGAACCGGACTTTTTGGCTTTAGCGACCGACGGTCAAGTCTTTACTCCCGCGGCCGTCCAGTCGCCGCTAGTCAATCAGCCAATAGCGACTCGCGCCACTAAGCCGGTTAAACAAGTTATGGCAACCAAATTAACCGCAGAGCAGCCTGTAACAGTTGCTGGCGACGAAGATTTAAACACCGGTGAGTCCGACGCCGGCGAACGCCGGCTCAAGAATCAGAAAAAAATACTGCTGGCTATCCTGCTCTTAGGGTTGCTGTTGCTGCCAGTGGCGTTTTGGTACAGACAGTCGGCCAGAGACAAGCAAGCCGCCGTGATTAATCGTTATGCCGGAGGAACCTTCAGTCAGGTAC
>JAKAFD010000065.1 GCA_021818075.1 bacterium
CCGCCGGGCAGCTGGACTTTTTGCGCCAGATAATTCATTAACTCCTCATCGCTTAGCATAGTCGGGTCAGCATTAACTAACTGGCTCTTTTTTTCCAAATTTTCCTTAGCGGCTTTAATATCCTGATAATCCATGTACAGTTTCCCCAGCGTGCCAGCCAGGGCCAAAACCAACAGGACTAAAAATAAATTAAGCCAGCCAAAACCGCGCCGGCCGGGCACGGCCAAAGGCGAGGTGTTTTGGGCGATAATTTCGTCCACTGACGGCCGGCCGCTTTTTGATGATTTTTTGGCAAACATAAGTTTTGTTTAATCAATTAACCTCCTTGCTTAATATAATAAAACTTTATCGCCAAGAGAGCAATGGTTCAATTATTTCGGCGATGGTTGCTTATTTTTCATCCCTTCATTACTGTTGTCGCTCTTTTTATGATATAATGAAAAACAATTTAACCACAGCCCCCATGAAGAAAAAAACGGCCCGGCGCCAAACCTTTTGGCAGCTGCTTTATAAAATACGGTTTTTACTGTACAGCTTTTTAATTTTGGCCGGATTGATTTATTTTGTGGTACCGCTCCTGGCCAGTCTAAGCAATAAGGCTGTCAGCTGGTATTTTGACCACCAGGCGTTAGAACTACAACAACGCATTGAACGCGATAAGCAACAGTTGCTTAATCAAGCGCAAAGTATCGCCGCTGTTGATGCCGTCAAAAACCTGATTATCAAACACAACGCTATTGATTTGCTGTCAGTGTTAAATGACGAAAGGCAAAACCGCCAACTGGGCCCGGTCATGGCCACTGACCAACGCGGCGTAGTACTGACGCGTACAGTCAATCTCTCCCGCCGCGGCGACTATGTCTTTAATACCACGCCCTGGGGCGCCGAGGTATCGCAAGGCCGCGATGTCAAATCGGTGGAATACGGCTTAGCCTTACCTTTTATCATCATTGCCGGCAGTCCGGTGTACCAGGGCGCCCAAATGGTCGGAGCGATTTTTACCTCCCAGCCCTTAGATGATAATTACGCCACACAATTAAAAAAAGATTATCTTAACCCCTTGTCGGAAATATTTTTCTTTTCTGACCGCGACGGTTTAGTTGGTACCAGCTTGCAGGATAAAAAATATCGCCAGCTGTTAAACTACGGCTTCAGCGCCGGTAAAAGCTGGCTGCACGCCGACGACCAAACCAGAATAATTAAGGTTAACGACCGTTACTTCTACTTTCGTAATATTGTGCTGCCGGGCCTAACTGACTCTAACGGCGGCCTGGTACTAATGTCGCCCTTTAGCTTCAACCTGTTTTTTATCGGCGTGTCTTTAATTTTTTGTTTACTGTTTTTTATCGGTGTTTACCTTTTTCACCGCTATTTTAGACGACGCTGGTCGTTGAGGCGTCATTTGTTTTTTATAGGTTTCACAACACTGGCGACCGTCTTACTTTTTTATTTTTCCTATCTGTCTTGTAAAAATTATGTGGCCGCCCAGGCGCTGGTTTTTAATCCCCCCTCTTATACGATTTATAACTCCACCCTGCATCTCTATCCCGAACAGGATATTTTTGATCGCAGCTTCCAGCAAAAAATCTCCATTAAGCTTGATTCCGGCGGCGAACCGATTAATACCGCTCGCGTAGTGCTTAATTACGACCCGCGCTTAGCCGCCGTCACTGACATTGTTACCACTAATTCTTTTTGCCACCCCGATATGTTTTTGGAAAAAGATATTGATAACCAAAGAGGCGTCGTGACCATCGCCTGTTCCGCTCCCAGTCCCGGCTTTGCCGAAACCAACGGCACGGTGGCCGATTTATTGTTACAGCCCTTAACCCCCGGCGTCTTTACCCTGACTTTCGGTCCGGAAACGCAAATTCTGGCCAATGACGGCTTAGGCACAAATGTTTTAAGAGAAGTGGTCGGCGGCAGTTATCAAATTGCCGCGCCGGAAGCGCCGGCAACGGTCGGCGGCGCACCGGCGCAAGTACTGGTCTTTTCCCCCACCCACCCCAACAACGAACGCTGGTACAAAAACAAAAACATTAACCTCACCTGGCTGCCGCAAAATGGCGTTTCCTTTGCCTACGACCTTAATCAAATTCCGGCGGAAAAACCTTATGGCGGCAAAGAAAATTTAACCACCGTGCAACACTCCGTTCGTTTGTCAGCGCCCGGCGACGGAATTTATTACTTCCACATAGCAGCTTTTAAAAACGGTGTCTACGGACCGACAACCGAGTATAAAATGAAAGTTGATACCACCCCGCCACAGCTGCCGACCATTAAAATCAGCAGTAACAATCCCAAGGTCAATTCCATTGTCAGATTTGAATTTTCGGGCCGCGACCGGACTAGCGGCATTCAGCCCAACTTCTATGTTAAGTTGGACGATTCCATTTGGCTGCCCAGTACCGATCACTTGGAAACCGCCTTTACTTCAGCCGGCACTCACCAAATTACCGTCCGGGTCTTTGATAATGCCGGCAATTACAGCGACACTAGCGTCAGCTTAAGTGTTAAGCGTTAAACATTAATTATAAAAAAACCGGTGTTTGACCGGTTTTTGGTTATCAGCTGATTATTGACAAAAGCCATATAATATACTAAAGATAAGATAAATAATGTTCTTCACAATTTATAACTAATTTTTTACTAACACGGGAGAAAGGTCATGAGACTAAAAATTACTCTTTTATTGCTTAGCTGGCTGGTAGCCAGTTATCCGGTTCTGGCCAAAACGCTGTGCGTCAGTCAAGACACGCCGCTCAATCAAAGCGGTTGCGCCCAAGTTTTTACCGTTATCCAGGACGCAATTATAGCGGCTGAAGACGGCGATACCGTAAAAATCTTTCCCGGGCTTTGGCCACAAAATATTTTTGTCACCAAACCGATTGTGGTTGTCGGCACCAACTTCCCCAACACCATTATTCACCCTCCGTCAGGACCGGCGGTGATGATTTTCAGTAACGGTTTTGTGTCCTGCTTAAGCATTAAATCCGAAACCAACCACGGCGTTATTATCACCAAAGGCGCTATCAAAAATTGCATTATTGAAGGCTGCAGCAATCTAGATGATTTTCTTTGTTCCGGCGTCAGATATATGAATGACAGCACGGTGGTTACCAATTGTCTTATCCAACGCAGCGGTTATCACGGTATTTTTGGCCAAGACAAAAATGGTACGGTTAAACTAATCAATAATGTTTTGGCTAACAACCGCTCTTTCGCCGGTTACTCCTATGACGAAGCTACCGCCGAACTTGATTTTAATTGTTATTGGCAAAACATGGTTGATGGTTGGGGCTGGATAGGCGGCATTTCTCACGGCGATTCCGACATGGTAGCCGACCCCCGCCTGGACGCAAATTATTTACCGCTCCCCGATTCTCCTTTATTAAATAAGGGCGACACGGCAATTTTTAATCCCGACGGTTCGCGCAGCGACATTGGGGTTTATGGCGGGCCAGATTCTTGTACTTGTTCCGTACTGGTAGGTGTGGAAGATAGTCAGACACCGGAATTAAAAATCACTATTACGCCCAATCCCGCTACTGACCTGGCTATCAT
>JAKAFD010000013.1:0-4110 GCA_021818075.1 bacterium
TTAAAGCCCCCCCCCGTTGCCTCGCCGAATCTGCCGACTGGCAGAGTAGGCGGGCCCGATACAATTTCTTTGCCGATTGTCCATAAATTTGATGTTTTATTCAAAAATTTATACTGCCTGTCCAAACAGATGACAAAAAGCGACAAACTGGGGATTTACGCGACGGTTGAAAAGCTGTCCGTAAGTATTTACGAATTGTTAATCGCCGCCGCCTTATCGCCGGTGCCGGAAAAATCGGTCATCCTGAAAAACACGAGAATAAAAATTGAGGTTTTAAAAAGATTGATTAGGTTGATGTTTGAATTGAAAATCATCACCAGCTCCAAATATTTTAGTTTGCAAACCGACCTACAGGAAATATCCAAAATGGCCACGGGCTGGCAAAATTTTTTAAATCCAAAAGAGCCCAAACTTTGAGCTCTTTTTAATTAGAAACTTCTGCACGGGCACGAAGGTTGTCGTTGGCATTGCCGAGATTCGTCCAATTGACGTTGAGCTTGTCGTTGTCGGGATTCCAGTTGACGTTCGGGACATTGCCGTCCGAGTTACGGGAACCGTATTTTACCCAATTTCATCTTTATCACCGGAAACCTAAAATTTAGATTCCTTGTGTTAAGCCAGTCCGAGCTGGTTTTATTCGCGAGTTGAACTCGTCCAAAATTGAATAAGCAGTTTCTTGAAAATGGCAAATCGCTATCCGCCCAGGGCGGACCGATTTCACAGCCAAGTTTATTATATAAAAATAACCCTATTCAGTAAAGAATAGGGTTAAGGATAAAAGTTAAAAGGAACAAGGATTAGCAAGAAACCGCTGCACGGGCACGAAGGTAGCCGACGGCATCGCCGAGAAACGACCAACCGACGTAGAGCTCGTCGTAGCCGGGACCCCAGTCGACGTGCGGGACATCGCCGCCCGAGTAACGGGAACCAGAACATAGGGTCCAGTTATTAATGTCCAAATGTTTGCCATCGGTTTCTTCAAAATAAGCCAATTCCATTATCAATCGTTCCAATAAAGTTATACCAACAACATTGTTTTCTTTTAAGTCGTTGGCTGAATAATTTTTCAATTCTTCATCGGCTTCAACTCTTTTGCGGAAACGAACTGCATAACTGCCATTTTTGGCGTCACGGTCGTTGGTGGGAACATCTTTATCTGACAAATTGTCTTTATAAAGATAAACTTTCATGTATCTTTTGAGAGCCTTTAAAACTTGGCTGATAGTCAGACTTTGGGCAATAATTATCACCCAGTCAAAACCCTCTTGATAATCGGGGATTTTTACCGCTGATAAATCAACTTTCAGGTTGAAATATTTTTGATAAAACTTTACCCACCAGTCCTTAATAGCGGCCTCATCCTTGCCAACCACGACGCTGATTGCCGGTACAAAGGCCTTGGTTAAAACTGTTCTTAGTTTAACTGGGCTGCCGATTAATTCCTGTTTGTAGTCATTGGGGATTAAATCCAATGGCATTAAACGGGTAATTGAAGCTAATAATTCTTGGTCTTGCTTGACCACAGTATCTGTTGTTTCGGGCTTACCATTATTCATGGCTTTTCTCCTTATTAAATTTTTAAAAAACTGTTAATTTTATAGCTTGATGCTATATTATAAGTATAGCATACTTTATAAAAAATGTCAATATCTTACCACAAATTTTGGCTAAAATAAACAAAAAAACAACAAAAAAGTCATTGCGAGCCCGAAGCGTAGCGCAGGGCGTGGCAATCTCTGTGCTTAAATTATTGAGTAGAGATTGCTTCGTCGCTATGCTCCTCGCAATGACAAAATGCTATTTGTTGTTTGCTGTTTGTTGTTTGCTAATTAAGCTTAAACCAATCCTTTTTCCCGACCTTAATCGTCTCCCCGCTCTTGGCCGCTTGGTTGAAGTCCTTAACCTTGGCGCCGTTGACTTCCACCGCTCCTTGCTCAAACAAGCGCCGCAGGTCGCTCTTGGATTTGGCCGCACCAAAATACTTAGCCGCCGCCATGAGCAGTGTTTCATTTTTGGTAACGCCGATTTTTTTAATGGCTGACGGTGTTTCCTTTTTTTGAACGGTCTTAATAAAACGCGCTTCGGCCTCTTGGGCGGCCTTAGCGCCATGGACTAAGGCGGTAATGGTTAAAGCCAATTTCATTTTAGCATCGCGCGGTTTAGTCTTGGCTAATTTTTTAATTTGTTCCAAAGGCTCTTTGGTCGCCAGTTCCCAAGCCGAGACAATCACTTCATCCGGCCAGCTCATAATAACGCCGTACATATTGTTGGCATCGGTATCCAAAAACAAAGCGTTGCCCGTCGTCTTGCCCATCTTAGCGCCCTCGGCGTCAACCAACAGTTTCATCATCAGCACTGACTTGTCTTTTTTGCCCAAGGACTTCATTAAATCGCGGCCGGCGAGCATATTAAACATCTGGTCGTTGCCGCCGATTTCCACATCAACGTCCATGGCCACGCTGTCGTAAGCCTGCGCCAGGGGGTATAAAAATTCCGGCAAATAAATCGGCTTGTTTTCTTTAAGCCGCACCTGAAACATCTCGCGCACAATCATTTGCCCGTAAGTAAAATGCCAAGCCAGATCAAGCAGGCCCGCTTCGTTTAGTTTATCGTGCCAAGCGCTGTTGTATAATACTTTGGCCGGATTAGCGCCGCTAAAACGCAAATAAACACTCGCCTGTTTTTTAAAATTTTTAGCATTAGCCAGCACCTGCGCCCGCGTCAGCCGTTTTCTGGCCGCCAGCTTGTCGGTCGGGTCGCCAATGGTGCCGGTGAAGTCGCCGATTAAAAAAATCACCTCATGGCCCAGGTCCTGAAACTGCGACAATTTATTCAATAAAATCGCATTGCCGATATGCAACGAGGCGGCGGTTGGGTCAAAACCGCAGTAAATCCGCAGGCGCTTGCCCGAGGCCAGTTTTTTTCTCAACTCATCCTTAACAATCACTTCGGCCACGCCGCGCGTCAAGACCGCCTCAATCGCCTGTTTGTTAGTGTTTATTTTTGACATATTTACATTTTAAGCCAAGAAATAAAAAAAGTCCATCTAATTTATACGACCTTAACCGACTCGCCCAATTCTTTTTTTATCGCTGCCGCCAGCTCCTCATCCAGCTTAACTTTAGCATTGGCTTCAATTATCCGCTCGCCCTGCTCGCTGATAATTTTTAAATAAACCTTGCTTAAGCCGGGGCGCGCCAGACAAATGGTTTTCAGTTTATCAATTACGGCCGGCGTTAAATCAGCCTGGGCCACAATAATTTTCAAAGACGGCAGCGGCGTTGGCTTAACCGGCGTCGGGACGGCTTGAGGCTTGGCTTCGTCATGACCATTGCTCCAGCCGTTGCCGTTGCGGTAATTATTTCTAGTTGGCACGGCTAGCGCTTTAAAGCGAGCTATCTGCGCCGCTAAATCGGCCAAAGTCAATTCCACCGCCTTATTGGCTAAAATCTTCATTTCATTATCTTTATCCGAAGCCGTGCCGGAACATAAAATCACTTTACCCGACTGCCAAATGGCCGGATTGTCTTTTAGCAGTTTGGGGAAAACCAAAATTTCCGTACTATCCGCGCCGTCTTCAACTTTAACAAACATCATGGTTTCGTTTTTCTTGGTCAGAATTTTTTTAATGGAAATGATGACGCCGGCTACGGTTATATCACTGCCGGCCGGCACTTGTGATAGTTCGCCCAAGCCGACAGCCAAGCCGGCTAAGGACCGTTTATAATCATTAAACGGGTGTTCGCTGACATACAGCCCCAAGAGTTCCTTTTCCCAGGCTAACTTTTCCGCGTTGCTGATATCCGCCGCCGGCGCCAAATTTAGTTTGGGTTTAAGTTCGGGCACGGCGGCGCCAAATAGGCTGACCTGGCTGGTATCTTTGTCTTTAGTAAATTGCCGGTGAAAATTAAGCAGACTGTCTAAATTGACCAAAAACAAACCGCGCGGGCCGAACTGGTCAAAGGCGCCGCTCTTTATCAGGCTTTCCAAAGATTTTTTATTCAAATCCTTGTCTTCAATGCGCTCCAGCAAGTCGGCCATATCCTGATACGGCCCCTTGGCTTTGCGCTCCTTAATAAGCACCTCGGCAATGTGTTCGCCGACATTTTT
>JAKAFD010000013.1:4210-16982 GCA_021818075.1 bacterium
CGCTTCATGCCGCTGGACTCAAACTGGAAAACGCCGGTGGTCTCGCCTTTTTGAAACAAATCGTAAGTCTTGGGGTCGGTTAATGGAATCTTGTCCATGTCCAGTTCCAGACCGCGGGTGTTTTTAATGATGCGGATGGCCGATTCAATAATGGTTAAGTTTTTCAAACCCAGAAAATCCATTTTCAAGAGGCCCAAATCTTCGGTCGGGTGCAGAGAATATTGCGAGACAATGGTTTTGTCGGAGGAAGAAGCATATTGCACCGGTACATTTTCCGTCAGCGGATCTTTGGTAATCAAAATACCGCAGGCGTGAATGGAAGCATGGCGCGCCACGCCTTCCAGCTTCAGGGCATAATCCACAATCCGCTTGGCATCGGGATTTTTGTAGGCCTCTTGAAATTCCGCCACCTCGGCCAAAGATTTGGCCAGTGTCATAAACATCGGGATGGTCTTGGCCAGTTTGTCGCAAAAATCATAAGGATAATCCAGCACGCGGCCGACATCGCGTACCGCCGCCCGCGCCGCCATGGTCCCGAAAGTGATAATCTGCGCCACATGGTCTTCGCCGTATTTGGCCTGCACATATTTAATGACATCATCGCGACGGATATCGGCAAAATCCATATCAATATCCGGCATGGAAATACGGTCCGGATTAAGAAAGCGTTCAAACAGCAAATCGTATTTAATCGGGCAAATGTCGGTGATGCCCAGCGAGTAGCAAACGAGCGAACCGGCCGCCGAGCCGCGGCCCGGTCCGACCACGATTTTATTATTCTTGGCCCAGTTGACGAAGTCGGCCACAATCAAAAAATAGCTGGGCCAGCCCATGCGTTCAATTACCGATAATTCATAATCCAGCCGTTCACGATAAATCGGCTCAATCTCGTTATAACTTTTGCCGTAGCGCTTAAGCAAACCGGTTTCGGCCAAATGCCGTAAATAACTATTACCATCAAAACCCGCCGGCACCTCAAAATGAGGCAGCTGGATTTTACCTAATTCAATTTCTATGTTGCAGGCCTCGGCAATTTTTACTGTATTACTAATAGCTTCGGGCGTGGCTTTAAAAATCTCTTCCATTTTATGCCCGGGAATCAAAGAGTAATCGCCGCCGATATAACTCAAGCGATTGGTTTCGTCTTTCTTAACTTTATTTTGCAGACAGACTAAAATATCCTGCGCTTCGTCGTCTTCTTTATTAACATAATGCGCGTCATTGGTGGCAATTAAGGGCAGCTGTAATTCTTCGGCTAAAGCAATTAAATGTTGATTAACCATCGCCTGCTCGGGCAAATTGGGATGGTGTTGAATTTCCAAATAAAAGTTGCCCGCGCCGAATAAATCCGCGTATTGCCTAAGGCGCGTTTTGGCTTCCGCCAGCTTGTCCCTGATAATCAGGCTCGCGATTTCGCCTCCCAGACAGGCCGTGCTGGCGATTAAACCCTCGTGGTATTGGACTAAAGCTTCCCAGTCAATTCTGGGCTTGTAATAATAGCCTTCCAAATGTCCCAGCGAAGTGAGCTTGATTAAATTTTTATAACCCTGATAATTCTTGGCTAAGAGCAGCAAATGGTAGCTCATCTTTTCGCCGCGGGCATAAGTCCGGTTAAATCGGGAGTCGCTGGCCACATAAGCCTCCATGCCGATAATCGGTTTGACGCCGGCTTTGATGGCTTTCTGATAAAATTCAATGGCGCCGTACATAACGCCGTGGTCAGTTAAGGCGATGGCGTTGGCTCCGTCATTTTTGGCAAATTTAATAATGTCGTCAATTTGCGATAAACCGTCTAAGAGCGAATAGTGGCTGTGAACATGCAAGTGAACAAAAGACATGTCTATTTATTTAAAAAACCCTAAAACAATTATAAAGTTTGAGGGTGTTAATTTACAAAATTAAAAATTATAAAATTCTTTTTAACTCTTCTCTTACTACCGCTCTATCGTCCCAAGGAATCTTTTTGCCGCCTTTGACGCAAATCGCCTGTTCGCTGCCTTTGCCGGTGATTAACACGATGTCATTAGGCGAAGCTAAAGACAGAGCTTTGATGATAGCCTGGCGCCGATCAATTATTTTGAACAGCGTTTCATCTAAAACTTTACCGGACTTTTCCGCGCCCAAAGACACCTGGTCAATAATAATTTGCGGGTCGTCGTCATAGGGGTCTTCGTCGGTGACAATAACCGTATCCGCCTGCTCGCCGGCAATTTTGCCCAGCACCGGCCGGCGCGCTACATCACGGCCGCCGCCGGCCGAACCCAAGACGTGAATCACCCGTTCATGCGGCAATAATTTGATAGTTTCATAAAGTTTCTCCACCGCCCGGGGCTCAAAAGCATAATCAACAATGACGGTAAATGGCTGACCCTCGTTAATCTGCTCCAAACGGCCCGGTATGCCCCAAACCGCCTCCAAGCCTCTCTTCATCTGGTCTATGGACAAGCCCTGGGAATAACCGACCGCCGCCGCATTCAGCGAATTAGCCACATTAAAACCGCCCAGCAATTTCAGGTTAATCGGTTCGTCTTTATAGCATTGGCCGTCAAAACACAGCACAAATCTGGTGCCTTCACGGCTGATGGCCGGACTGGAGGCAATTAAACGGTGGAAATTATGGTCTTTGGCGGCGAAATCTTCGTCTTTGATTTCCAGCGGCACTTTCGGCGTAATGGTATATTCAATCTTGGTTTCCGACCAAAAATTAAGGAAATGGTCTTTATATTCGTCGTCGCCGTTAACGATAATGGTTTTCTTAATGCGGTTTAAGCTTAATTTTTTAATGCCCGCTTCCACTTTTTTAACGCGGCGCTCGTTATCGGCATATTTAGTCTTGCAATCCTTTAAATGGGCAAACAGCATGCCCTTAGCCTCCTGGTAGGCTTCAAAACTGCCGTGCGCTTCAATATGCTCCGGATACAAACCGGTAAAGACTAAAATGTCATAATTGATAAAACGATGGCGGTATTGAATAATGCCCTCGGAAGAGGTTTCAATCACCGCGTAGTGGCATTTATTTTTAACCATCTTGTGCATCATTTTGAAAGTGAACAAGCGTCCAACCATGGTCATTTTTTTGTTGTTCAGCCATTCCTGATTGCCGTCGCAAAACATGGCGGTGGAAGTATAACCGACTTTATAACCCGCCTCTTTCAGCATTTTGGCCACCAGATAAACGCTGGTGGTTTTGCCGGTGGTGCCGGTAATGCCGATAACAATTAATTTCTGGCTGGGCCAGCGATAAATTAAATTGCCCAGCACTCCCCAGGAAAAATGATAAATCGGCCACAGATAGTTCCAGATTTTTTCCGGAATAATTTTTTTTAGCTTGTGCAGTAGTTTGTCAAACATAATATAATCAATGCAAAAGGCAAAAGGCAAAAATTAAAGTTAAAAATTAAAAATTTTATTCAATAAAAAGTCGCGTAGCGACACCTTACTTTTGATTTCTGAATCTTGAATTTTGACCTTATTTTACAAAGCCCGGCGGACTTTTCTTAACAACTTATATACCCTATAATATACTGGTTTAAAGACTAAATCAAATGTCCCGGCGTAAGTCAATTTCTGACCGCCGAAACCCTCTTTGAAACGGCTGACACCCGGCCATTTTACCTCGTCAATGCCGTAAAAATCATAGTATTTCAGTCCTTGGTCTTTAGCTAGGTTAATAACTTGCCAATGCAACAGATAAGGCGCCATCAACTGGCGCTGGCTGTCAGCGGAAGCGCCGTGCACATAAGTGGCGGTGTCGCCATAATTGGCCACGATAGCCATGGCCAAAACCTCGCCCTGATAAACGGCCTGCCACAATTCTATAAATGATAAAGCCAGCAGCCGTTCGTAATATTTTCGGCCATGCAGTTTGAAAGCGTCGCGCCGGCCGGTGGCGCTTATTAGCCGCCACCAGGCGGCTTTGTCTTGATCGGTGGCCCGGCCATGGGTAATCTCCACGCCTTTTTTCTCGGCCAAACGAATATTATAGCGCGTTTTGGGGTGCATGGCGCTTAACAGTTCCGCCGCGCTTTTGCTTAAATCAATTAATAGGGTTTGGCGCGGCTGAATCTCAATCGTCGGCCGCAAATTATTAGCCGCCGAAATTTCCGCCGGTTCCAGACGCCAAAACATCGCTCCTTCTTTTTTGGCTAAGCTACGAATGTCCGCAGATAATTTTTCCATTATGGCCGGCCGTCGTTCCAGCGCTAAAGCCGCATCAATGATCGGGCCGCGCGGCGAATAAAAATAAGTCAGCCCCAGCGGCAAAACTTTTTTCAGCAAACTGACCGCCGCCACTAAACGACCGCCATCAACTAAACCCCACCGCCAAACTTGACCCAAATTAAAATCGCCCCACTCCCAGCTTTGCAGGAACTGAGCGTGAGGCTCGGAGGCGACAAAAGCCTCCAACCGATTTTTATCAAGAGTTATTAAATCCATGCTGGCTTGGTTAACGCCCTAAATATTTTAAAGCCGCTTTAATGCGTTCGCCGCTATCGGTAGTTTGTTTATCAATTTGGCCCAAAGCTTCGCGCGCCTCGGCCAGTGAATAACCCAGCGCCACCAAGGCTTCCAATTCCTCGCCTTTGATTTGACCGGCCGCGCCGGCCGCCGGCGCCAGATAATCAACTTTATTTTTCAATTCCACCACCAGCCGTTCGGCGGTTTTGGCGCCCACGCCGGAAACCTTGGTCAGTAAATTAAAATTGCCCATGGCAATGGCCGATTTCAATTCCTCTACCGAGGCTACAGCTAAAATCGCCAGAGCCGACTTGGGACCAATGCCCGACACCGTTAACAGCAGTTCAAAAAATTCCAATTCTTCCAAAGTGGTAAAGCCGTAAAGCGCCGTGCCATCTTCTTTGACTTGATGATAAATATAAATGGCCGCCGTGGCCCCCAACTCGCTGATTAATTTGGGCGCGGCAAAAACTTTATAACCGACGTCATTAACGACCAGGATTATATAATTCGCCCGTTTAACTAAAACTTTTCCCGAGAGATAAGCTAACATGGATTAATTTATTTGCGTTTTATCCTAATCAATCCCGAAACCGGAATAACTTTCACGCCCCGTTTTTCCACTTGGTCCAAAAATAGATTCATGCCCAGCGAGTCCGAAGCCATATGGCCGGCGATGACGACGTTCAAATGATATTTTTCCGCTTCCTTGCGGTGTTCCTCGCTCATATGCATGCCGATAATCGTACCGATGCCGGCCTGCGCCATTTTTTCGTAAATATCTTTGGAGCCGGAAGTGCCGCCGGTAAATTCGGTCACGGCAATCTTGCCGCAGCTATGATCTTCATGGCCGGCAAATAAGCGCGGTCCGGCTTTGATTTTCATTGCTTCCTTATATTCGGGAATGGTTTTTAACAAAGTTAGCAAGTCGCCGACCGTTTCCAGCCGCTTGGCATTTTTCTTTATTAAGTCAACCAAAAATTTCGCGCCCAGATTGTCGGCAATGGTGTGAGTGCACATTAAATCCAGTTTCAACACGCGAGCCATATCGCCGACACGGCTGTGGTTAACCGGCGAGATACCGCGCGACACTTCGGCGATGCGCGGCTTGATGACCGACTCGGCAATGTTAATCGGCACGCCGTAATCGGCCAAAATCTGGGCCTGCAAATGCATCACATCATGCAAATCGGCCAAAGCGACGCCGAGCGGATGATGGCCGATGACCAAATCAATATCGCCCAGTTTATCGGCCAAAAGCAACTCCGAACCGCCGATATCAATACCGCTCATTATTTTCTTGATTTGTGGTTTGCCGTTGTCAACCAGCACGCGGGTGTCGCTGTAAGGGTTGAATAATTTTTCCAAATCAAACTCTGCTTGTTTGTCTTTATTTAACTTATCGTATTGGTCTTTGGTGCGCGCCAAATATTTTTTAACGCGTTCGTTGCCGCGCAAATCGGCTTTAACGCCCAAAGCCACGGCCAGATTGTAAATATCCTTAGTTGTCATATTTTTTCACACGCGACAAGCAGCATGTATAAATTATTTCTTAAGTCCCAAAATTACTTGTTCACCATTAATATCAACTTCTTCCTTTATTAAAACCGTATCCGGCACTACATCCATAACCACGGCTGTAGTGCCGGTTGCCGCCATATAATCAGTTTTATAAAGGTTTAATGCCTTGCCTATTTTTTCGCTACCTTTGGAGTCAATAAAAGCTTCCGCCCGGTCATTAATATTTAAACCGGCGCGTTTACGCAAACCATTAGTGGCACGGATAGCCTCTCTAATCAGACCCTCGGCTTCCAGTTCCTTGGAAATATTAGCATCCAATTCCACTGCTAATTCACCCTCGCCGAATTTGCACATCGCCTCTTTAACATTAACTTCCTCGGCAATTAAATCCTGATATTCTTTGGCCAAAGAACAATTATTAATAGTCAACTTATTAAGCGGCTGGCGCACTTTAAGGCCGGCTTCGTCGCGTTTGGCCAAAGCTAGGGCCACAGCCTTACGGGCAATATCCATATTTACTAAAACCTGCTCATCGCTCTCACCGGCGCTTGGCCAGGCTGCCAAATGAACGGATTTAGCATTGTCTTTAAAATCATAGCCGCTTACTTTTTGCCAGAGCGTCTCGGACAAAAACGGCATAAACGGCGCCATCACTTTGGCCAGTTCCAGCAAAACAAATTTGGTTGTGGCCAGAGCCGCTACCTTGTCTTCACTCTTAAAACGGTCGCGGCTTCGGCGCAAATACCAAGTGGACAAATCATTGATAAACTCGGGAATCTCCCGCGCCGCCTCATAAACATGATATTTTTCCAATTCGTCAGTAATTTTTTTAACCAATTGATTAAGCCGCGCGATAATCCAACTATCTAAAATATTAACGCTATCATTTTTGGCCTCGACTGCGCCGTCAGCGTAAAGTTCATAAAACTTATAAACATTCCAAAGAATCATATTATTTTGCCGCAAGGTGTCGCGCACATCGTTCAAGTCGTATTTCTTGCCTTCGCCCGGCTGATTGATAGTGTACATATGCAGGCGCACCGCGTCCGCGCCGTATTCGTTCAATACTTGGTTCGGTTCAATAATATTGCCCTTGCTCTTGCTCATTTTTTTGCCGAACTTGTCGTTGATGTGCCCAAGGCAAATTACATTTTGATAGCAAGCGCCTTTGCCTAAGAGTGTGCTGATAGCCAGCAGGGTGTAAAACCAGCCGCGCGTCTGGTCAATGGCTTCGGCAATGTAAGCGGCCGGATATTGTTCGCCCTTATCAATTAAGTCCTGATGTTCAAAGGGATAATGATATTGCGAAAACGGCATAGAGCCGGAATCGAGCCAAACATCCAGCACCGCCTGGTCGCGCGTCATCTGGCCGCCGCAGTCGCAAGCAAATTTTACTTCGTCAATAAAGGGCCGGTGTAAATCACCTAAATCCGCGCCTAAATCCTTTTTAGAGCCGACGCACTTAATAGCGCCGCACTTGTCGCAAACCCAGAGCGGTAAAGGCGTGCCCCAATAGCGTTCGCGAGAAATCGCCCAGTCCTTAACATTGGCCAACCACTCGCCAAAACGGCCGTCTTTGATATGCTCGGGTACCCAATTGATGGTTTGATTATTTTTTATGAGCTCGTCTTTCAATTCCGACATCTTAATAAACCACGAGTCCTTGGCGTAATATAACAAAGGCGTATCACAGCGCCAGCAAAAAGGATAATCGTGCTCGTACATTTCTTCTTTGAATAAATTGCCTTGCTTTTGTAAGTGTTCCAAAATTATTTTTTCTGTTTCTTTATCTTTAACAAACTTGTCGGCTAGGTTATAATTTTTCAATTCGTCGGTGAATTTTCCCGCTTCATCAACCGTGTGTACTTTAGGCAAATCCAATTTTTCGCCCAATTGATAATCGTCCTCGCCATACATCACGGCCGTGTGTACCACGCCCGTACCTTCGTCAGTCGTCACAAAATCAGCGGCCGCCACATAATGCGACTTTTTACCGCTGTTAGCGATGGCTGCGATATCAAACAACGGCTCGTATTCCACACCGACCAAACTTTGAACATCTTTTATATCATAAACTCTAATTTTTGTGCCTTTGTATTTACGCGTTGATATATAATCTTTATACAATGGGTGAGATGTATCACCCTCTTCAATAGCGTCAACTCTGAAATCTAAATTATCCTCAATGAAATTCTTACTACAAATATAAATTTCTCCTTTTTTAAAAGGACTGCCGTCGTCTTGTGTTTCTAAAACTTCAAATTTTATATAATCAACTTTCAGTCCCACTGCCAGCGCCACATTGCCCGGCAAAGTCCACGGCGTAGTTGTCCACGATAAAATAAAATCGCCCTGTTGAACAAAATTGTTCCCCTTGGTAACTTTAAATTTCACAACGACCGAATTTTCTTTGACGCTTTTATAGCCCAAAGCGACCTCGTGGCTGGACAGCGTTGTGCCGCAACTCGGACAATGCGGCACCACTTTGTGCCCTTTGTAAATCCGTCCGTCGTCAAAGACCTTTTTGAGAATCGCCCAGACCGATTCAATATAATCGTTGTCGTAAGTAATGTAGGGGTGTTCCAAGTCCAGCCAAAAGCCGATGCGCTTGGTCATTTTTTCCCACTCGTCTTTGTAGCGCCAAACGCTCTCGCGGCACTTGGCGTTAAATTCTTTGATGCCGTATTTTTCAATTTCTCCTTTGCCGGAAATTTTTAGTTCTTTTTCCACTTGCAACTCCACCGGCAAACCATGCGTGTCCCAGCCGGCCTTGCGCTCTACTCTAAAACCGGACATGGTTTTAAAGCGCGGCAGGACATCCTTAAAAGCGCGCGCCAAAACATGGTGAATGCCTGGCTGGCCGTTAGCGGTTGGCGGCCCCTCGTAAAAAACAAAGTTACCGCGCGGCGCGGCGCGTTCCACTGATTGTTCAAAAATCTTGGCCTTATCCCAAAAAGACAAAACCTCTTCTTCCATGGCCGGAAACTGACTTTTAGATTTTTCTTTATCCATATTTACGTAAAACAAAGCAGGCAAAAAGCCCTAAATTATTTACTTATTCTATAGCTAAAAAGCAAAAATGTCAAAGAAAAATTGACATAAAATAATAAAAATAGCATGATTATAAAATTAAACTATGAAATTCATTTTAGAGTCCAAATTTAAACCCACCGGCGACCAACCCGAGGCCATTGCCAAATTGACCGACGGGTTGCTTAAAGGTTTCAAGGAACAGACGCTTCTCGGCGTCACCGGCTCGGGCAAGACCTTTACCATGGCCAATATCGTGGCGCAAGTTCAGCGGCCGACTTTGGTTATTTCCCACAATAAGACCTTAGCCGCCCAGCTCTACCGCGAATTCAAACAATTTTTTCCGCACAATGCCGTCCATTATTTTGTGTCTTATTACGACTACTACCAGCCCGAGGCCTATATCCCGCAAACCGACACTTATATTGAAAAGGAAGCGCAAATCAACGAGGAAATTGACCGTCTGCGCCACGCCGCCACCCAGGCCCTATTGACGAGGCAAGACGTCTTGATTGTGGCGAGCGTCTCCTGTATTTACGGCTTAGGTGAAAAAGCCAATTACGAGAGCCAGAGCTTGACCCTGCGCGCCGGCGAAACTATCAAGCGCAACGAAATTTTACGGCGCCTGGTTAAAATCCAATATACCCGCGACGACGCCGAGTTCAAACGCGGGACTTTTCGCGTGGCCGGTTCGCGCCTGGACATTCATTTGGCTTCAGGCGAACAAGTTATCCGTTTGGAACTCGGCAGTGACACCCTTGAAGCCATTTATCAATTTAATATTGAGCCGGGCCAGCAGGTTGTTTGGCTTAGCGAACTAAAAAACTCCTCTGCTAAGCAAATAGAGAGTATTACTATATTACCGGCTAAACATTTTATCACCCCCGAAGCGCAGATGACGGCGGCGTTAACAAATATTGAACAAGAGCTGGCCGGGCGCCTAAAGGAGCTGAAAAAAGAAAATAAACTGACGGAAGCCGAACGCTTGGAGCGCAAAACCAACTATGACATGGAAATGATTCGCGCCGTGGGTTATTGTAATGGCATTGAAAACTATTCGCGCCACTTGGCCGGCCGTAATGAAGGCGAACCGCCCGAGACTCTGCTGGATTTTTTCCCCGACAATTATCTAATGTTTATTGACGAGTCGCATGTGTCGTTACCGCAAATTCGCGGGATGTTTGCCGGCGACCGCTCGCGCAAACAAACCCTGATTGATTTTGGCTGGCGCCTGCCTTCGGCGCGCGACAACCGGCCCTTAAACTTTAAGGAATTTCGCCAGCACCTCAACCAAGTGATTTATGTCAGCGCCACGCCGGCCGACTATGAACTGGGCAAATCAAGCCAAGTGGTGGAGCAGCTTATTAGGCCAACGGGCCTCTTGGACCCGCAAATTGAAATCCGTCCGACCGCCAACCAAATTGGCGACTTAATGGCCGAAATTGATAAGCGCGTAGCCAAACACGAACGCACGCTGGCCCTGACTTTGACCAAACGGATGGCCGAGGAATTGTCCGACTACCTGGCGGAAAAACATATCAAAGCCGCCTACTTACATTCGGAAATTGAAACTTTGGAGCGGGTGGAAATTTTGAAAAAATTACAAGCCGGGCACTACGATGTCTTGGTCGGCATCAATTTACTGCGCGAGGGCTTAGACCTGCCCGAAGTGTCTTTGGTGGCCATTTTAAACGCCGATATGGCTGGGTTTTTGCGCACCTCAACTTCTTTAATCCAAACCATGGGCCGAGCTTCCCGCCATATTGAGGGCCGAGTTATTATGTACGCCGACCAAATAACGCCGGCCATGCGCTTTGCCATCAGCGAAACCAACCGCCGCCGCAAGATTCAAGAGATTTATAATAAAAAACACGGCATCACGCCACAATCAATTTCACGCAACACATAACACGCAACACGCAACGCCACTATTGTCATTTCGACGACCAGTGGGAGGAGAAATCGCTTCGACATTAATATTACTGCTAACAAAGTTAAAGGGATCCCTCGGCTCCTTTCAGTCGCTCGGGATGACAAATGAGGATTTACGATGACAAATAAAAAAGTCCTAAGATACAAAGTATCAAAGGACTTAAATAATTTAATGTTCTAAGGTGCAAATGTTATTTTTTAGTGATTAATGCCACATAAACACCACTAATACACTCGTCGTCAAGCCAGCTACTAGTACGCCAGTGCCAACCATCGTTGCCCCAAATCAAATAAGGACAGAAAGAGTCGTCCAGGGTACCGCGATCTGATGATAAAATCGGAACAATAATGATCTCGTCTTTAAACCGATCTAATGAGTGTTTATCTTCCACTAACATTTTGTGTAAGGCGGCAATAATCATCAAGGCATCCTGCCGGTTAGCTGCAACGCATATTCTTTCGATTGTGGCATCTTTTGTCGTTGAGACAATTGTCAATGTTACCTCTCCGGAAAATGTTTTTGGCTTAAAATGCTTATCTCTGATCTCTTGAGAGATAGAACTATATTTAAATTCTTTCTTTGGCACGATACTTTTATCCAAAGAAAATCCTTCGAAGATTGTAACCTTCTTTTGCAGCACCAGCTTGCTAAATAATTTACTATTTAGTTTTTTAATGGTTGGCACTTCAAAGGGATCACATCCCTCAATAAAATCTTGTAATTGCTCGGGGGTTTTTTTACCTTCCTTAACTTGCTTGGCTATTTCAGTCAACTGACCGAAAATCTTTGCCGTATCTGCTGCTAACAGATTCTGACGATTTTTTCTATTTTTCATCGCCATCTCCTTTAATTTGTGAAAAAACAATGATTTAGCACCTATTTTGGGTAATCGCAATTTACAACTCTTTTATCAAATTGTCAAGATTAGCGGAAAAATAAAAAACCGTTGGCTTATTGCCAACGGCTTATCTTAAAATTACAAACTACAGATTTGGAAAATAGTAGGTTACAAATTTGCCATTGGTCTGGCCGATCCAACTGGAGTGCCAGGCCTCTTTGTTATCCGGATAGTTGGAAGAAACTTCCTTGTAGTAATCGGCGGCAATCTGCAGAGCGATATTACCAGTAATGCGGACTCGGCAAATAATTCGGTAATCCTTATTAGCCTCTCGACGATACTTGCCAGACGAATGCATCCACCAATGACTTACTCTGTCAGGAAACGAGCCGGGATATATTTTTAGAACGCCGTTATCAATCAAGGAATTTTTCATGGCAGAAAAACTATTGTCTTGATACCAACGACTGAAAAGCCCGCCCTCATTAGTGTTCAAACTTCTTGAGGAGCCATTATAATTCAACAAGGCTACAATCGTATCCTTTTGGGTTGCGCGATCTCTGGAAACCAAAACCGCATACTTGATTTCAATGACCCAATCATTGTTGGGCGCGACATTAGGATCAAGCGTTACCGCCTGAAACCAACCTTGAATAGCGTGATAATCGCCATTTTGGTCATCACCGGACCAAGCTCTTTTTCCCCAGTCATAGCAATCAACCGGAATGTAATTGTCATCATCTATCGGTGGCTGACAATTGCAGTTTTCCAAATTGAACACATCGTCATTGGGATCATCTGGATTATTGGGGCTATTTACCCCATCCGAGCAGCTTAACAAAACTAAGCCGAGAAAAAGCAGAAAAAACACTAAATTTTTCACTAAAACTCCTATTTTTATTATGAAACAACGATTTTTTCATTAATATACAACGCTTTTAAAATTTTGTCAAGATTAGCAGTAAAACAAAAAACCCCCGATGTCTCAGGGG
>JAKAFD010000014.1 GCA_021818075.1 bacterium
GCGCGGCCGCCACTTCCGGATTATCTTGGTTATAAGCGGTGGAATAAATAATCAAATCGGCGGCCGCAGGCAAATTTTCGGCCTTAAAACCCAATTTAACCTTAATGCCCGCTTTGGCCAGCACGGCGTCAGTCATAAACACTTCGGCCGTGTCGCTGCCGCTGATATTAAAACCCTGACCGGCCAGATATTCGGCCAGCATGGTCATACCGACGCCCTTAATACCGATCATATATACGCTTTTTATCTTTAACCAATTCATAATAGAAGCTTTAAACTGTTAGTTCTCTAATTATTTTAACCAATTCCTCATTGGCGTTGGGCTTAAACACTTGCCGTAAATTTTCTCCTAAACTTTGGCGTTTGGCTTCGTCGGCCAGCAATTCTTTGATTTTATGATAAAGTTCCAGCGAACTAAGTTTTTTCTGATTTAATACCAGCGCCGCCTTAGCCTCGGCCAAAACTTTAGCATTGGCTTCCTGATGCGAATCGGGCATAGGAATAATCACTGCCGCCTTGCCCAGCCAGGCCAGTTCGGCCAAGGTGCTCATGCCGGCCCGGGAAATAATCAAGTCGGCCGCCTGATAAGCCAACACCATTTCCGGCTGGCTCAAAACGGCAAACTGGTGATAAGCCGATGAATGGTCAAGGTTAATCTCTTTACCCGCGCCGGTCAAGTGAATAATCTGCGCCAGTTGCGTTAAATTGTATAAATTGTCGGTAATTAAACGATTAAGCCCGACGGCGCCGGTGCCGCCGCCCAATACCAAAATAACCGGCATTCCCGCTGTCAGACCAAAACGCTTGGCCACAATCGTTGGCCCGGCTTTGGACATTAGCAAGCGCCGCCTGACCGGTGAACCGACCCAAACGGCTTTGTGACCGTAATCTTTCAAAGACTTTTTTAAACTGACCGTCACCCGCCGGGCCAGCGGCGACATTAATTTATTGGCCAAACCGGGCACATAATCCAACTGATGAATTAAAATCGGAATTCGGCGGCACCAAGCCGCTACGGCCAGCGGCACGCTGACAAAGCTGCCGGCGCTAATCACCAAAGACGGTTTTACTTTTTTTAATATCAGCCAGCCTTGGACCAAGCCGACGACAAATAAAAATAAATCAGTCAGATTGCGCCAAGACCAGTAGCGGCGCCACTTGCCGGCGGCCAGACTGAAAAACGGCAAACCGGCTTCGCTGACAAAATCTTTTTCCACGCCGTTGGCCGTGCCGACAAACACCAGATTATAATCGGCGCGCAAATCATCGGCTAAAGCCAGAAGCGGCATCACCGAACCCAGCGTGCCGCCGCCGCTTAAAATAATGGTCTTAGTTGAACTTGGCTTGTTCATATTAAGTTTTGGCATGTTTGCTGATATTAACTAATACGCCTAAGGCGGCCATATTGGCCAGGACGGCGCTGCCGCCATAACTTACCAAAGGCAAAGGCACGCCGGTCATGGGCATAAAGTTAATAACGCCGCCGATATTGATTATCGCCTGCACCACAATCCAAATCACGATGCCGAAACTTAGATTGCGGCCGAATTCGTCGCCGATGCGGTAAGCGATTTTATAACCTTTCAAAAAAATAAAAGCGTACAGCAAAATTAGTATCAAACAAAAAATAAAACCGACCTCTTCGGCAATGATGCCGAAAATAAAATCATTTTGCACTTCCGGCAAATACAAAAACTTTTGCCGGCTTTGGCCCAGGCCGCGGCCGATTAAACCGCCGGAACCGACGGCTAAAAGCGACTGGTTAAGCTGATAGCATTTTTCCTGCGGACTGTAATTGGTATTAAACCAGCAGCGGAAACGATCCTGCTGATAAGGTTTGATAGCCAAAAAAACTAACAGCAGCAAAGCGCCGCCGGCCAGACAGCCGCCGATGACTTTCCGGCTGCCGCCGGCAATGTAATAAACTGCCAGCGCGATGATGGAAATAATCACCAAAGTCCCCAGGTCGGGCTGCAGGAGCATCAAAACGGCAATCAAACCGAAAGCCACAAAAAACGGCATGGTGCGCTCCCGAGCCGAATTACTGCCGGCGAATAAAGCCGATAAATAAACCAAAAAACTAAACTTAACCAGCTCGGCCGGCTGCAGAGAAAAACCGAAAATGTTAATCCAGCTGCGGGCGCGATTACCGAGGGCCAAACCGGGAATAAATACCGCCAGCAATAAAATTATGGAAATAATAAATAAAGGCAGGCCCAGCTTTTTTAAATATTGGTAATCCAGCCGCGCTAAAAACAAAAAAACCGCCAAGCCGATAACAAAATGTATCAATTGGTGCTTGATAAAATAATTACCGTCCTGATATTGGTTATAAGCTACGACCGAGGAGGCGCTAGCCAGCATCACCAGCCCGAAAATCACCAAAATCCAAATGGCCGCCACTAAAGAACGGTCACCGCCCGCCGTTGCCGCTGGCTTTTTAAGCCACATCATAAATAATTTAAATTAATTTATCCAACAGGAAAAAAGACAAGCCCAATGTCGCCGCCACGCCGGCCACCACCCAGAAACGCATAACCACCTTCGGCTCGCTCCAGCCCAGCGCTTCAAAATGATGATGAATCGGCGTAGAGAGAAAAATTTTCTTATGGCGCAACTTTTTGGACAGCTGTTGAATAATGACCGACAAAGATTCCACCACAAACACCAAACCGATAATCGGCAAAAGCAAAGCGGTATTGGTCAGCATGGCAATAACCCCCAAAGTCACGCCCAAGCTCATGGCGCCGGTATCGCCCATATAAAAACGCGCCGGATTAATGTTGAACCACAAAAAGGCCAGGAGCGCGCCGACAATGACGGCACAAAACACCGCCAGGTTGTATTTGCCCAGAGAAAAACAAATCACAGCGTAAGCGGAAAAACTGGTTAAGAGCACGCCGCCGGCCAAGCCGTCCAAGCCGTCGGTTTCGTTAACGGAAAAGGCCGTAGCCACAATCACGAAAATAAACACCGGAATATACCACCAGCCTAAATTAAAAGCGCCGACAAAGGGCACATGAAACATATCCCAATCAAGTTTAAAATAAAACCACAGCGCGCCCACCAAAGCGATTAGGGCGTAAATCAGCAAACGATGGCGGATTTTCAGGCCGCCGCCGCCCAACACGCCCTTGCCCCTGACATCCAGATAGTCGTCAAACAAACCGACCAAAGCGGAAGCGACAAGTGCCCCGAGCGGCAATAGGGTTTCCGTGCGGTTCAAAAAATTAAGCTTGCCCAAAAAAGAACCGGGAAAAATTAATTCCAAATAAAAAAAGACCAAAGCTAAAATCAAAACGCTCAGCCAAACAAGCACGCCGCCCATGGTCGGCGTGCCGCTTTTGGCGGCGTGCAGCTTGGAAAAAATCGGCGTGGAGCCGTTATTGCGGATTTGTTTGCCTAGTTTATGTTTGTATAAAAAATTAGTCAGTAGCGGCGTCCAGGCGATAGTAAAAATAAAAGCCAAAGTGGCCAGAAATAAAATTTTGATAAGATAAAACTCAATCATATTAAAAAATCTTAACGAAATTAACTAGATATATGGAATACAAACCCAGACCGACCAAAACATTAACCGCCAAAGCCGAGGCCAGCAGCAGATTAACCAGCCAGCCGTCCCGCTTGAGAAAAATCATGGACAAATAAGCGTTAATGGCAAACAGCAGCAAACCGATTAAGGGCAGCCAATAAATCTGCACCGGCGGCGCCAGATAGTCAATGCCGAAGGTGATATTGTAGTGTAAGATTGCCAAATCCTGCTTCAGACCGCGTTTAATCAAGCCGGCCAGCACCCACAACAACAGGTTAACCGCCAAAGTGGCCAGCCAATAGACTTTAGCCGGCCGAAAAGCGAAATAATCCGCCCAGCCCCGGCCCCAGGCCTCTTTTTTAAACAAAAATTTGCCAAAAAATTTATGAGTAAAATTCATATTTTTCTATAAATAGCTTAACATATATTTTAGGTTTAGTCATCTGTAAAAGTATGTTATAATACAATATACTATGCTTGGCAACCTTAATCCTTTCAACCGGCCGATAATCACCAAAACCATTAATAAATTGGTGGGCTACGGCGCCGACTGCGAAGCTTCCGATATCCAGCTGGAAATCATCGCCGACGGCAGCCTGGAAGTTAAATACAAAGTCTTTGGCCAGTTTGCCGACAGTTTGTACCTGGAGCCGAATATCGCCCAGGGTGTTTTTAATAAACTCAAACACCTTGCCGCCTTAGACGCCAAACATACTAACGGCGCCTTAACTCTGCAGCCTGATAACCGCAACCTCAAACTTGGCGCCTCGTTGATTAAAACCGGCCGCGGCGAAATTATTAATTTAAAAATCAAGCCGCTGCAACGGGAATTGTTTTTCTTGGACGAACTGGGCTTGCAACAGGACCAGTTTAAATTAATTGAAGCCAATCTCTACGGCAAAGGCCTGACCATAATCAGCGGACCGGCCGGCTCGGGTAAAACCACCGCCGCTTTTTCTTATCTGCTTGCCTGCAATTCCATTAATTTTAATATTTACAGTTTGGCCGCCGAAGAATTATTGAAACTCAAAGGCATTAATCAGGTGGTGATTAAAAATCAGACGGCGCGCGGCTGGAACGAAGCGCTGGCAGCCGTGGCCAAACAAGACGCCGACATTATTTATCTGGCCGAACCGCCCGTGGATATGGACGCCGGCGTTTTAGCCGCTTTGTCGTCCAGTAAAATAATTATTATCAGCTTAGAGGCCGCCAGCAATCTGGAGGCGCTGAAAAAATTAACCGTTAGCAATTTATACTCAACCGCGGCGGAAGCCAGGTTTAATTTATTGATTAACCAGCGCTTAGCGCGCCGCTTATGTCCGCGCTGCGCTTTCAGCTACAATATTGACGAACAAATTTTTGCCGACTTGAATTTGAGCTTTGAAATCTTAGACCAGGATTTAATCGGCTTGGAATTATTCCACGCCCAAGGTTGCGCCCAATGCGGCTATACCGGCTATCTCGGGCAACTGGGGCTGTTTGAAGTGGCCAAACCCGGCCAGGACTTAAGCCGCCTGTTAATGATTAAAAATTATAGCCAGACCAAAGACCTGCTGAATCAGGCTACCGAACTATCCCTAACCGAAGACGGCTTCATCAAAGCCTTAAAAGGCCTGACGACGATTGAAGAGTTGAAAAGAGTAATCTAATTTCACGCAACACATAACAAACAACAAGCAACAAAAAACGCCTCTGAGGGCGTCTTTTTTGATTTGTAATTTGAGATTTATTTGGAAATTGGGATTTGGGATTTGGAAATTAATATTCCGGTGCCATATCTCTAAACTTTTTCACAATCCCCGGCAGGTGCTCCATTAGTTTATCAACATCAGCTTTGGTGTTGGCTTTGCCTAAAGTAAACCGTACCGCGCCGTGGGTGTCCTCTTGCTTGATGCCCATAGCGGTTAAGACGCGCGAAGCTTTTAAGGTATTGGATGCGCAGGCCGAACCGGTGGAGACGGCAATGCCGGCGTCCATATCCAGGGCCAAAAGAATCGACTCCCCTTCCGCGCCCAGAAAAGAAAAGTGAGCATGGGCGGGCGAAGAGTTGGCGATATCGGTATTACAAACTATTTCGGGAATTTCTTTGGTTATTCG
This sequence comes from bacterium, assembly GCA_021818075.1. Taxonomy (GTDB): domain Bacteria; phylum Patescibacteriota; class Patescibacteriia; order Patescibacteriales; family Patescibacteriaceae; genus JAKAEX01. Next base: position 5,630 of record JAKAFD010000014.1, read on the forward strand.
CTCAACCAAATAATCGCGCGCCTCTTTTATTTTTTGGTTATTAGCTTCGCGGTCGTTCTTGGCCAGCTCAATCGCCTCGCCCAAACCGACAATGCCCGGCACATTCAAAGTGCTGGAGCGCAAATTTTTCTCGTGATGCCCGCCGCGCAGTAAGGCCACAAGCGGCGTATCTTTTCTGACAGCCAAAGCGCCGACGCCTTTTGGTCCGTAAATTTTATGAGCCGAAAGCGACAGCATATCCAAATGCAAACTTTGCATATCGCAATCCAAAAAATTAATGGCTTGGGTGGTGTCCGAGTGAAAATAAATCAGCTGCGGTTTGGGGCCGCGCTCGGCCACGCGCTTTTTTTCCCAATCAGCCACGCGCCGCTCGTTTATTTTTTTGATGATTTTACCGATTTCTTTAACCGGCTCTATCACGCCGACTTCACTATTAACATACATTACGCTGACTAACGCTGTTTCGTCCGTTATCGCCTTTTCCAAAGCTTCAATCTCAATCATACCATTAGCTTTAACCGGCAAATAAGTAACGCGCGCCAGTTTTTCCCGTTCCAATTCCTGACAGGGTTCAATCACGGCGTCGTGCTCCACGGCGGTGGTAATGATGTGCGGCTGGTTCACGCCTTTGAGCGCCAAACCTTTAATTAAGCCCTTAATAGCTAAATTATTGGCTTCAGTGGCGCCGGAAGTAAAAATAATTTCTTCCGGCTGGCAGTTTAAGACCGCGGCCACTTGCCGTCGCGCCTTATCTACCGCTCTAGCCGCTGCTTGGCCGAAACTGTGAATTGAAGAAGCATTGCCGAACTGCTCGCCAAAATAAGGCGTCATAGCCTTTAACACTTGCTTATCAACTGGAGTGGTAGCAGAATGATCAAAGTATATACGAGACATATTATTGAAAATTTTTAGCTTTTTAGACGGCTTCTACCGCTTTGACTTCCGGCACATCTTGCTTCAATTGCTCCTCAATACCGGCTTTCAAAGTTATACCGGCCATGGGACAGCCGACGCACATACCGCTTAAACGGACATTAACCACGCCCTTTTTGTCGTCAAAATTTACCAGCTCCACATCGCCGCCGTCGGCCTGAAGGCTCGGTCTGACCTTTTCTAATGACGCTTTAATTTTATCATTAATATTTTCTGACATAATATTAATCGTCGCGAAGCGACACCTTAATTAAAAATTAAAAATTTTAAATTAAAAATTACTTGTACAAATTATAAAAACCAATTAACTATTTGCTGCTACCTTTTCTTTATATGACATAATAGCAGCGTGTAGGGCGTCCACGCCCAGCATGGAACAATGAACCTTAACCGCCGGCAAGCCGCCCAAATATTCCACCACATCATCCTTGGTCATTTTTTCAGCCTCATCTAGAGTTTTGCCTTTTACCATTTCCGTTAAAGCCGAAGACACGGAAATCGCCGCGGCGCAACCCAAAGTTTCAAACTTGATATCGTCAATTTTGTCGTCTTTAATCTTTAAATAAATTTTCATAATATCACCGCAGACCGGATTGCCTTCCTGGCCGATAGCGTCGGCATTGTCAATCACGCCTTGGTTGCGCGGGTTTTTAAAATGGTCTAAAACTTTTTCGCTATACATATAAATTAGATTTTAGCCTTTAGCTGTTAGCTATTAGCGCTTTCTATAAATTTATTCTATTAACGCCGCCAGTTTAATCTTGGACAGAGTTTGGGCGATGGACTTGTTTAATTTATTAACCACCGTTTTGACGCCGCAGTGGCAGCCGGCCGAACAATATTTTTTCCCGTTGGGGCTCAAGCAATAAAGCGTTTCTTTGGGATTTTCCAAAGCCGACACAATGGTTAAAACCGACAATTGCTGCGGTCGCGCCGTTAAGCGATAACCGCCGCTACTGCCTTGCAAGCTCCTGACTACGCCGGCTTTTTTCAAGTCGGCAAAAATCGCTTCCAAATATTTAAGCGGCAAACGTTCAGTTTGGGCAATGGCCCTTAAACTTAAACTGCCGCCGCTGCGCGCCAAGCATAACAAAGCGCGCAAGGCATAACTGGTGCGGGTGGAAAATTTCATATCATACTAAATTGATAGGAGTTAGTTTAACACCGCCCGTCAAGATTGTCAATCACAAAAAAACAGCCAAGTATTGCACTTAAGCTGTTTAAAATTTAACCGCTGGTATCTTGTGAAAAAGGCATCGTCAGGGAAATTTTCTTTTCCACTACCAAATAAACTATAAAGGCAATAAGGCCGATTGGCCAAAAAGCACCCAAGAGCAAGGTAAGTATCAGGCTGGTTATTCTAAAAACTGGCGGTCGAGTACCGGTTACCCATGATGTTTTATTGGACTGGTAATCAGACCTTAAAAAAAATTGTCCAGCTTATAAAAAATACCACCCCGCCAATAATCAAATAACAGACATAATCATATTCAAATAATAACCACATACGGCACCTCGTTTAAAAATTAAAGGAACTTAGTTATTTTTATCATTTTAACCATACTCCGCCCGCCCTGTCAATATTGCTTTATTGAGTCTTAATTGTAAAATATAGTCATGCCGGAAGCTCTGAAAGAAAAATTAGCGCCCCAAAATTTGGAAGCCGAACAGTTTGTGTTGGGCGCTCTTTTAATTGATAAAAACGCTATAGTGAAAATTGCCGATTTGGTGGAGGCGGAAGATTTTTACAAAGACGCTCATGGCCTGATTTTTGCCGCCATGCTGGAACTCTACGCCAAGCACGAACCGATTGACATTTTAAGCTTAACTGACAAGCTGGAAGAAAAAAATAAGCTCTCGGCGGTCGGCGGCCGCGCTTATCTGGCCAATTTGGCCAATTCGGTCGGCACCGCTTCCAATATTGAATTTTACGCTTCGCTGATTCAAAAGAAAGCCACCTTGCGCCGCTTGATCGGCGCGGCCGGCGATATCGCCGAACTGGGTTATGACGAAGAAGAAGAAATAGATAAAGTACTGGACACGGCCGAACAAAAACTTTTTAACGTCTCGCAAAAATTTTTAAAACAGACCTTCTCCCCCATTGATTCGCTCTTGGCCGGCGCTTTTGACCGCATTGACGACTTGCACAAACAAAGCGGCAAGTTGCGCGGCCTGACCACCGGCTTTACCGATTTGGATCGCCTCTTGGCCGGCTTGCAAAAATCCGATTTGATCATTTTGGCCGCCCGCCCGTCCGTCGGTAAAACTTCGCTGGCCATGGATATCGCCCGCCAGGCGGCGGTTATCAATAAAGTGCCGGTGGGTATTTTTTCTCTGGAAATGAGCAAAGAACAATTGGTGGACAGAATGATTTGCGCCCAAGCCGGCGTTAGTTTGTGGAAAATGCGCACCGGTCAGTTGTCGGACAGCGAAACTGATGATGATTTTTCCCGCATCGGTCAGGCTATCGGCGAGCTGGCGGAAGCGCCGCTCTATATTGACGACTCGGCCGGCTTGAATATTATGGAAATTCGCACCAAGGCCCGCCGCCTGCAAATGGAAAAAGGCTTGGGTTTAATCGTGATTGATTATTTGCAATTAATGGAAGGCCGCGGCCGCTATAAGGACAACCGCGTCCAGGAAGTGTCGGAAATTTCCCGATCGCTTAAAATTATCGCCCGCGAACTTAATGTGCCGGTGCTGGCGCTATCGCAGTTGTCGCGCGCCGTGGAACAAAACAAACCGGCCATTCCCAAACTGTCGCACCTAAGGGAATCCGGCTCCATTGAACAGGACGCTGATGTGGTGATGTTTATTTACCGCAAAGCCGCCGACCGCAATTACCGCGAAGAAGAATTGACGCCGGCAGAAAAAAGCTCGGCGGAAATTTACGTGGCCAAGCACCGCAACGGCCCTATCGGCACGGTTCATCTGCGCTTTGAAGAAACCACGGTTACTTTCAAAAACGACGCCAGCAAACTTGGTTTTGAAGAAGGACCGCCGGAATTCTAAATCACGCAACTCGTAACGCGCAACGCGCAACAAGGAGGTAAAAAATATTTTTTAAAAATTAATTAACTTTCACTCAACAAACACATTCAGGCGAGCCATAATATTAAAACATTGCCGTTGAACCGCGTTGCGTGTTGTGTGTTGTGTGTTATGCGAAATTATGTTTAACAAACTCAAACAAATTAAAGATTTGCGCCATCAGGCCAAGACTCTGCAAGGCGCTTTATCGGAAGAAAAAGTGGTGGTGGAAAAACGCGGTATTAAAATGGTAATCAACGGCAATCTGGAAATCGTGGAACTCGCCATCGCCGACAAACATCAGGACGGTCTGGAAAACACCTTGCGCGACATATTCAATGATGGCATCAAACAGGTGCAAAAAATTATGGCCAAAAAAATGCAGGATATGGGCGGCATGCCGGATTTTAACAACCTGTTCAAAAAACAATAATGAATTATCCGCCGGCGATCCAAAAACTAATCAACCACTTATCCGAACTGCCGACGGTCGGCCCTAAAGCCGCCCAGCGGTATGCTTTGTGGCTGCTGGCCCAGCCGGAAGCCTGGCTGGAGGCTTTGGCGCGCGACTTAACCGAATTGAAAGCCGGCGTAGTTTATTGCGCCGTTTGCCACGCCTTGAGCGCCGCCAGCCCCTGCGTTATTTGCGCCGACCAGCGGCGCGACCGCAACCTGCTGTGCGTGGTCAGCGAGACTAAAGACATGCTCGCCATTGAAGACACTCATTCTTTTAACGGTCTGTATCACATCTTGGGCGGCACTTTGAGTTCCATTAATAACCGGGGGCCGGAAACGCTAGCCGTTAATTCCCTGCTGCATAAATTAAAAACGCATCCGCCCCAGGAAATAATTCTGGCTTTAAATCCCGACTTTGAGGGCGAAACCACCGCGCTCTATTTAAAAAAACTCTTAGCCGCCTGGCCTGTAGTTGTCAGCCGTCTGGCGCGCGGCCTGCCCTCGGGCGCCAGCCTGGACTACGCCGACCAGCAAACTATTGCCAACGCGCTGAAATTTAGAAATAAATACAATTAAAATACCCCAGCCGCGGCCGGGGTATTTTAATATGTTTTATAATTACTAACTTTAATTTCATAAAATTATTATACCACAAAAATACAAGAGGAAACCACAGTTAGGCATATTTTTACTATACTATTGACATTTATTTAAAAGTATGCTATACTATATATAATAAAGTAGATATTTAAAATTTTGTTTAATATTAGAGAAATCGGAGGAAAAGATGAAAAAAGCATTAATGCTGATAGTTGTGGCACTTGCTTATATGTCGGCTTTTAGCCAGACATGCGATTCAGTCCGCGGCCAAGAAGGTGTGGATTACTCGCCCGGTCAGGTAATTGTCATCATCGACAAAGGCGAACTTTGTTTAAATGAATTCCTGAACGGTTTAAGTAAAAAAGATACGGTCTTAAAACAGGAAAACAGCCTGCTTTATCCCTTGGGGATAAGATATTCGCTGTTGGGTTTTATGACAGGTCCCAATCTGGTTTTAGTAAAAACCAAAGCCGGACAAACCGTACGAGAAGCCATCGCCGACATCTGGCAATCTGCTAATGTAAAATTGCGAAGTGTTTGCCCAAATTATTATTCCCGGGCTGAATCGGCTCGTTTCTAAAACAGAAACGAAAAAATATACCGCTGTAGTTAACAACAACTGCAGCGGTCTTTTTTTACTAAAAAACTGCCCGCAGGCAGTTTTTCTTAAGCGATTTTGGTAATTTCCAGCTTGGTGAACGGCTGGCGATGGCCGACATTTTTCTGGTAGCGCACCTTATTTTTAAACTTAACCACGCTGACTTTTTTGGCCTTGCCCTGCTCCAGGACTTTAGCCTCAACTTTGTCGCCTAAACTGGGCTGGCCGATTTTCACTTCCGCGCCGTCCGCTTCGGCCGTCAATAAAGTATCAAATTTAAGTTTGGCGCCGTCGGCGGCCGCCAATTTTTCCACCTTCAAAGTCTGGCCGGCGCTGACCTTGTACTGTTTGCCGCCGGTTTTAATAACTGCAATTTTCGACATAAAAATAAAATTATATTAACAATTTTTAAATCTACTTTATTTTTGCCAGCTTGTCAAGCCGGCCGCCTAAACTCGATTTTTGCGTTCCAAATATGTAAACCAAATTATTAAACCCAGCATAATCATGCCTAAAATTGCCAGTGATAATACTTTGCCCCGCGACTGTAAAAACAAGGCGCTTAAACCGAAAATTGCCGACAGTAAATAATACAGCAAGACCGTCCGGCCTTTGCCCCAGCCGCGGTCCAGCAAGCGAAAATGCAGATGCCGCCGGTCGGCGGTTTTAAACGGATTTTGCCCCTTGGCCAGACGGCGGACGATGGTCCAGACCACATCCAAAATGGGAATGCCCATAATCAATAAAGCAATGGCAATTTTACCGCCGGAGATGATGGATAAAACGCCCAGCACAAAACCGAGCAAGAGCGAGCCGCCTTCGCCCAGATAAATTTTGGCCGGCCGCCAGTTAAACAGCAGAAAACCCAAACAAGCGCCGGCCAGGACCAAGGCGGCCAAGGCAATGTCCGGCTGGTAATAACGCGTGGTGGTGGTAAATAAAAAAATAATCAGCGCGCCGATGGCGGTGGTACCGGTCACCAAACCGTCCACGCCGTCTAACAATTTGGTGGTGTACATCATGCCCATCAGCCACAACCAGGTAAAAATATCAGCCACGACCACAAAGTAATGCCACTGACCGCCCCAATAGGCCATGGGGATTTTCCATTGGTCAAAATATAAAAATCCGGCCAAAGGATTGGTAATTTTTTCAATACCTACGCCGCCGGCAATCACCGCTAGACTGGCCAGCACGGGAAAGATAATTTGCCGCTTGAAACTTAAATTATATTTATCATCCAAAGTACCGCCCAGCATCAGTAAACCGGCGCCGGCTAAAACCCCCAGCCAGTGATGCCACTCTAAATTGCCGGAAACCAAAATATCTTTTTGCCAGATAAGCACCGCCAGCATAGCCAAAAAAATCGCCCACCCTCCCAGGAGCGGCACCGGCCGATAATCAGGCTTGCGCTCGCCGGCCGGCCGGTCAATGATTTTCAACTTTTTAGCCAGCCATTTAAAAACCACGGTCAGGACAACCGCTAGCGCAAAAGTCGTTAAAAATAAGGCTAAATAAGACATGATTGACTAATTTTATCGTTTATACTATAATAAAAATCTAAAAACGTTCTTTTTTAAACTTACAATTAACTTACAATTTTTACAACTAATAAGGAGTGTTATGGAAGAATATTCCGAACTCATTGCTGAAGTTTTAACCGAACAGCCAGCCACTGAGCCGTTGAGTGAAGCGGACAAGCAAGTTTTGTTTGAACAAACGGCACCGCTGTTAGCCAAAGTTATTAATCACGGAAAAACCATCAAGGAGAAAAGAGGGGGCAACAATTTCAGACTTGACTGTCTTTTGGTCAATGGCGAAGGAACAATGAAGCTGGCCAACTTTTTAAACGACCGTCACTTACCAGAGGTTGAACAGGCCACCGGTTTTTCCAAAGTGCGGTTCATCACTTTTGACCACGTATTGGACCACAGCACCAAAAAATTAGCCGGCTTGATAAACCTTGAACTAATCTTGCCGCTCAATACCAGTGGTGAAATTCTTGATAAGCATAAAACTATTGAGCAATTCACCACTTTGAAAAATTTAAAAAGATTGTAAGAAAAAAATGTTAATTAAGGGAACCGCTGGTTCCCTTTTTTATTTTTCATAAAGCGGCGGCTTTGCGCACCTGGACCTCGCCCCGATCGTCAATCACCACCGTGTCGCGGCGTTTTAATTCGCCGGCCAAGAGTTTATTGGCGATAACATTATCAATTTTATCCTGCAACAAGCGGCGTAAGGGCCGAGCGCCGAATTCCGGTTCCCAGCCGGCCGCGGCTAAAACTTGCAAACCGGCGTCGCTGATGTCCAAACCCATGCCTTTGCCTGCCAGCAAAGCGGCGGTCTGCTTAAGCATCAAACGGGTAATGGCTTTAACATCGCCCGGCGTCAGCGGCTTGAAGACGATAACGCCGTCAAAGCGATTGATTAATTCCGGCCGCATTTTTTCCACCAAATATTTATCCACCAGTTCGACGCGAATTTTTTCCAAATCGGTGCCGGCGCGGACTTGCTCCTGAATGTAAACTGCGCCGATATTGGAGGTGGCGATAATAATGGAGTTGGTAAAATCAATGGTGCGGCCCTGTCCGTCGGTCAGGCGGCCGTCATCCATCACTTGTAAAAATAAATTTAAAATATCGGGATGGGCTTTTTCAATTTCGTCCAAGAGCACCAGCGAAAACGGCGCTTGGCGGACTTTTTCCGTCAAGTACCCCAGCGTACCGTCGGGTGCGCCAATCATTTTATCCACGCTCTCGGCCAGTTGGTATTCGCTCATATCCAGACGAATCATATAATCGGCGTCGCCGAAATAAACCGCCGCGATGGTTTTGGCCAGCTCGGTTTTGCCGACGCCGGTCGGACCCAGAAATAAAAAGTTGGCAATCGGCCGTTTGCCTTCCCGCAGTTCGGCGCGGGCGCGGCGCAAACTGGCCGCCACCACTTTCACCGCTTCCTCCTGATCCACCAGGCGTTCGTGAATCTTGTCTTCCAAATTTAAGAGCAACTGGCTTTCCGCTTCGCTGACGCGCGCTACCGGCACATGGGTTGATTCGCTGATGACGCCGGCCACATCATCGCCGACCACCAGCGCCTGTTCGCCTTTGGCTCTGGCCGTGGCCACGCCGGCTTTTTCCAGCACGCCAATCGCCTTCTCCGGCAAATACTGGTCGTGAATATAGCGGCCCGATAACTTGACGGCCTGGGCCAAAGCGTCGTAGGTGTAATAAATTTTAAATTTATTTTCCAGCCAGGCAATCTTGCTTTCAATCATTTGAATGGCGGCGTTATCATCCGGTTCGCTAATTTCAATTTTAGACATGGCCTGGCCCAAAGGACCGCCCTCCAAGCTGCGGGTATAATGCTCCGGCGTGCAGGTGGCTAAAACATAAACGCCCTGCCGCGTGATGGCCGAAGCCAGAATTTCACTCAAATCCAAACTCTCTTCGGAACCGGCCGATAAGCCGGTGGCGTTTTCAATATTCTGCATGTATAAAATAATGTTGCCGGCGCGCGCGGTTTCGCTAATGGCCGCCAGCATCCTGTCCTGCGCTTCGGCCGGGGCCGCGCCGCCCAGCAAGCGGGCTAAATCCAATTCCAGCAAACGCTTGTCTTTTAACATCGCTGGCACTTCTTCGGTCACCATCAGCTGGGCGATACCTTCGGCGATTTCATTTTTGCCCACGCCTGCCGGACCGACCAAAATCACGCCGCGCTGGCCGCTGTCCAGGCGTTCAAAGACTTGTCCGATTTCTTTATCGCGGCCGACGCAGACATCCAGCCGGCCGAATTTGGCCCCATAAGTCAGGTCAAAAGAAAATTGGTCTAAAAACGGCGTGGCCACGGCCGTATAAGCGCGATCCATATTGGAACCGGGTTTGAAGCGGGCCATTTTTTTATACAGCTGATAATTATGAAGCAGCCGGTCATTGATTCTGGCCCAAGCCACGGTATTAGTCAGTTTATCCTCGTCAATAGCCAAATCGTAAAAAATTTCCGCCAGCAATTTATCGGCGCGCCACAAAGGCAGGAGCACATCCGCCGGTTTTATTTGGTTCTGATTTTGGCGGTAAGCGTCGGCATAAGCTGCGGCCAGCACTTGTTTCACTTCCGTTGATAATAACGGCGCGCCGGCCTGGGGCTGAATGGTTGTCAGTTGATGGCCGATTTTATCCAGCAGCTTGGCGCCGTCCACATTCATCCGCACAAACAAGCCGGCCACCTGGCCGCTGACCGTTAATAAATTATAAAATAAATGCAAACTGGTAATTTGCGCATGTTTAAGCCGGCTGGCCAGTAGATAAGTTTTTTCCAACACCGCCGTCAGTTCTTCGTCCAAAGCGGCGGCGGCGTTAATTTTACCCGCCTTGGCAATGGCCGGCCAGTCGGCCAGCTCCGCTCCCGGCTTAAATTTACTGATTTTTTGCGCATCATAAAAACGGCGACGATGACGATAAATAACCAGCATATCAACCGCCAGACTCAACCAAAAAATCAGCACCCAAATACTTTTATGGCGCCAAAATAATAAATCGTTAAAGCTGGCCACTGGCGCCGGCAATTGAGTGTACCACCAAATAACCGCTGCCACGCCCAGCACGCCAGCCAGCATTAAAACGCCGTCCAGCACCGCATAGACAGTCTGTTTGAGCTGGCGCAAAACAATCAGCGGCCAGGATAAATTAACGGCGGTATAAATAAATTTACCGTCCAGACTAACGCCGCTGCCCAGCCCCCGGCAAGTTTGGCAGCGCCGGCCATCGGCCAAACCGCTGCCGCCGCAAGCCGGGCAAACCATTATCGGCGAAATTGTTAGTTTGTCGGCCATATCAGGTTAGTTGCCAGATTAATTGCCATAAAATAACGAGCGGCAAAGCCAGCCAAGCCAGCATGACCGCCACACCCAAAACCAAAAGAATAGCGAACCAGAGGCTGCGGAAAATAATCTGCACGATACGCATGCCGATGCTGATGAGGATACCGGTTAAATCGCGCTGGCCGTACATCGGCACAAAAATATTTTTCAGCCAGACTACCAAATTTAAACCCCGCAAACTGTCCGCCCAAAACGAATTAACGGTTTTAGCCAGCTCTAAAAATCCCCGGGTGTACCACCACAGCGGGAATAACGCTAAATCTCTAGCCAAACCTAAAACAATCTGCCCGAAATAAAACAAAAAATTATTAGTTGGCATAACAATTTTATTATATCATAGGCCTAAGGAAAAACAAAAAAAGACGCCCCAATATTAATCGGGGCGCTCAATCTAATATTTTAACTATTCGCCGGAATCTTAATTTCAAAGCCGCAAATTCTCTTGTCATGAATTTCCTCAATCACTGGCGAACCGAAAGCTTCTGCCAAAATATCCCTCAAAGTCTGGCCGGCTTGCCAATCATCAAGGCTGATTTTCAGGGAATTTTGCGCGACATTATGCAGGCAACAAAAATATAATGTTTTGCCCGATTTAACCACGCTGACTATAATTTGCCGCTTATGGATTAAATCGGCGGCGGTACGGCAAAAATTTAGCGCCGCACTGTTAGCCGACTTGTGGCAAAAAATCCTAAAACCGACAAC
>JAKAFD010000015.1 GCA_021818075.1 bacterium
TCAATATACTTTTCCGTTTTTTTCAAACGCGCGCCTTTGAGCGCCTGCAAACCCGTATCAACCAAAGTGACCTTCCAGCCGGCCTCCCCGTGATTTTGATAGATAACGCTATTGGCCGGCTTGCCCAATTCCAAAGTAACATCATTATTCATTAATTCGTAATGCTGAAAATATTCTTTAATCATCTCGCCCTTATAACCCAAAGCCAACACAAAATCATTGAAGCCGTAATGGGCATAAATTTTCATAATATGCCAAAGGATCGGTTTGTTGCCGATATTAACCATAGGTTTAGGTCTAAACTCAGTTTCTTCTCTTAAGCGAGTGCCCAGACCGCCACAAAGAATAATTGTTTTCATAATTATATTTTAAAAAATATTACGTAAATAATAATCTATCGCCGCTCCGACATCGTTTGATTCTTTATCTATAACGCCTTTACCCATCACCACCACTCTAGTGCAAATGTCGCGTACAGTTTCTAAATTATGGCTGACAAAAAAAATTGTCCTTTGCTCCTCTTTAACTAAAGCGGCAATTTTAGCCAAGCATTTTTTTTGAAACTCAACATCACCCACCGCTAGCACCTCATCCACAAACATAATATCAGCATCCATATAAGCGGCCACCGCGAAACCAAGGCGCACCAACATACCAGATGAATAGTGTTTGACTTGCGTATCTAAAAATTGTTCTGTACCGGAGAAGTCAACAATTTGGTCAAAGCGTTTAGCTATTTCTCGGCGATTCATTCCCAAAATCACCCCTGACAAAAAAATATTTTCTCGGCCAGTTAATTCTGGATGAAAGCCAACGCCCACCTCCAATAAAGATGAGATGCGACCGCTAATTATAGCTTCGCCAGTTGATGGGGGTGTTATTCGAGATAAAACTTTCAATAGAGTTGATTTGCCGGAGCCATTACGACCAATAACGCCAACAACTTCACCGCGCGCCACGGAAAAATTTATGTCTTGTAAAGCCCAAAATTCTTCCTTCTTGTTAGCGCGCCTCTTTAACCAAGCTAAAGGATGGGCCAAGCGTTCGCGTAAACCAAAATTTCTCAAATCCAAATGGCGCAAATCATATTTCTTTCCTAAATTTTTGACCTCAATTACCGTATCCATATATCAAATATAATCAGCCGTATAACGTTCGGCGTGACGAAAATATAACCAACCGATAACCAAAATAACCAGACAAGCGGCCGCTGAAATACCAAACTGCAACCAATTGGTAGCATAAGTATGCAGTAATTCACTACGTGCTGTTTTAATCACGCCGGTCATGGGATTAAGTGCTAAAATCCAAGAATACTTAGCGCCAACGATACTTGGCGGATAAATTACTGGCGTTAAATACATAAATAACTGAACAAAAAATGGCAAAATTTTACCAATATCACGATATTTTATATTTAACGAGGCCAAAAATAAACCGCTGCCCAAAGCGATTAAAAAAGTAAAAAAAACTAAAATCGGCACCATTAATAAATTGAATAAACTGGGTAAATAACCATACCACAGCATCAAGCCAATAAGTATGACCGCCGCCGCCGCGAAATCAATTAGATGAGCCATAATCGACGACATAATTAAAATTATCCGCGGACAATAAACTTTAGTAACAATTTGCATGTTATTAATCAAAGCCGTACTAGCATCATTGACGGAAGTGGCGAAAAACTGCCAGAACAACAAACCGGTATAAACAAAAATCGGATAAGGCACATTTTCTGACGGCATACCCACCAATTTACCAAAAAATAAACTAAAAATAACCATGGTAATCAACGGCTGAAAAATAACCCAACCTATGCCGACTATAGTCTGTTTGTAACGCGCCTTAATGTCGCGCCAAGTTAAGAAATACAACAGTTCGCGATACTGCCAAATTTCAGCTAAATCAGCTAATCTAAAACGATTTTTCGGTTTGATAATAACTAATTGCGCCATAAACATTAATTCTTGGCAAGAAAAACAAAACGCTCTGTTTTATTTAATTTAGAGCAATTTTAAAATACCACCAAATACCCTAAAAATCAAGCCTGCCCATAATAAAATTAGCGGCCATATCGGTCGCTAATTTAGAGCCGATAATTGCTAAAGTTTCATTAATTTTGTCTGTTTGCGGCCGATATAAAACCAAGCCAACTCATAAACTCCGAATAAAACTACGGTATAAGATAAATCGCCTAACAAACTATTGCGGAAAAACGGCAAGGCTAAGGCAAAACAGTTGACCAACCCCGCCCAAGTGTGAGGATACCAGCTATAGAGCGCCCAGACGGCAAAGTTAGTAATGACAAAAAAGATAATTGACCCGGCCAGTGAACCGGCGATGACTTTGCGCCAATTGCCGTTAGGTTTTAACAGCCAACCGATAATAAAGGTGATGGCGATACCCAAATAAACCACAGCTGTTAAGCGCCAGTCATAAAAACCGATGAAAGCGTCGCTAATCAACATAGCCGCCAGCGGCATGACTATTAAATATTTTTTATTAAAATACCAGCCGCCGAACAGAGCCATAGCGGCCACCGGCGTAAAGTTGGGCGGATGCTTCACCAGCCGGGAAGCGGCGGCTAAAGCAATAATCGCCAAAATTAATATTAAGTTTTTTTTGGACATACCTTTTTCGTTAAAATTTTAATTAATTAATATTAAAAAAATTATAGTTACGGTTTAGCGCCGGCCAAAATATCTTTTAATAATTTGGTCGCTTGTTCATCGGTGCCGTTAAGCTCTACCGCGCGTTTAATGGCTGCTAGCGCTGCCGGCTGGTTGCCAGATTGCCAGTAATAAAGCGCCTCATTATAATCCCAGGCATTATCGCTAGGGTCAAGTTGGCGACCGCGCGCCAGCCATTCCATCGCTTCCGGTTTCTTACCCAGACGCCAGGCCAGATCAGCCAAGCGCTGATAATTCAACTTATTATTCGGCTCCGTTTTATTGGCTAAAAGATAATAAGACCTAGCTTTAACTAAATCATTTTGCCTGACACTGGCCATAGCCAGAATTTCAAAAAAATAGGCGCGCTGTCTGATAATGCCGCCATAATGCGGCAAATCGGCAAACTCCAGACCAGTGGGCGGCATGGCGACTAATCCCTGAAACACAATATTTTTAACTGCTACCAAGTCGCCGGCCCACATTTTCATTCTAGCATAATCTTGATAAATAACGGTAATAGCTGGATTGAGTTTTAGTAATTCCTGATAGGCCGCGGCGGCGGCGGCGTAGTAAGCACTGTCCACATGACGACCTAAGGCGGAATAAGCGTGAGCTTGCAGTAATAAAAAATTATAATTGCCCGGCCTCTCCCCGGCCGGATAATCATCCAAGACTGCCAGCATATTTTTGGCGGCTACTGTTAAGTCTGACTGATTGGTTAAAAGCGGCAGACAGTTGGTAGAGAAAAAAATATATTGTTCTTTGAGCCGCGGGGCCAGCGGCCAGGCATCCAACATTTTGTTGGCGTAATCAAGAGTGTCGGCGCAATTAGCCTGACTTTCCGCTCGCTTAGCCTTCATTAGCCAATAATCGGCGATAAAAGCCCTGGCGGTAAAGACATATAAAGTAAAAGCCACGAAACACATGATGACAGCAGCCATTAACCACTTAAATAATGAGCTTAGTTTATCCAGTTTTAATTCATGGCCTGATGAATTAAATAATAACCAGGCTAAGACCGCCGCTATAAAATAATAATAAACATAATGTGTGGTCAGAGGAAAACCAAATAACAAAGTAAAAAAATTAGCCAGCTCGGCAGCCACCAGACAAAGAATAATATAATATTTTCCATCCCGGGCCGCGCGCCGCTGCCGCAAATATTGCATCGCCTTAAACAGTAAGTAGCCGATAAAACCGCTTAGCACCAGGAAGCCGATTACACCATATTCCAGCCATAAGTCCAAGATAATGTTATGCGCTCGATCGGGTAAGGCATTAATTACCTCATAAAACGCCCACTCGCCGCGATAAAGTCCGGCAAATATATTAATCTGCGCATCCTGGCCAAAACCAATTAATGAACGCCACCAAGGCGCCTGGCTGAAGGCCTCGGGCACGACCGACCAATAAAGCAGGCGAATTTTATTGGTCGGGCTGCTCGCGCCGAAGGCGCTGACAAATCGTTGATAATAAGGGCTACTTGACCAACCGCCATTAAAATTACTGCGACTTAAACTATTCAGACCAAGCAGTACTAACAACAAGCAAATAACAACGGTCGCCAATATCCGTCTTTTTTGATTGATGATTAAAAACAACAACCCGATGGCAACGGCACCGGCCATTAATCCCAGCCAAGCGCTGCGGCTTAAGGTAAAGAGCAAACAGGCCGATTGTAAAATCAGCAACAAATTCAGCCAATAGTACCGGCTTTTACCCTTAAACCACCAAAAGCCGCTGATGGTCAGGGGAATAATAATAACCAAATAATGCCCTAAAAAATTAGGTTGGCCTAAAGCAGAAAATGACCGGCTCTCCTGTATCCATTGCTTAGGGTCAAGCTTGAAGTGCTGGGCGATGCCGTAAAGGCTAACCAGAGCCGAGGCCGCCAAGACCGCCCTCATCAATCGTTTTAACTGCTGGGGCGAACGTAAAGTAATTAGCAATAGTACAAACCACAGCCAATAATAAACTAAGCTGTAAACTCCCTGCTGGCGTTCGTAATTGCCCAGCCAGCTTAACTGCGGTCTGATGGAAAAAACTTCACCCAACAAAACATAGACTGCCAGCACGCCGCCAGTCAGCCACCATAATTTTTTATCCCGATAAAAAACTTTAGCACCCAGACAGATTTTAATCAGCCATAAACCCAAAATCAAGGACACGCCGCCGCGGACAATCAGCTGCTTATTCAGTTCAAACACATTATAATTTTCCGCAAAGTAAGCAAAATAAATCGGCGTTAAAAATATGACGGCTACTGTCAGCCAGTCAATTAATCGGTCGCACCAAATAATGATTTTTTCCTTGGTCATACCCGGTAGTACAATCTAAGTAAATGCTTTTTAAAATAATAAAAACTAAGACCGCTTTACTAAGAATTTTGCTCCGATAATATTTTATCTAAAAATTGTACTACCGGGCATAATAAATTAATTATAAACAAAGCATTTTTAATAAGCAATTAAACAACACCCTGATTTTGTCAGGGTGTTATTGATTTGGTAAACTTTTATGATCACGGGTCTGTCAGGCCGCCCGGCGTAGCCGTGTGCGTACCGGCGGTGACATTGCCGGTGGTGCCGGTCACACAATACTGCAGGCTGTAAGAAGTGCCGGCAGTAACCTGAGAGTACAGGTAATAAGACAAAGTTCCGGGGGAACCTGTGCAGCCACTGTCAGAAGTCAGAGGATTGCCAGGAATTTTGGCCATATAAGTGGTGGTACCGTTAAACAAAGCTAAATTATCTGACACTAAAGCGGTGGCCGGATAACTGGTCACATCGTTGTAGTACAGCTCCAAAGCGGTTTGGATTTGTTTAACATCAGAGACGCGGCGGGCATCGCGCGCTTTGGCTCTGGCCGAAGACAAGGTGACAGTCGCTAAAGTGGCTAAGATGCCGATAATGACAATGACCACCAGCAATTCAATCAGAGTAAAGCCCCTTCTTGGTTTAAACGAAAATTTAAAAAAGTTTATAAACTTTAAGTTTTGCTTAGACATATTTTTAAAACATTTAATCTGCAATATAAATTTATATTTGTTATTATACCACTTTTAAAAAAACCGGGCAATCAATCAAACCAACCAACAAAAACACCCCCGATGGACATCGGGGGGGTTGTGGGGTTATAGATTAACTAAAATTAGATCACGGATCTGTTATGCCGCCCGGCGTAGCCGTGTGCGTACCGGCGGTGACATTGCCAGTGGTGCCGGTCACACAATACTGCAGGCTGTAGGAAGTGCTGGTGCCAGTATACAGGTAGTAAGACAGAGTTCCTGGGGAACCAGTACAGCCGCCGTCACTGGTTAAGGGGTTACCAGGAATTTTGGCCATGTAGGTGGTGGTGCCGTTAAATAGAGCTAAGTTGGTGGACACTAAAGCGGTGGCCGGATAACTGGTCACATCGTTGTAGTACAGCTCCAAAGCGGTTTGGATTTGTTTAACATCAGAGACGCGGCGGGCATCGCGCGCTTTGGCTCTGGCCGAAGACAGGGTGACGGTCGCTAAAGTGGCTAAGATGCCGATAATGACAATGACCACTAACAATTCAATTAAAGTGAAACCCTTTTGTTTAGTCATATCTGCACCCCCTCTCTAACTTGTTGCTTGAACATAATTTAATTTTAATTATTAATTTGGAGTTAACTTTATTTTATCAAATTTACCGCCTAGCCACAAGCCATGGCGCCAAAGTTATCAACAGTCTCATTATAACACTTTTGTTCTGCCAAGCCAAACTTTTAAAACTGACTGGTCAAATTATACATCGGCAAAATAATCGCCGCCGCCATCACGCCCACGGCCGCGCCCATGACAATCATAATCACCGGCTCCAGCAAGACCATCAGGTTATCCAGCTTAGTCTCCACTTCCTTGCTGTAAAACTCGGCAATTTTTTGCAGTACAAAATCAAGTTTGCCGGTTTTTTCGCCCACCACCATCATGCGCGGCACCATCACCGGCACCGCCGGACTGTTCATAAACACGCTGGAAATAGAGTTGCCTTTCTCCACCTCAATAATCGTCTCATTAATCAAATCTTTAAATAAGGTGTTGCCGACAATACCTTTGGCGATGCGTAAACTGTTGGAAATGGTCACGCCGCCAATCAGCAGGGTGCTTAAAGAGCGGGCGAAGCGGACAATGGAAATTTTTCTGACCAAATCGCCGGCCACCGGCAAGCGCAAAACAATAAAATCAAACTGCCGTTTGCCAAAAGGCAATTTTAAATAAAAACGCAGTACCACCACTAGACCGGCCAAGACGGCGAAAATCAGCCACCAATAACCGACAAAAAAATTAGAGGTGGCAATCAGTACCCTGGTCATCAGCGGCAATTCGCCGCCGACCTCATTAAAAATACTGACCAGTTTAGGCACAACGAACAGCATCATCAGCACACCAACAATGAACATGGCGCAGACCACGATAATCGGGTAAGTCATGGCACCGCGCACCTTTTTGACGATTTCGTAATTTCTTTCTTCCTCGTCCGCCAAATAGCCCAGCGAATCGTCAAGTTTGCCGGAACTTTCGCCGGAACGGATAACGCTGATATGAAATTCACTAAAGACTTCCTTGTGCTTGGCCATGGCGTCCGACAAGCGGTCGCCGGAATCAACTTCGCGGGAAACATTGCCGATGACTTTTTTCAGCACGTAATTTTCCGTCTGCTCGGATAGAATTTTCAATGATTCGCTTAAATTAATGTTGGCCGACACCAGCACGGCGAACTGCCGAAAAAACAGCACTAAGTCTCTGATGGTAATATGACTGAAGGCGGCGTGAAAATAATAAGTCACCTGTCCAAACGACAGGGCCTGGCTGATGGAAATAATCTGCGCTCCCCGGCCGGTTAGAATCGTTTCCACCTGCTTCTGGTCCAGCGCTTCAATCGTCCCCGCTTCTTTTTCGTAATCTTTGTTGACGATTTGGTATTTAAAAAATGGCATAAATTATTTAGGCTTTAGGCCATAGAAGTTAGGGATTAGGCATGCGGGAAAAAATTTATCCCCCTATATCCTATGCCCTACTTTAGGCGTTCATCACTCTAATCACTTCTTCTAAACTGGTAATGCCTTGCGCCACTTTCATTATACCATCCTGGTTAATAGTTACGAAAGGCTGGTCTTTTCTGATTTCTTCTTCGGTAATAGCGCCGTTCTTGTTAAGAATCGCTTCTTTAATATAATCATCAACATCCAGCACCTCGGCCACGGCTACGCGCGAACGGTAGCCGGTCTTATTACAGCGAACACAACCGACCGGTTCATAAACTGCTAATTTATCAGGATTAAAATCCGGCATATTAGCCTGTAGGACGCTCTCCGGAATGGCTTTTAATTTTTGTTTTAAGTCATCCAACACTTTAGCCGGTAATTTTTTCTCTTTTTTACAATTATTGCATAAACGGCGAGCCAGCCGTTGGGCAATCACCATATTCAACACCGAGCCTAAGAGGAATGGCTCTATTTTCATATCCAGCAAACGCGGAATAGCGCCGATAGCATCGTTGGTGTGCAGGGTGGACAAAACCAAATGACCGGTTAAGGCGGAGTGAATCGCCAGTTCGGCGGTTTCATTGTCGCGGATTTCGCCGACCATCATAATGTCCGGGTCTTGGCGCAAGAGCGACCGCAAGCCCGAAGCAAAGGAAAAACCGATTTCCGGACGAATTTGCGACTGATTGACGCCTTCTACATAATATTCCACCGGGTCTTCCAGCGTCACGATATTGACGCCTTCCCGATTTAAAATATTTAAGACCGAATACAAAGTGGTAGACTTGCCGGAACCGGTCGGCCCGGTAACCAAAATCATGCCCACAGTTTTGGTAATATTCTTCTTAATCGCTTCCAGATTAGTGCCCTGATAACCGAGTTGCTCCAGAGTCAGCATGCCCTTAGAGGTGTCTAAAACCCTCATTACCACTTTCTCAAAACCCATCAACGGCAAAATGGAAACGCGAAAATCAATGTCTTTGTCGCTGACCGTCAGCCGGATTCTGCCGCCTTGCGGCACGCGAGTTTCGTCCAATTTTAAGTTGGACAGCACTTTGACGCGGGCCACAATACTTTCGTGAATATTTTTCGGCAAAGTCAGAGAACTGTGCAAAATACCGTCAATGCGATAGCGCACCCGGCTTTCTTTATCCAAGGGTTCAATATGAATATCGCTGGCACCGGCTTCCACGGCGTGCTTAATGATTTCGGACACAATTTTGGAAACCGGAGCGTTTTTAACGATTTCCTCAAAAGTGGAACTGGCCGCCAAACCTTCTTTATTTTCCTCGCCCTCCCTTTTTTCCTCTTCCTCTTTAATTTTCAAAGCGGAAGAAATCTCGGCGGCAAACTGCTTGTATTGCCGGAAAATGTTGGCAAAACTGGCCTCGGAAATTAAAAAATATTCTACTTGCGAATTATTTTTGGTGGCTAAAAAATCAATAGCGCCGATAGCCTTGAAATTATTGGGGTCAACCATGCCGATGCTCAGCTTGTTGTCTTTCTTGTCAAAGCACACCACATGATAGTTTTCCGCTATCTCCGACGGCAAGCTGTTTAAAGTTTCCTGCGTCACTTCGGTAAACAGCAAATTGGCGTAAGGCAAATTTAAGAATTCGGCTTTCGCCTTTACTAAATCCTCCTGATTGATGACATTGCTCTGCACCAATAGTTCATCTATGGTGGTCTTTTGTTCAGCCGCTCTTTGCGTCAATAAAACAGCGTCTTCTGTTTTCAGAAGACCCTTAGCCACTAAAAAATCTAACAATTTTTTTTGCTTATTGACTGGCGCCATAAAGTCTAAAAAGGTTTGAAGGGATTGCCGTGCCGCCTGGGGATGTTGGCGATTTCTTCCGGCTTCAGGCCGCCGGGCTGAACCTGGGCTTCGGGGCCAATCACCTCCGCTTCTACCACAATTTTTTTCAGTTCCTTGAATTTTTTATCCTTCAGCACTTCAGTTTCCAATTTTTTACCGGCAAAAGTTTTGGCGATGGTACTTTGCGTCGCCTGATCTAGCTCTTCGGAACTGGTTTGCAGATAACTATAATAATAGTAAGCGCCCACGCCCAAGACGATGATGATGAGGCCGTAAGTTAAAATTTTCAGTTTGTTGTCTTTCATAGATATCGTCCGGCTTAAAATTGATAAGTGATAAATTGCACGGTGGCTTTTTGCTGGGCCGGGTCGTATTCCACCTTAGTCACATCCATCAAGCGCAAATTAAGCTCAAAAGTCTTCAACACTCTAATCAGGGCTTCATAATTAACTTTGGACATCTTGCAAGCGGTCATGGTCAGTTTCATATTACTTAGCAAAGCGCTGCGTTTAGTGGCGCCGGTAATATTGGGTAAATCATAAGCTTTGTCCAAAGTCACCGGTTCAATCGCCTCCACCATCAAGCCGTTCTTTTTCACGATGTATTCCGTCTCGCGATACAACTCATTTTGGTCGCTGACGGTATTAACAATCTGGTTAATTTTTTCCCGGTCTTCCGGGTCAATTTTTTCGTAAGTATTTTTTAAATCAATCAACTGATTGTAATACTGCAGTTTATCAATATATTCCTGCTGTTTGTTGGTAATTTCCTGGTTAGAAACGATGGAGGCGTATTTCGGCTGCAAAAACATCTTGTAGCCGGTAACCAATATCGCCGCGGCCACCACCAGAATAATAATCCAGAAAAATTTATAAACATACAGATAAAGCTGATTATTAGGCAGGCTGAAGCTGTTAGTTTTTTTATTTTTGACGGTGGCGTCGTTATTCATAAACCGGTTCTTTAATAAAAAGCGAACGATTTAAGTTTAAATTAAGATTAAACTTTACTTTAGTATCAGGGCTCGTAGTGGCGGCTCCGCCTGCGGCAGGCACGGCGGTCTTATTGGCGGTTTCCGCTCCGCCGCTGTCCACGCTCACCACCTTGTCGACGGCCGCCTGTAGAACCTTTAACTGCAAGGAAATTGAACGAAAATCTTTGGCCACTGCCGGTACGGTGTATTTGCCGGCAGTATCGCCGCTAAATGATTCCAAATAAACGTCGCTGATGGTGTTGTCTTCCAGAAATTTGAAAAAATTAGTCCAATAAATATGATTTTTCAGCAAATAATCCACGGCCAGTAATTTATCGTTGAAAGTTAAAATTTCCTGGGTGTAGCTTTCTTCTCTTTTTATTTGAGTCACAATGCTGTCTAAATTTTTAAACACGTAATCGTTGGAATTAAGTTTGTCTTTTTCTAAAATCAGCAGCAAACCGTAAGCTAAGACGCAAAACAATACCGATAAAGCCACAAACAGCGCCAACAGCAAAGCTTTGCCCTGCCAATTAAGAAACATGCTCTGCTGTTCGCGGATTAAATTGGTGGCGACGATGTTGTATGATTGCCAGGGACGATTTTCTATCTGCTCGCGCTGATGTAAGCTGTCATGTTTAACTCTTTCCGCCTGCAATTTTTTGGCAGCGTCTTCTTTGCCCAGCGGGTGAACCGGCGCGGGCGCTGCGGCCGTTGGCGGCAGAGGCCGGGGCGAGGCTAAATCGTGCGCCGGACTAACGACCGCCCCTGGTTTAGCCGGAGCCGGCTTAAACCAGCCTAAATTATGCTTAGCCACCGGCTGGTCGTGGGCCTGCTTGGCCTTAAGCAGTTGCTGGGCCAGCGCTTCTTTGCGTTTTAATATGGCCTCTCTTTCTTGTTTAAAACGATTAACTGTTTTCAACTTGGCTTCCAAAAATTCTTTTTTAGCGGCGGCTTCCGCCTTCATCTTTTCTTCCTGTTTCCGGCGGCGCGCTTCGGCTTCGGCCGCCGCTTTGGCCGCTTTGGCTGCCGCTTTGGCTTGCGCCCGCGTCATTTCTAATACGCCCAAATCGCGCTTCACTTCTTCGCTACCCTTATCTTCATCAAAAATAAAACGACCGACATCTCTAAGAAATTTGCCGATTACCGGCCACTTACCGGCCGCTCGCTTAGGCGGCTGATGGGGCGCTATATTCTTTTGTGGCGCGTCTTGCGTTTCCATGATTATTTGTTTTTATTTGCGAAATGAGTGAGTGCCAAGCAAATTTATTTGTTTGGCCGAGCGAATGAGCAACTACAGAGTTAATGCTCTTTATCAAATTCTCTCATGGCCAAACCGATGGCCACCGCTAACCGTGGTCCAATTTGTTCCAAAATCGGTTTAAGTTCCAGCGGATAAGCCACCCGAAACCACGGATCGCCCACCACCACATTTTTTTCCAAAATACCGGCAAAATATTCCGGCAAGTTATACAACAAACTAGAACCGCCGGTCAGAATCACCCGTTCAATATCCCGATTTTCCTTGCTGGCAAAAGCGCCTAAAATATACTTGGCCTCATTTAAAATCGGCGCTAAAGCATCGGTAATCGCCTTGGGCAGCCGGGACTCGCCGCCGGAGTTGGCCAAATCATATTTAAACTGCTCCGCTTTTTCCAAACTGATATTTAAATTTTTACTGATGGCCTTAGTGATGTCCAAGCCGCCCACATCAATTGTGCGGTTTAACACCGGTACGCCTTTGTCTACAATAAATAAGTTGGTGGAATTAGCGCCAATCTGAATAATCATTAACGGCGAACGGTCGCTGCCCACCAGCGACCTGATTAAACCGAAAATTTCCGTTTCCAGGCTGACCAAATTCAGTTTCATGGATTTAAAGGTATAGGCGTAGCTTTTGATTAAATTTTTCGGCGCGCCAATCAAGAGCACCCGATTAACTGCCGGCTTCTTGGGCGCTTCGGCAGCAGTGGCCGGCAAACCGGAAGCGGCTTTGTTCGCCGTGGCTTTAGCCGCGGTTTTGGGCTGCGGTTGCACTAAGTTGCGGTCATCAATGCGCTGCCAATCCAGCACTATATCCTCCAGCGGTAAAGGGATAACTTTTTTAGCCTCCCAATTAACCGATAAACTCAAGTCTTTATCGCTTAAATTGCCGCCCAGATTAATAATGGAAGAAAAAACGGTAAAAGTCGGCAGCGAGGCGATAATATTTTTGGACGAAATATTGGATTTTCTTAAGATATTTTCCAAAGTGCTGGTGACATATTTAATGTCCAGCTTGTTGGCATCACCATAATCATTGGCCAAACGGTCGCTAAAACCATAAGTCACCAGAGCGACCTTATCCTGGCGCTTTTTCAATTCCACGACTTTAATGCTGGAAGTACCGATATCCACGCCCACATAGCTCTCGCTCGACGAACCAAATAAAGACATAATCTTTAAAAAATTAACCGCGGCTGTCCGGTTTTGCAGAAAAAGACAATATGACTTATAATTTAAATAGTAATTCTGATTTTATTATACTATAAAGAATAAGTCGTGTGAAGCTGTCGACAATGACCATTAACTTTTAATAAATTATAACATAAAGTCAAAAAAAACAAAACTTGTCCGAGCCTCCGTATGCCGACTTTAAATCCTAAAAAAATTATTATTATCATGGGCGTGCTGTTCCTGGTGGTGCTGGCCGTAATTATTGTTTTACGAGCCGTTAAACAAACCGCTCCAGTGTCGCCCGCCGGCCCGACTGCCGGCCCCAGCGGCGGCGGCGCTCTGCCAGCGGCCGGACCGGGCGTACCCGGCGGTACGGCGGCGACGGGCAGCCAAAAACTGGAACCGGGCGCTACGACTTCGGGCGGCGCCACAGCCGGCGGCGGCTCGGCCACGACGGGCGGCGAAGCCAGAAACAATAAACTGCAGGATTTAATTGAATACACCAGCGCCAATCCCACTTTGGCCGGCGATGGCCAGGGCGTACAATACTATGACCAAGCGGACAATAAATTTTATAAATTAAACGCCGCCGGCGAACCAGTCCTCTTAAGCCAAAAAGAATTTTTTAATGTGCAAAATGTCGTCTGGTCGCCTGATAAAAATAAAGCGATTTTGGAATATCCCGACCAGAGTAAAGTGATTTATGATTTTGCCGCCGATAAACAGATAACCTTGCCGCAGCACTGGTCGGATTTCCAGTTTTCGCCCAACGGCCAGCAAATCGTGTTCAAAAGCCTTGGTTATGACCCGGACAACAGCTGGCTGGCCATAGTCTCAAGCGACGGCACCGCCGCCACCTCCATTGAAAAAATCGGCGCCAATGCCGACAAAGTTATCTCTTCCTGGTCGCCCAATAACCAGACAATTGCCATGTATACCGAAGGCACCAGCGTTGACCAAAAAACCGTTTACTTTGTTGGCCTGAACGGGGAAAATTTTAAATCCATGACGATTTATGGCCGCGGTTTTCTGCCCTTATGGTCGCCGGCCGGCAGTCGCCTGCTTTATAGCGTTTACGCTTCCACCAACGGCATGAAACCAAGCTTATGGACGGCCGAAGCCCAAGGCGAAACCATCGGTGCCAATGTCAAACCGCTTAATCTGGAAACCTGGGCCGACAAATGCGCCTTTGTTTCCGATGACGAAGCTTATTGCGCCGTGCCCCAATCTTTGCCGGACGGCGCCGGTTTAGCCCCCTCTATTGCCAACAATCAGGGCGATAGCTTATATTTAGTTAATCTGGCCAGCGGTCAAACCACTATTATTGACAATAGCAACCTTTATAATATGTCCAATCTGATTATTACCGCGGACAAAAAATCGCTTTACTTTACGGATAAAATAACCGGTAAACTTTTAAAATTAGACCTATAGCATGAGCAAAGAAGCCAACCTATTCGTTTGTTCCAAATGCGACGCCCAATTCCCTAAGTGGAGTGGGCGTTGTTCAGAGTGCGGCGCCTGGGGCACGCTGGCCAAGCTGGACGAGGTCGGTCTGGATTTGTCGGACAGCAAAAAATCTCGCCCCACGGCCAAGCCGGGCCAAACGATTGATTTGGCCAAAATAAATCTTGACCAAAATCAGCCCCGCTTGAAAACCGGCGTAGAGGAAATTGACCGCGTCTTCGGCAATGGCTTAGTTGTGGGCTCTCTTATTCTTCTCGGCGGCGAGCCGGGCATCGGCAAGTCAACTTTGGTGGCGCAAATCGCCGACGCTTTAAGCAAACAAGCGGCGGTGCTTTATGTTTCGGGCGAAGAGTCGGGGGCGCAAATCAAGTTGCGTTTGGAACGGCTTAACTGCGATTTAAGCAAAATAAAATTTTTAAGCGAAACCAATGTGGAAACGATTATCGCCACGGCGCGCCAGTTGAAATCAATCCTGGTGATTATTGATTCCATTCAAACCGTTTATTTAAGCGAACTCGCGGCCGAGGCCGGTTCGGTGACGCAAATCCGCGGCGCCGCCGTCAGCTTCCTGGAGCTGGCCAAGGAAGACGGACCGGCGGTTATTTTAACCGGCCACATCACCAAGGACGGCGCCATTGCCGGCCCCAAGACCCTGGAACATATCGTGGACACGGTGCTCTATTTGGAAACCGACCCCTCGGAAAACTATCGCTTTTTACGCGCTACCAAAAACCGCTTCGGCTCCACCAATGAACTGGGCATTTTTGAAATGACGGCCGCAGGTTTAACGCCCGTCGCCAACCCGACCAGCATTTTCTTGGCCGACAGCCAGGATAACGCTCCCGGTTCGGTGATTAGCGCCGTCACCGAAGGCACCCGGCCGTTTTTAGTGGAAGTCCAAGCCCTCGTTTCCAAAACCGTCTTCGGCTATCCGGTGCGCCGGGCTTCCGGCTTTGACTTAAACCGCCTGCAAGTCCTGACCGCCGTCTTAGGCAAACGCAGCAAAATCAACCTATCAACTTCGGATGTTATTTTAAATATTGTCGGCGGGTTAAAAATCGCCGACCCCGGTCTGGACTTGGCCGTGGCCTTGGCTATTGCTTCATCATTAAATAATAAAGCCGTCAGCCCCAAAACTCTGGTGCTCGGCGAAGTCGGCCTGGGCGGGGAAGTCCGCCCCGTGGCACGCCTGGAAGATAAATTAAAAGAAGCCACCAAGCTCAATTTTGAGCGCGCCATTATCCCCGCCAATGCCAAAATATCAGGCGCTAAAAATTTGGAAATAATTAAAGTTAAAAATTTAGAAGAAGCGCTAGGAAAAATATGAAAAATAGAAAACTAAAAACCGCTCTTTAGCGGTTTTTAGTTTTTAAATTTTTCTTTCTCCACTCCTCTATTTTCTTATGATTTCCTGATAATAGCACTTTAGGCACGGCGTATTGCTTCCGGCCGACTGTGAACACCTCCGGTTTGGTGTAGTGCGGATATTCCAAAACGCCCGGCTTAGTGTGCGATTCGTCGCGGGCGCTCTCCTTATTGCCTAAAACGCCGGGCAAAAGCCGGCTCACGCTATCCACAATAACGGCCGCGGCCAGTTCCCCGCCGGTCAAAACATAATCCCCGACCGAAATTTCTTCGTCCACGAATTCCTTGACGCGTTCATCCACGCCCTCATAACGCCCGCAAATTAAAATTACTCTGTCCAACTTGGCGTATTTGCGCGCCATCGCTTGCGTCCAAGTTTTGCCTTTCGCCGACAACAAAACAACTTTTGCTTGCCTCGCCGAAGCTTTAGCGAAGGCGGGAGCTTTGAGTTTCGCGAGCGCGCGATAGAGCACATCAACTTTCATCACCATTCCCGCCCCGCCGCCATAAGGCGTGTCATCCACGCTTTTATGTTTGTCCGTAGCCCAATCGCGCAAATTGTGTATATTAATCTTAACCAACTTTTTGGCCTGCGCGCGCTTAATAATGCTCTCACCGAAGTAAGAGTCAAAAATTTTGGGAAAAATTGTGATAATGTCAAAACGCATATTAGCTTAAATAAAAACAAAAAGCCGCAGAGCAAACTGCGGCTTTTTGCATAATCATCGTTT
>JAKAFD010000066.1 GCA_021818075.1 bacterium
AAAATTAGCTAAAAAATAAACAAAAAGAACCCTTTTAATTGTTATTATGGGTTCTTTATAAAGAGGTTTTTACCTGCTTATCACCCGCTCCTAGGGTTTTGTCCAGTTCGGCAAAACTCTGAAGAGACAGGTGCTTTTTTATTTTCCGCCTTATTTTATTTAAGGCTTGATTCTTAATCTGGCGAACGCGCTCCCCGCTTAACTTTTTGTCCAGCCGCTGACCGATATCCCAGAAACTCAAACACGAATTATATCCGTCGTTTCTGTTTTTCAAACCGAAGTAAAGCTTTAAGACTTGCTGTTCCCGCTCATCCAGCTGATAAACTATGTCCATGATCTTTTCGCCAACCTCCGTTTCATTGTCGGTTGTCTTACTGCTTTCATCAACTAAAGTATCAGCATAGGTCAGCTTCTCGTTTTTCCCGGGAACTTGTTCGCTAAGATAAACCGCGCCGTTATAAACACTGCTCCAAGTAGAGACTACTTCTTTGACGCTAACACCGCAAGCGGCGGCAATTTCTTCAAAACTTGCCTGGCGACAAAGTTTTTGGTTAAGTTGGTCAGCAACTTTTTTAAAATTACGGGCGTCTCTTATTTTGTTTTGGGGCACGCGCATCGCCGGTGAATAATTAACCAAAGCCCTAATGATAGTCTGATTAACTGCAAAATAGGCGAACAGTAGAAAATCGCCATTTCGCTTGTGGTCAAACTGACGAATAGCTTGCAATAAACCAATCGCTCCCTCTTGTTCTAAGTCCTCTACTCCTAGAATACTCAAGTTGGCAATTCTTAATGCCAACTTTCTGACCAGAGCCAAGTGTGATTCAAAAAGAATCTTTTCGGCCCGTTTGTCGCCGGCTGCCAGCCGGTCGAATAATTGCCCTATCTCCTCTTTTGTTAGAAAAGGAGTAGTCCTGGCTTTTTTTGAAATAATATCTTCCAAGTTGAACTCCTTTCCTACTTTTAAAATTTTAAAGAACTGTTAACTATTTAATTATTAATTGTCGCTTTAAGACGGCGCACACCGGCACTACTGGCTTCTTCCTTAATTATTTTAAAACTGCCCAATTCACTGGTGTTGCTCACATGCGGACCGCCGCAAATTTCCCGGCTGAAGGGCTTGGCGGCGTCGCCCACCGTATAAACTTTAACCCGCTCGTCATATTTTGATTCAAACACGCCCATGGCGCCTATGGTTTTAGCCTCCTCCAAACTCATTTCCTGCCAAGTCACCGGCAGGGCTTGCTTGATGGCGTCGTTAACCAAAGCTTCAATTTGTTTAATTTGCTCCGGCGTCAGCTTGTCGGGATGAGAAAAATCCAAACGCAAACGGTCGGCCGTAATGTTGGAGCCTTTCTGATAAACATGGTCGCCCAAAACCTTTCTTAAGGCTGCTAATAATAAATGAGTGGCGGTGTGCAATTTGGTCACAGACTCGGTATGGTCGGCCAAACCGCCTTTGAATTTTCCGGCCGCGGCCGTGCGGGAAAGTTCTTGATGCTGGTTTGCCGCTTGATTAAACGCTTCTATATCAACTGCTAAGTTTTTTTCCTTGGCTAATTCCGTGGTCATTTCAATTGGAAAACCGTAAGTTTGATACAAATCAAAGGCCGTCTGGCCGCTAATCTCTTTTAACTGATTAAATTTTTTCAAACCCTGTTCTAAAGTTTGCGAAAATTTATTTTCCTCTTTAATAAAATTATCATCAACAAAATTTTCATTCTTTTTTAGTTCGGCATATTGTCCCTGATAATTATCAATCACAATTTTTCCCAACAGCGAAGTAAAGTCGGTTTTTATGCCGATCATTCGTCCGTATCTAATAGCTCGTCGAATTAAACGGCGCACCACATAACCTTGGTCGGTATTGGACGGCGCCACGCCTTTGGAGTCGCCCATAATAAACACAGCGGCTTTAATATGGTCGGCAATAATGCGAAACGCTTTGGGGTCATCGGCGTATTTTTTGCCGGAAAGTTTTTCCAGCTCCTTGATAAGGGGTAAAAATAAATCTGCTTGATAAAGATCGCTGATATTATTAACTACGCATAAAGTTCTTTCCAGGCCCATGCCGGTATCCACATTTTTTTGCGCGAGTTCGGTATACGAGCCATCGGCATTTTTATTGTAGGCCATAAAAACATCGTTCCAGATTTCCACCCAGCGCTTGTCTTTGGTAAAGGTTTTTGGCGCCTCATCCTCGCCTGTCCAGTAAAACATTTCCGTGTCCGGCCCGCAAGGTCCGGTTTGTCCGGCCGGCCCCCACCAATTATCGTCTTTGCCGAGCTTAGCAATGCGTTCCGGCGCAATACCCAACTTAATCCATTCGTCATACGATTCTTGGTCAAACGGCGCGTCGTTATCTCCGGCAAAAACCGAAATAGCTAATTTATTTTTATCCAAACCCAAATATTTTTTATCGGTTAAAAATTCGTAGCTCCAATTAATCGCCTCATGTTTAAAATAATCGCCCAGCGACCAATTGCCGAGCATTTCAAAAAATGTCAGATGCGTTAAATCACCCACCTCGTCAATGTCGCCCGTGCGAATGCATTTTTGGACGCTGACCAATCTTTTACCGGCCGGATGATTTTCGCCCATGAGATACGGCACCAAAGGGTGCATGCCGGCGGTGGTAAAGAGCACTGTCGGGTCATTTTCCGGAATTAAAGAGGCGCTCTCCATGACTTGGTGGCCCTGGGCGCGGAAAAATTCCAAATATTTTTGTCGTAATTCATTGGCAGTCATGGTTATAGCCTTTAGCTATTAGCAGTTAGCTTTTAGCAATTAAGATAAATCAAGTATAAAAAATATCCACTATTATAGCAACTTGACAAAAAAATTAAAAAGTGTAATAATTATAAAAATTTTTGTTCATTATATCGAGATAAACCATGATTGATTTAGGTTTTTTGGATAAGCAGAAATCGGCAGCTTTGGAAGAAATTGACGCGCCGCCCCGATTTGACAGTATTCCGAATGATAAAACTTTAAGAGCTGCCCTAAACCGCGCCTCTATCCAGCCATATCTTCAGGGCTGTGAATCACAAAGTGACATTGACTATATCCTTAAATATCATAGCGATGCCACTTGGTATTATCAAACTAAAAATAAAAATTTATAAACCTCCTTGGAGGTTTATTTTTTTACCAAAAATTCGTACAGACTGAAATCAGGCGTGACTGCTTGCCTAAATTTTAACTCTACGCCAAGCAAAGCTAACTTGCTTTGATTAAGATAGGCTAAGTCTGCCGGTTTTAATTCAAAATTATAATAATAAACCGGCACGCGTCTGGCCAGCCGCGCGTAAATCGCGTTCATATTGTCATCGGTCAGCAAGCCGACAATAACTTGGCGTTCGGGAAAAAATAATTTGTCGCCATAGCGGGTAACGATAATGCTGTTGGCTTCGGTGGCT
>JAKAFD010000016.1 GCA_021818075.1 bacterium
ACCCATATAAACCATAGCCAAAAGGTAAGCGGCCAGCACAATAAAACGGGAAGAAAACAAATCGCGGAAGAAAAACATGTAAATAACCACCGCCACTAAACCCAGCGAACAAGCGATAATCACTTTTTTCAGTTCGTTGCGCAATTTTCTTTCCTGATGCAAATTGTATAAACCGGAAAAAACAAATAAGACCAGCCAGACCAAGCCAATAAACAGTAAAATTTTAAAATAGTTCAAAAAAGGCAAACGAAAAACTACCGGCACTGCCGCGGCTAAAGCCGGAGTAAATCTTAAATAGTAAGCGGAGATGCCGGCCGCCAAAATCATGGCGAAATCCACCGGCACTAAAATCGCTGACAATAATAATTCTGACCGTTTCATAGATTAGCTATTAGCCTTAAGCTATTAGCTGTTAGCTTTTAAAATTATAAATATCTAATCTCGTTCGGGCTAAAGGCTAAAAGCTGACGGCTGTGAGCTAGATTCTAGATTCCAATAAACTTGAGGCAAGCTATAAGCCGGATTCTGTCCCCCGATGAACATCGGGGCGATGACCATCTATCTAGCCCCGGCATTACTGGCGGGGTCAAGCGAGCTACTTGCCTCTGATTGTCTAAATTTTGGACAACCAGGTTTGCTCTTGCTTCAGGCAGGGTTTACCGCGTTACCCCGTCACCGGGGAACGAAGGCTGTTAGTCAGCCAACTTTTCACCTTTGGCCTTCGGTTGTTCCAACCGAAAGTTAGTATTGTCTCTGTGGCACTTTCCCTAAGCTTGCGCTCGGTGGGTATTACCCACTGCCTACTTATAAAGTCCGGACTTTCCTCGCTTAAGCGGCAACAGTTTGTTTACCAAGACTATTGCCTGTTAAGTGCGGTCATCCGCTTACCTCAAGTTTGCTGAAATCTAGTCCTGCCAAAGTATCATAAAATGGCTAAAAAGTCAAGGAAAATTGCCTAAGGTTAACTAAAAAACCCCGTCTATGGGGCTAATTTGGCCAAAATTTGGCTAAGGTGAGGCTTATTTATTCATGCCGGTCATTAACGCCACTACCCGGTCCAGGTCATCATCCTGGCTTAATTTATTGCGTTTGGCATGGCCGCATTGCTCACAACGCTGAATCACAAAATACTCTCCGCCCA
The DNA here is from genome assembly GCA_021818075.1 of bacterium. Taxonomy (GTDB): domain Bacteria; phylum Patescibacteriota; class Patescibacteriia; order Patescibacteriales; family Patescibacteriaceae; genus JAKAEX01. Next base: position 1,142 of record JAKAFD010000016.1, read on the forward strand.
CCACGTCAAAAGCTATCGGCTGCATCAAACCGCCGCAAGTGGCGGCCCGGTCGCCGGGATTAATATCCACGTGCTTGCTCCACAAACAATACGGACAATGATTAGTGTAACCGTTGCCCAAAACCCGCCGCCCGCAATGGCCGCAGACAAAATCTTCAATGGTTCTGGTAAATTTAGGAGTAGACATTGGTGGTCGCTAGTGGATTCGAACCACTGACCTCGCCGATGTGAACGGCGCGCTCTAACCAACTGAGCCAAGCGACCTTAATTGCCTCTATCCATCGCCTCATTAGCCAAGGCGTCGGCCTCTTTATTAAATTCGCGGCGAACATGATGAAATTTTACTTTTTTGAACTGTAAGCTTTGATTATAAATTTCCACAAACAGCGGTTGTAAATTTTTGTCTCTAACTTTATACTCTCGATTCAGTTGTTTAACCACTAATTCACTATCCAAATAAAAATCAACTTCCTCGGCTTGCAGTTCTCCGGCTTTATGAATACCGGCAATCACCGCCCGATACTCGGCTTGATTATTGGTCAGTTTGCCCAAGAATCTGGCCATAGTGGCGATAATTTTGCCGTCCTCATCTTTAATCACTACGCCTAAGCCGGCCGGCCCGGGATTACCGCGAGCGCCGCCGTCAGTATGAATAATTAATTTTTTATGCTTAGGCATAAACACAATTTATGACAAACTCGGCTTCATGTCAACTAAGCGCAGCTGAATATTTCTAAAACCGTTAAAATCATTAAATTCCAAAGTGTAGGCTGCGTCCACCTGGCTGCCTATCGCCAAAGTCTGCCACTTAGCCGCTTCGCCGAAAGCCACGGCCCAAAAATTATTGAATTTAAATTTAACATGCTGGCCGTCAACGCCCATAGTCAGCTTATCACGCACCACCAACCGGCGGCTGACAAACAATGGTTCCTTGTTGCCCTGGCCAAATGGCGCTAACCGTTCCAAATCTTCCACCATTCTTTCATCAACCGTCATCAAATCCAGTTCGGCATCAATCAACAAACGGGGCAGCAGATCTTCATCCGATAATTCTTGCTTGACCTGCGCCCGCGCTGCCGCGGCAAAAGCGGTTAGCGCGGCCTTATCTTTAATTGTAAAACCGCAAGCTGCCTTATGGCCGCCGAATCGTTCCAACCAGGCTTTATTGGTTTCCAGCACCGCTAAAATATTATAGCCTTCTATGCTGCGGCCGGAACCCTTGATTTTACCATCGCTTAAAGTAATGACCAAAGCCGGCTTGCCGTAACGCTCGCACAGCCGACCGGCCACCAAACCGATAATGCCTTCGTGCCAAGCGTCGGCCGTATCGTCAGTTAGATTGGGCGAAGTCACGATTAATAATTTATCATCCGCCAAATTAGTTTCTACAAAATTTTGGCTATATTCCATTAGGCGCTGCGTTTCTGTTTGGCGCTCATGATTTTGCTCGTTCAATTTTTTAGCTAAAGCGGCCGCTTGAGCCCGGTCGGCGGTCATTAATAATTCATAAGCCGTGTTGGCGTGTTCCAATCGGCCGGCCACATTCAAACGCGGCGCCAGCTGCCAGCTAATATTCCAAGTTTCAATCTCGCCATTAAGCTGAGAGACTTTGATTAATTCATCCAAACCGACGCGGCTGCGGCGATTAATAGCTTTTAAACCCTGGCGCACCAGAAAACGATTTTCGCCCAAAATATTAACGCAGTCAGCCACCGTGCCTATCGCCACCAAGTCCACAATCCGATTGACTAAACGCTCTTTAACAGCCGGCGCTAAAGTTGAGGCCTCAATCAGCGCGCAGGCCAGCTTAAAAGCTACGCCCACGCCAGCCAAATATTTAAAAGGATAGGTTTCGCCGGGCAGCATCGGGTTGATTATTAAGCAATCCGGCCAGTCAGCAGCTTCGTCGGGCGCGGCGTGATGGTCGGTAACAATGACCGTTAACCCTAGCTTTTGTGCGGCGGCGATTTCCGCCCGGCTTCTAATGCCGTTATCCACGGTAATCACCAGAGAGCAGCCGGCGTCCTTTATTTCTCGCAACACCCGACTGTTTAAACCATAGCCCTCGGTTAAACGATTCGGTATCCAGACTTCCAATTGGGCTTTAAGCGTACGCAAAGTTTCCGCCAGCACGGCTGAAGCGGTTACGCCGTCGGCATCGTAATCGCCGCAAATGGCCAGCCGCTCGCCGGCTTTGATTTTAGCTACGATTAATGCCACCGCCGCTGACATCTTCTTGAAAGCCAGCGGCGTATGCCACTGAGTTTCGTTGTCGGACGAAAAAAAACTCTCAGCTGCGGCTGCGCTTAAACCGCGATTAACCAGTAGCTGAGCCATGAGCGGCTGATACGGCCGGTAGTCGGCCGCCTGCGCCGCCGTGATTGGCGGGGCGATAACCCATCTTTTTTCCATAGTTTAAAAAAAGGCCGTCCCCACACTCCAGCCAACCATACCGATAATAACGATTAAAGATAAAATCGCCCACAGTAATTTAACGATTTTTTTTCTCTTAAATTTCATAAATTATCTTTTTAACAATTTAATAAAGGCATCAGACGGAATCTCCACGCTGCCCTTGCCCTGGGCCAGCATTTTCTTTTTGCCTTTTTTTTGCTTGGCTAAAAGTTTTTTCTTGCGGCTGACATCGCCGCCGTATAATTTAGCCGTCACGTCTTTGCGCAAAGCGGAAATTCTTTCGGCAGCCACGATTTTACCGCCAATCGCCGCCTGCAATTTAATGACGAACATCTGCTTGGGCAAACTGTCCTTTAATTTAGCCACCACTTCTTTGCCGCGGTTAAAAGCTTCATCGCGATAAACAATCATGGCCAGCGCTTCCACTCCCTTCTCCGCCACCAAAATATCCATCTTAACTACATCGGCTTCCCGGTAGCCGACGAATTCATAATTAATGGAGGCATAACCGGAACTTAAACTTTTTATTTTGTCGTAAAAATCAGTCAAAACCGCCGCCATGGGCAAATCATAATGTAAAATTGCCCGATCGGCATCAAGGTATTCGGTATTTTTGTAAAGACCGCGCTTGTCTTGAATCAAACCCATAATCGGACCGATATAATCTTTGGGCGTGATCACATCCAAACTAACCCACGGCTCTTCAATTTTACCAATTTCTGACGGGTCTGGCCATTTTTGCGGACTGCGGATAATCAGCTCATCATTGTTTCTTTTATAAATTTTATAAGCGACGCTGGGAATAGTCACAATTAAATCCAGACCATATTCGCGCTTGAGGCGTTCCTGAAAAATTTCCAAATGCAACAAACCCAGAAAACCGCAGCGAAAACCATAGCCCAAAGCCTCGGATAATTCCGGTTCGTAAAACAAGGCGGCGTCATTGAGTTTAAGCTTGGAAATGGCTTCGCGTAAATCTTCAAATTCGTGGCCTTCGCGCGGAAAGACGCCGGCAAACACCATCGGTTTGACTTCGTTGTAGCCCTTAAGCGGCGCCAATGATGTTTCGGTTTCCCGCCCGACCGACAAAGTGTCGCCCACGCGGCACTCGCTGACATCTTTAAAGCCGGTCACCACATAACCGATCTGGCCGGTGGCCAATTGGCCGGTCGGCGTGTAATCGGGTTTTAACATACCGACCTCCAAAGCTTCGCTGCGGCCCTTAGTGATTAACATTTTTATTTTGTCGTGCTTAGTGATTTGGCCGTCCACGATTCTGACATAAGCCACCACCCCTTTATATTCGTCATAATTGGAATCAAAAATCAACGCCCTAAGCGGCGCGTTGGTCTGACCGGCGGGCGCCGGCACGCGCTCAATCACCGCTTGCAACACCTCGGCCACGCCGCTGCCGGTTTTGCCGGAAGCTAGAATGATTTCCGACTCGCTACAACCCAAAAGTTTAATAATCTCCGCCTTAGTCTTAACCACATCGGCAGCCGGCAAATCAATTTTATTGACTACCGGAATAATGGTTAAATTTTGTTCCAGCGCCAAATATAAATTAGCCAGGGTTTGCGCCTGAATGCCTTGCGTCGCATCCACCAACAGCACCGCGCCCTCCACCGCCGCCAAACTGCGCGAGACTTCATAAGAAAAATCCACATGGCCGGGCGTGTCAATTAAATTCAGCTGGTAGCCCTGATAATTCATAGCCACCGGCGTCAACTTGATGGTAATGCCGCGCTCGCGTTCCAGGTCCATTCGGTCCAGCAGTTGATTTTTCATTTTGCGCGCTTCCACCGTGCCGGTAATTTCCAGCATGCGGTCGGCCAAAGTGGACTTACCATGATCAATATGGGCAATTATACAAAAATTTCTGATTTTTTCCATAAATATTTTAAGAAAACGAGACTTTTGCATCTCGTTTTCCTTATCCTTAAAAGCGTCTACATTGTATGGATTTTTTAGTCTCAAGTCAAATCGCCCTAACCCTGCGGGCTAATCTCCACGTTTTGCTCATTGGTGAAGCTGGCGCCAAAGGCTTTAACTACGAAATTGACTATCAGGAAACTGGCGAAAACGATGATGCCGCCCACCACGGCCGCGGCAATTACCTGCTTGCCGCGAGTCACCAGATTTTCGTTGCCGGCGGACACTAGCAAGAAAACCGAACCGACCACCAGCATCAGCAAAATCAAAGCGCCAACAATGCACAAAATACATTCATAAACATTAATGGCCACTTGCACCACATGATTTAAGCCATAGTCCTGCGTCTCATGATTAATCTTGGGCACAATCTGCCGGCAACACTCACCGACATTAAGATGAACTCCGGGGTCAGGAATGGTACCGGTAGAATGTTGGGGCGGCGGTTCCGGCACCGGTATCCAGCAAGTGGTCTTGTTCTTGGCCGGACAACGAAACCGCACCAAGCGCCAATGCAATTTTTCGTAATGCTTGGCGCCGACATTAAAACTGTAAATATTCTTAGTCACGCCGGTCTGGCAATCAATATCGCCCTGCAAAGGCGCGCCGGAAGTGTTGTCTAAGACGCAAACGCCGCCGAGGCCGACGCAATCAGAGCGGCGGATGCAAAACTGTCCGGCCGGACAGCTGGCTATCTCGGTGGTTCGCTCACAGCCTTGGGACGGTTCATCAACGGCCGAAGAGGCAATTTTGGTATAATATTTTACCTGTGCCGCCGGCAAAGCGTCGCACTTAAAACCGCTCAAGGTCGGCCAACTGCTGGAAAAATCCTTAAAATCGCCGTTCCATTTTTTATCGGTATTGGGCCAGGCATCATAATCGCGGTTCCACTTGGCTTGCGGGTCGTTACAGGCATAAGTATCCACCGCGCTGGCCGCCTTAACTTGCCACCAATAACTCCCGGCCGCTACCAAAGCGACCGCCAGTATTTTTAAAAAGATGTTCTGCCAGCTGCGCATACAATTTTTCTTAATTTTATCATATTAACTTAAGCGAAACAAACTGCGGGCATTAGCGGTGGTCAGGGCGGCAATTCTTTCCGCCGACACGCCCCTAATGTCAGCCAGGCGTTTGGCTACATAACTGACCAGCAGAGGTTCGTTGCGCTTGCCCCGATAAGGCTCGGGGGTCATAAAGGGCGCGTCAGTTTCAATCAACAAGCGGTCGTCGGGCATTTTACGAATCAGGGAGTCCCAGTTTTTGCTAAAAGTAATCAAACCGGTAAAAGAGATTGATAAACCCAAATTAAAATAATGCCAGGCTAAATTTTCATCACCGGAAAAGCAGTGCAGCACGCCCCAAGACCGCTCGGTCGGCAACAGCTGGCGATATTTATTCTTAAAGTCAGTCAAAAGAGAGAGCATATCATCATGCGCCTGCCGGCAATGAATAATGACCGGCAAACCCAGTTGCAGCGCAAACTCCAGCTGCTCCCTAAACACTTGGCGCTGTTTCTGCTTGATGAGTTCCCAGTCATGAGCGGCGGTGTTATGCCGGAAATAATCTAGGCCGATTTCCCCGACCGCCACCACGCGCGGAAACTTGGCCAATTGCTGATAGATATCGGCGTTAAATTCTTCGGCGCTGAAATAAGCCTTATCGCCGTTCTCTTGTTCGGTGCGGTCTTCCAAACTTTCCGGATGCAAACCAACCGCCACATAAACGCCGTTCTGATAACGGTTGGCAATCTCCAAACCTTTTTTAGAAGATTTATAATCGGTACCCACCACCACCATTTCAATGTCGGCGTTAAGCGCTCGATGAATGGTTTCGTCAATATCATCTTTAAAATATGGCAGATTAAGATGGCAGTGAGTATCAATGAGTTTCATAACTTATATCTAAATTACCGACTTCAGTTGTTTCAACAATTCCGGCAACAGCGGTTTTAGGACTTCGGTAAATTGCAGCAAGAAAGGCGTTAATTGTGATTTAGCCAAAAAAGGAGCGGCCAGATTAGCTGCTAATGGATAACGGCCGATGACAAACAGCATTAAACCTAAAACCAAACCGCCCTCAATAAAACCCAGCAGCGCGCCGCCCAGCCGGTTGATGGTTTTTAAAAAAGGGATGATGGAAATAAGATTAAAAGTCCGGTCCAGTAAAGCAAACAACAAACCGACCAAACGATTAATAACAACAAAACATATAATAAAGCTAATGACCTTGCCCCAATCATCGTGGCCGAAAGCCAGGCTCTTAGCCCAGTCAAAGACGATTAAATATAAACGCCCGGCACCCCAGGCGCCCACTACTACGCCGGCCAGAGAGCCAACGGTTTTTATCAGACCAAAGAATAGCCCATAAAAAACAAAACCGGCCAAAATCAGTAATAACACCACGTCCAGCCAATTGATTGTTGTTAACCAATTCATAAAATTTAATTAATTATTATCCGTCTCTCTTTAGCGGCCGATTAAACCGACATAATCAATAAAGTCTGGCGCTTGGCAGGTAATTTTTTTGTCGCATTCGGAAGTCAGACACTTCACTTTTTTCGTCAGGCACCAGCTGGGACAAGTCTCGCCGCGCGCGCTCATACAGCGCAGCATATTGCCGAAAATTAACAACCCGGCGACAATCATAATGAATAATAATAGCCACAGAATTATTTTCATATAGTCTAATTAATCAACACGCGGAAATAACGGTTCGCTTTTGCTGATTTTCGGCTGGCCGAATTGCGCTGTTAATTTATCGGCTGTGACCGGTAATAATGGCTGAAGTAAAATTCCAGCTTGTCTAAGCAGAGCCACCCAGGGCGCTAAACAATCTTTTATCTCCTGCGGCTCGGTCATTTTCCAAGGTTGGCGCCGGCTCAAATCGCTGTCGGCCCGCCGTAATTCCTGCCATATCACCGCTAAAGCTTCATTAAATAAAAATTTATCCATTTTGGCCTTGAATAATTTAGCCAGCCGCTCTCCGGCCGGCTGTTCCAGCGCTATGGTCAGATTATTTTTTTCCAGCAAATTAGCCAGACGGGCCGACAAATTGCCCAAACCGTTGGCTAAATCGGCCAAATAGCGGGCGGCAAATTTTTCCTGGCTAAAATCGCTGTCTTCAAAGGCATTCATTTCCGCCAATAAATAATAACGCACGGCATCAGTGCCATAACGCCGAACTAAAGCCAGAGGGTCGACCACATTGCCCAAGCTCTTGGACATTTTCTGACCGTCCACCGTGACAAAACCATTAACCAGTATCTGGGCGGAGTTAGGTAAACCGGCCGACAAAAGCATAGCTTGCCACATAGCCGCCTGCTGGCGCAAATTATCTTTACCGCAAATCTGGATCGGAGGCCAAAATTTTTTAAACTCAGGGCCGTCCGGCCAATCTAAGCAAGAAATATAATTAATCAAAGCATCAAACCAGACATACATCACTTGGGTGTCATCATCAGGCACGGCCACGCCCCAAGGCATTTTAGCTTTCAAACGGGAAATAGAAAAATCTGTCAAACCCCGCTCTACAAATTTTCTAATCTCTTTGCTCTTGCCGGCCGGCAACACAAATTCCGGCTGCCGGCGGTAAAGCTCCAAGAGCGGTTGCTGATAAGCGGAAAAACGGAAAAAATAATTTTCCTCATCAATTAATTCCAGTTCCTGGTTGGGGTGCAGGGGGCAGCGGTCATTAACGAGCTCCGATTCAGTTTTTTCCAGTTCGCAACCGACGCAATATTTTAGCTGATAATTTTTTTTATAAATATCACCCTGAGCCAGGCAGCGCCGCCAAAATTCCTGCGCCGCCTGAAGATGGCGCTTGTCAGTAGTACGGCTAAAACTGTTATAACTCAAATTTAAAGCCTGTTTCAGTTCAATAAATTTAGCCGCCATTTGATCACAATAAGCCTGCGGCGCTAAACCCAGTTCTCCGGCCCGGGCGTAAATTTTTAAACCGTGTTCGTCCACGCCGGTATTAAAAAACACCTCCTCGCCTTGCGCGCGGTGCCAGCGGGCCAAACAATCGGCTTTGACTATTTCCAGAGCAAAACCGATATGCGGCTCAGCATTAACGTAAGGCAAAGTGGTGGTTATGTAAAATGTCTTAGCTGACTTCATAAATTAAATAAACTTCTCACGCGCCGGCGCCTAAGCTTAGTCTATCTTCTCCCGCCTCTCTTTAATGTATTTTGTCCATTCCTCAGCCACAGCCACAAACACTTTAAACGGCGCCTCAATAATAAAATCCAAAATAAATACAAAAATGTTGATGCTGCGGAATTTTCCGGACAGCCATTTGCCGGTGGAAATTACCGGGATATAGAAAAAACTCCACAAGAAAGTAAAAATATTTTCCTTAGGTTCAACCACCACCAGCGACTTGACGCCGCGTTTGATGCGAATAGCGAAAAAGCCGGCAAAAGCCAGGAAGAATAGAAAAATAATCACGCTAACCCAGCTAAACTGGATTTGCCGCAAGAACCACACCACCACCCCAAACGACAAAAAGAAAGTGGCGGCATAAATGATGGTAAAAATTACATTAATAGCCGCGCCGCGCCGAGACGGTTGGCGCAGTATGATCGGCTGCTTGCGCGCTTTTTCTTCAAACATCACCTCCTCAACGCCTTTGACAATCTGGTCCGTGTTGGCGTCGCTGGGCAACCTGGTTAAAGCCACGGCAAAAAACAATAAAACCGCCGGGAAACTGACATTCATGGCTAAAGACCAGCTGTTAGCTTGCTCGCCAAAAAATTTTATGGCCGGCACTTCCAACAAAACAACAAATACCGACTTGGTCAGAAAGATGTAAATAATACTGCGGACGGCGCTGTGCCACAGTTTGGATTTAGCTTTGGCATAACGCTTTTCACAAGCGGCTTTAATCTTACGAGGAAATGACCGCGGGTCCTCAACGATATCATTATAAACGGTCTCCGGACCCTCTTCTAAGACATCTTTTAAAACTTGAAAATAAACATTATAGCGAAAAGCGATAACTGATAATTGAGGCCGCAGCGGATGATTCAGCTGCGTTTCAGTGGCCAGGCGCAAGTCGCTTAATTGGTCGGCGATGCGGTTAATCAGCGCCTCATCGGCCTGTGACCATTCGGGATAGTAATAACGAAAAAGAATATAAGCTAAAACATCTTGGTCGTCTAGTTTTAAAAAATTGCGATAAATACTTAAATAAATTTGAATAGGTAAATCCCCTTCAAATGGCAAGTCGGCCGGCAATACAATACTGCGCTTAAGCACATTAAACATTTCCGTGACAAAAGCTTCGGTGGCCGGATTATAACTTAAAGTTTCTTCAATTTCGCTGGCCGCCATGCCAATTAACCAGGCGGTGACCAAAGACCGAGCGTCGTTTTCATCATTTAAACGCTTAATATTTTTATTAAGAAACCGGCCGGAGTTGACTATCTTGTTGATGGCCCGTTTTCTTAAAAATAAATACCGATAAAGAATCGCGGCCAGGTCGTCTATTTTACTTTCCGGCAACTGGCCGTTGCTTAAATAACCAGCGCGAATCAATTCCACTAATAAATTTTTAGCCAGTTTAAAGGGGTCTTCTTCTTTTTGTCCGGTCAGCGAACCTTCAATCACTAATTGGCGTTTTAAAATCCTGACAATCGCGCCTTTTCTGAGCAAATATTCCTCGCGATAATCAACGGAGTTGCGAATTTTTTCATAATAAAAAGCCATCTTGGAAATTAATTCCGAGACGTGTATTCTGGGAATCTCCTCACCAGCCTCGCTCTCCATTGAAGTTTTAGCCTGGTGTAAGGTCCTCAACAGGCGCTTAGCTCCAACCGTCAAGGTCAGAGATTTGGCCGCCTCATTTTGCATGTTAGTAAAAACCGGGCTGGGCATAACTTGCCATTTTGACTTGTTTATTTACTTATATACTAACACCTTAAAGACTGGACAGTCAAACAAAAAATACCGGGTTTCTTGTTTATAAACAATGATTATACGACTTTCCAACCGGCGCCATCTTTTACTAACCGGCCATTAAAATGAAACCCTGCCGCCTTGACGTGTCCGCCGCCGCCTAGAAAGCTACACAATTTAGCCACATTTACGCCAGTCTGACAGGCGCGCCAGCTACCTTTAATGACGCCATCGCCGGTTTCTTTCAAAACCAACACCGCTTTAACGTCTTTTAAGCGCGACAGAAACCCGGCTAAACCTTCCGTGGCTTCATCGTCCGTGTGACAATTCTCTAAATCGGCCCGCGTTAAAACCGTAAACGCCACTTGATAACGATGGTTGATTTTCAGGCGCTCCAAAGCCAGACCCCATAATTTGGCCGTGCCTAAATCGGCGCTACCGGCAGCCGTCTTAATGATTTTCGGCCAGTTGGCGCCGCGCTGCAGCATCTCGGCGGCGATGGCTAAATTTTTTTCCGAGGTGGCCGAATAAATAAAATTGCCGGTATCCACTACCAGGCCGACCAAAATCGCTTCGGCCAGCGGTTGGCTGATGGGCAGATGATTTATTCTTAACCAGTCATAAATAACTTCGGTGGTGGAAGCCGCTGCCGGCTGACGCAAGGCCCAATCTGCCACCTGCTCCATCGGCTGGTGATGGTCAATCTCAATTAATTTTTGATAAGTTTGGCGCGCCTTGATTGGGCCGGACAAACGACTGCGCGCCAGCGTGCCGCAATCTAAAGTAATAAATAAATCAAACTCGGCCCAAGGCAGGTCCTGTTCCCGATTAACGGTTTGCCCGAGCCAAGGCAGCCAGGCCAGTTTGTCGTCAAACCGGTCGGCGCAAAATAAGGTGTATTTTTTTCCCAGCCGCTGCAAAATTTGCGCCATGGCGCTTAAAGCGGCGGCCGCGTCGCCGTCCGGCGCGTAATGCGTGGCCACTAAAATATTTTGCGCCTCAACGATGGTCTGATAAATTTTTTTAGCTAGAATTTCTTTGGACATAATAAAACAAGTTATCTTGACATAAAATCAGATAACTTGCAATCAACTACTAATTTATAAATTTTTAAAGACTTCTTCCAGCTCGGCGACTTTCTTCGGTCGGTTATCAATTTCCCAGCGCAACTGCGGCACTAACCGCCATTTGAGCTGTTTAGCCAGACGCGCCCTAATTTGGCTGCCGGCCTGACGCACTGCGGCCAGCGCCGTGCCGTAAAATTTATCCGGCAAGACCGATAGGCCAATTTTGGCCTGTTTAAAATTAGGACTTAACTCAACAAAACTGACCGTCAGCAAAATGCCTTCCAGCGCCACTTCCTGATTAATAATCTCCGCCAGCTGGCGGTGTAAAAATTCTTGTGATTGCTCCAGACGCGGCATAATTAATTAATTTTTTTGTAAACTTTTTCTTCTTTATACAATTGTAAAATATCGCCCGGTTTAATCACCGGCCGACCGGAGAATTTCAAACCGCAGTCGCTGCCCGGTTCAGCCTGGTCCACCTCTTCTTGGCCGATTTTCAGGCTGGTCAGTTTGCCCATTTCCAGCAAAGCTCCGTCGCGCCAGACTTCCACCAGCACATTAGGCTCGGCCAAACCGCTTAAAACTTTGGCGCCGACAATTTGTTCATTTTTTTCCGTACGAAAAATCGCCAGCACTTTTAATTTGGCCGTATCCACCCGCTTAATTTCCGGCTTAACCAAATCTTGAATTTTAGCCTTAATGTCGCCAATGAGTTCGTAAATAATTTTATACAGTTTAATCTCCACGCCCTTGGTGCGGGCCAGCTCGACGGCGGCCGGCGCCGCTTTAACGTTAAAACCGATTAACTCGGCGCGATTGGCTTCCGCCCGTTCCACATCACCTTCGGCGATATTGCCCAAACCCTTAGCCACAATTTTTATCTTAACGCCTTGCGTGTCAATTTTGGACAACGACCCCTCAATGGCTTCCACGCTGCCCAGCATATCGCCCTTAATCACCAAGGTAATCTGTTCGGCAGCGTTCTCTACTGCTTCAACTTGAGTGCCGTTACCGTTATCCAAGCTAATCGGACGGATATTTTTCAGTTTAATTTTCAAACCGCAGGCCACCTGAATAATATCACCGACTGCCGGCGCATTTTTAAAACCGATGACCCGCGCCGGCGTAGACGGCGGGGCGCTGTCAATATTTTTGCCTAAATAATTTTTTAAAGCTCTGACTTTGCCGTAAGTGATGCCCTCGCAGCACAACTCATCGCCGACGCGCAAAGTGCCGTTTTGGACTAAAATGGTGGCCACCACGCCTTCACCCTTATCAATTTTGGATTCCACCACCGTTCCCACCGCCGGCGCCGTCGGGTTAGCCTTTAAATTAGCTTCTTCCATATCCGCCACCAAGAGTAAAGTATCTAATAGTTCAATAATGCCAGTTTCCGCCTTGGCCGAAACCGGCACGCAAACAGTCTGACCGCCCCAGTCTTCCGGCACCAGGTTTAACTGATTGGCTAATTCTTGTTTAGTCTTATCTAAATTGGCTTCCGGCTTGTCAATTTTGTTAATGGCCACCACGAAAGGAATTTTAGCCGCTTCAATGATGCGATAAGCTTCCACCGTTTGCGGTTTGACGCCGTCATCGGCCGCCACCACTAAGATGGCGATGTCAGCCACTTTAGCGCCGCGATTGCGCATAGCGGTAAAGGCTTCGTGGCCGGGCGTATCAATAAAACTAATCGGCCGTCCCTGGCGTTCCACCTGATAAGCGCCGATATGCTGGGTAATGCCGCCGGCTTCGGTGGCTACGATATTGGTTTTACGAATCGCGTCCAGCAATTTAGTCTTACCGTGATCCACATGCCCCATGACCACAATCACCGGCGCCCGGGTAACCAAATCACCCGCCTGTTCGCGAGCGATAATATCTTTAATCTTAGAAGACTGGTCTTCCATCATTCCTTCGCTGTCGTCTAAAACCACTTCCACGCCTAAATCGGCGCCGACAATGTGCGCCGTATCAAAATCAATTTTTTCGTTCAAAGAAGTAAAAACGCCGCTCTTCATTAATTGCGCCAATAACTTATTAACCGGCAAACTGCTGGCCACGGCAAAATCCTTAACCGTAATAAACTTGGGCACCTTGACCTCCCGTTTCACCTGCTCAACGCCGTCGGCCACCGCTTCGGCCTGTTTTTTAGCCTCTTCTTCACGCTCCAAACGACGCATAAACACCGGCCACTCGCGGATAATCCGCCGAGCCGTCTGGTTATCAACTTTAATGGCTTTCCAGCCGATATCATAACCCATCTGCGGCAATTTCTGTTTAAGAAAGTCCGGGGTTACTTTAAGGATTCTGGCCAGTTCAGTTACATTCATTGGTATTTAGGGTATAGGGCAAAGGATATGGTGAATTTGAAAAACTCTAACCCCTAACCCCTTTGGCCTATGGCCTAACAAAAATTTCTTTAATGTTAAAACAAAAATGCTAAAAAGTCAATCCGAGTTGTTTTATAATTCTATAAGTGTCACCGTGGCTTAAGAGGCCACGATAAGAATTGACGGTTTGGGGATTGGGCCAGCCGCTTATTTGCCGGAAAATCCGGCGCTTGGTGGTTGTCCGAATTTGCCGATGATGCGGGAAATGAACCCAGCCCAAGAAATCCACGCCTGAAGAATAGGTTTTGATAAATAATTTTTGCGGGTGAAGCTCTAGTTTTAAATTAAGGTTTAAAAAATCTTTGATTAAAGGAATAATATCCTCTAATTCATATCCACTATCGGCCAATATCACAAAATCATCGGCATAACGGATATAGTATTTTATCCGCAATTCTTGTTTGATATATCTATCCAATTCATTGAGATAAATATTGGCAAATAATTGCGAGGTTAAATTGCCCAAAGGCAGACCAACGCCAGTCTGGTCGGTATTAAAACTTGCCAATACCCTCTCTATCAACCATAATATCTCTGTGTCCGTGATTTGTCTTTTTAAAATATTTAACAATACTTGATGGTCAATGCTGGCAAAAAATTTTTTTATATCGCCCTTCAAAACATAACAAGTTTTGGTGTGATTGGCGGAAACCCTACCGGCAAAATACTTAAAGCGATTTAAGGCCTTATGCGCGCCTTTATTTTTCCGGCAAGAATAGCTGTCATAAATAAAGCGGCGGTCAAAATAATCGTATAATGTTTTATAAAGCAAGTGGTGAATCACGCGGTCGCGGACAGTTGCCTTGTGGATATGTCGCGGCTTAGGGTCGCTGATGTTAAAAGCCGAATATGGGCCGTGGCGATATGTTTTATTAACCAAGTCGCTGTGGAGCGACGCTAAATTATCGGCTAATCGCGACTGGAAGTCCAAAACATCTTTTTTACTTCGCTTGCCGCGCAAAAAACGCTCCCAAACTGTCAGTAAGTTTTCCATTGAAATAATCTCACTAAAACTATGCAACAAAATTCTTTTATCAGCCCCCCCCCCGACGCAATTTCCTTTGGTTATTGTCAGAACCAAAGAGACCTATTTGCTCTGGCATAATTATTTGGTTAATTTAAAACGGCTTGACCGCTATACCACCGGACAAAAAATTGATGACA
>JAKAFD010000067.1 GCA_021818075.1 bacterium
GCCCGGCCGGCCGTAAATTATGGTATGCCGGGGCGTTAATTTAATATTGCCCTGCGCCAAGGCCGGCGGCACTGGCGGCACTAAACTGAAACCGTTTAAGTCGGGCTGCAGCCAATTTTTACGGACGCCGTTGAGAAAAATCGGCCAAACCATGACTACTCGGACGCCTGGTTTTAAAATTTTAGATAAAGATAATAAAAAGTCATTATACAAAACAGTCAATTCTTTAATCACCTTGTCCCGCTGGTTGTTGCCGCGCGACGGCCCGAGATATGGTTCGGTCACTACCCGGCCGATATCAGTTGTGCTCAAAATTTCGTGCAAACGCCGCGCATCGCACTGAAATAACTGGCAGCGAAAATCCAGGTTATGATATTTTTCCTGCATCCAGGCCAAATTGGCTTTGGTGTCGTCTAAAGCGTCCAGAGAAATATCACTGCCGATAATTTGCTGGCAGCCCAAAAGCGCCGCCTCGCTTAATACCGTACCGGAACCGCAAAAAGGATCTAATAAAATTTCCGTTTTATCCGGCTGGGACAAATTGATCATTATGCGCGCCAGCTTGGGCGGCAGCATGCCGGAATAATCATCGCGCTCGGGCCGGCCGTAATCGCGAAACGACCAATCTTTAAACGGCTGAAGCGCTTCGGTCAAGCCGACAAAAATTTTCTGGCCCTCGCCGATTAACACAAATTCCTGCCCATGCTTCAATAAACCGCTCTGCTCTACGGCGACGCTGGACAGATTTTTTTCCTTGCTCGTTACCCAGCGCGAATTAACGCCGTCGGCCTGCAAACTTTTTTTCAGTTTCATGGCCAGAGCCTTAGTCGGTCCGATCTTGCCATAGGTGGAGAAGCCGAAAAAAAACTTTTTATTATCAAGCGGCTGGCAAGCTTCTTTAACCGCCGCCAGTAAATCAGCCGGAGCGGTCGTAGCCACGATTTTGCCGATTTTAATCGTCCCGCCCAGCCGGTTAATTAAAGACTCGGCCTCTAGTTTATCAATTTCCAACAACAAACAATCTTTATCTATCAGCCGATAATCGGCCTTTAAACCAAAAAGGCTGTAAATTTCAGCCAAAGATAGGGTCGGGTTGGAACCTAAAATAAAGAAATATTTCATAGTTTTAAAATACCATAAACTTTTATCTCTTGCAATTTTTTTTCCTTTATGTTAGCTTAATAATAACAACTTAATAATCAAACCTTTTCCACGACCTGAACCCCGCGTTCGCGTCAGTGCTAAAAGCACTAAAGGTATGCTCAAACTTTCAGAAAAAAGGCTAAAATTAGCCCTTATGAGTATATCTGAAGGTTTTTTTATTTTATTAATAATTTTTACTAAAAACTAAAATATTATGTCTAAAACCAAAAAGAACGAAACCCCGCATTATGAGTTGCTTTATTTGGTTTCCAACCAATTCAGCGAAGATGAGCTGGGGCCGGTAAAAGCTAAGGTGGAAAAGCTCATTACCGACAATGGCGGCACTATCACCCGCCGCGACAGCCTGGGTAAAAAGAGACTGGCTTACAAAATTAAGCAATTTCGCCATGGCTATTACGAGCTACTTGAGTTTGATGCTCCGCCCGCCGCGCTGCCGCAAATCAACAATCAGTTAAAACTGGATAGCGACATCCTGCGCCACCAGACGGTTAAGGGCGAACCAAAAACGCCCCAGCAGCTGGCTAAGGAGGCCAAAGCTATGAGTGAATTGCAGAAAGCGGAAAAAGACGCTGAAATTCAAGAGCCCAGAGGCGAAGCTGAAGTTAAAACCCGGCGCCCGGAATCCGCGCCGCAACCGTTAAAGGTTCCAGTCAAAGACGATAAAGACAAAGTTGAGCTGTCCGACTTGGACGATAAATTAAATCAAATTTTAGACACCGATAACTTGCTCTAAGTTATCTAATATAAATATATGAACCTCAACAAAGTCATGCTCATCGGCAATCTGACCCGCGACCCGGAAGTTCGCCAAACGCCGGGCGGACAAAATGTCGCTTCTTTCGCGATTGCCACCAATATGGTTTGGACCGATGCCAGCGGTCAGCGTCAAGAACGCGCCGAATTTACCAACATTGTCGCCTGGCGCAAGTTGGCCGATATTTGCGGCCGCTATCTGAAAAAAGGCTCTAAGGTTTATTTGGAGGGTCGTCTGCAGACTCGCGACTGGACCGGCAAAGACGGCATTAAGCGCTACACCACTGAGGTGGTGGCGGAAAATATGATTATGTTAGACAGCCGCGGCGGCGCGCCGTTTACGCCCGCTACCCCGAATGCGCCGGCAGCGCCGAGCGACGAAATCAGTTATGACAGTAATTTCGGCGACGCTAACGCGCCGGCGGAAGAAGAAATCAAGGTGGAAAACATCCCCTTCTAAAGATTAATTATGACTACTAAAGAAAAAAAAGCTTGCTGGTTTTGCGTCAATGATTTGGAAGATATTGACTACAAAAACACCGAATTGCTGAAAAAATTTACCAATTTTTACGGCCAAATTTTACCCAAACGCCGCACCGGCGTCTGCTCCAAGCATCAGCGTAAGCTGGCGCAAGCAGTCAAACGGGCGCGCATGATGGCTTTGCTTATTTTTACCAACCGCTAATTTATGTTGTCATTGAATGAAATAAAACTCGGTAAGCTGTTAAAAATCAACGGCGAACCTTATATTGTTATTAAAGCCGATCATCACAAAATGGGCCGCGGTGGAGCCGTGCTTAAAACCAAACTGAAAAATCTGCTCTCGGGCAGCGTGATGGAACAGACCTTCCAAGGCAATGACAAAGCCGAAGAAGCCGAGGTGGAAAAAAGGTCGGCTAACTTTTTGTATAAAGACGCCTCGACCGCTTACTTCATGGACAACGAGACCTTTGAACAGTTTCAGTTGCCCTTAGACCAAATCGGCGACCAGGACAAATTTATGCGGGAAGACACCGAAGTGGAAGTGCTCTATTTTCAAAATCAGCCCATGACCGTCAAACTGCCGATTAAAATGACTTTTAAAGTCATCTCCGCTCCTCCGGGCGTACGCGGTAATTCGGCCGGCAATGTGATGAAAACCGTGGAGCTGGAAACCGGCGCCACCATCAATGTCCCGATGTTTATTAACGAAGGCGACACCATTCGCGTCAACACCGAATCCGGCGAATACGTAGAGAGAGCTTAAA
>JAKAFD010000017.1 GCA_021818075.1 bacterium
CAGCACATCTTCGCTTTCTCGGTGCAATTTATTAATACGCGAACTTAAGGACTCTTCATTATCCCTTTCCAGATTTCTAAACAAAACTTCGCGCGCCTCGTCCTTGGTCATGGCGGCGATGGTTTCCAGCTTGGTCACTTGCTCCTCCTTGATTTGCTTGATTTTCTCTTTGGCTTCCTCGATTTTGTTCAGCTTGTCATAGAGGTCCTGCTGCTTATCTTGTAAATCCAGCAGTTTTTGGGAAAACAGATTTTCCCGCTGCTCCAATTTGTCTTTGGTTTTGTTCAGTTCGCGGCGGTCAACCTCTGTCTGTCGTTTGGTTTCTTCAATAATTTTCAGAGATTTTTCTTGGGCTTCCAGCACCAACTGCTTTTCTTTGGTTTTGGCTTCGGTCAGAATTTTTTCCGCCCGCGCTTCGGCGCTGTTGATTTCCGATAAAGCCTTCTGCTTTCTAAGCCAATAGCCGATAAACAGGCCTAAAGCCAGACCGACTATGGATAATAAATATGCCATACTATTCAAACCGCATTCCGCCTGGCATCAATAAAAATCCGGCCCGTTAATTAGGCCAAGTGATTTTTAAGTGTAGAGTCCTTAAAAAAATTAGCTAGGAATAAAGAGGTGTTCACAAAATTTTAGCTAAAACAAAGGCAATTTTCTACTTAAGTCAGAACCGGAATTGCGGTGTTGGTTAATTTAAATTCTTCTTTAGGCTATCATTTTTTTTTATTTTTGGCAAGTTTTATTTAAAAAATGGCTAAATTTAAGCCCTTTTTAACTATTAATGGCCGGTTTGTCCAGTTTTCCTTTTTAATGGTATAATGATTTTAATTAAGACTAAAACAAGAACAATATGTTAAGTTTTCAAGACTATTTTAAAGAGGCGATTGACAAAGGAGCCTCTGATTTGCATTTGGTGGCCGGCAATAAACCGGCGTTGCGTGTGGATGGTGAGCTGGTCTTTATCGGGGAAGAGGTGGTTGATGAAAAATTTATGGAGACTTCGGTTATTTCCATTTTGGACGCCAATCGGGCCAAGCTGTTTAACGCCAATCGCGAGCTGGATTTCTCCATTGAGGTGTTTGACAATCGTTTTAGAATCAATCTGCATTTTCAGTCCGGCAAAATCGGCTTGTCGGCCCGTCGCATTAAAGCCGAAGTTCCCACGGCAGCAGAAACCGGCTTTACCGACGCCATGATTAAAATGGCCGGCTTGAAAGACGGTTTGATTTTAGTGACTGGTCCGTCCGGCTGCGGCAAGTCCACTACCTTGGCGACTATCATTAATATGATTAATGAGGAGCGCACCTCGCACATTATTACCATTGAAGACCCGATTGAATATATTTTTACCGACAAAAAAAGTATTGTGGAGCAGCGCGAAGTCGGCCATGACACCTTAAGTTTTGCCAACGCGCTGAAATATGTTTTGCGCCAGGACCCCAATGTTATTATGATTGGCGAAATGCGCGATCCGGAAACAATTGAAGCGGCTTTGACCGCCGCCGAGACCGGTCATTTAGTTTTATCCACTCTGCACACCTCCAGCGCGCCCGACACCATCGCCAGAATTGTTGATTCTTTCCCCGGCCACCGCAAACAGCAGGTCTTGGTCCAGTTATCCCTCACTTTGCGCGGCGTTATTTCTCAACAGCTGATTCCTAAAGTCGGCGGCGGTTTAGTGGCGGCTCGGGAGGTGATGATTAACAATCCGGCCGTGTCTAATCTAATTTTGGAAAATAAAATTAACCAGCTGGCCACCTTTATCAAGACCAATTATCAGTTGGGCATGATTGACATGGAAAAATCCGTGGAACATCTAGTGGCTGAGGGCCTGGTTGACGAACAGATGGCTTCGCGCTATAAACGAAATACCGAAACCAAGGGGATTTATTATAATTAGCCTCAGGCCATTAGCTTTAGAGCTCACGGCTAAAGGCTTATAGCTTATATGCATTTAGACCGTTGGCGCGAAATCGTGGCCCAAATTCAAGATAATTTTGCTGTGGAAGAACACGAGAAATTTGCCAGTGAGGAGGCGGATGGGGAAGAGGTGGAAACTATCGTCTTTAACGGGCCGCTCGGTCGCTTAAAATTGGAATTTATCAGCCGTCCCAAAGTGATTGATAAAAAAGTTACTTACTCCAACCGTATTGGCTCCGAGTCGTCAGTGGAATATATTTACGATCCGACGGAAAAAATTTATCAGCTGCTGATTTATCGCTGGAGCGAGTCCGACAATGATTGGCTGCCGCTGGAAAATAATAATTTGTTTAATTAAATTTTTATGAAACGACTGGCCAACTTTATTCCGCTGTTATCGGTTGTCGCCTGGCTGGCGGCTTGGTGGAGTCTGCGGCAAAATCCGCAAAATTTTCTTATCATTGACGCGTTAATGATAATTTTTTGTTTGCTGGGGGCTAAAATTATCAGCGCCAAGGCCAAAGAGCCGCACTGGTGGAACGCCGCTCTCTTGCCGCTCTTAACCAATCTGATTGTTTTAAGTTATTTTATCATTATCAGCAGCCAGGCTTTAATCTATACGGTGGCAGCGGTGGTGCTGGTGTTTAATTACATCTATTGGCGCTTCGTTTATTTTTATTACAACCTGCCCAGCCGTTATACTTCTTTCAGTTTGGAGAATTTGTCTTTCTACGTTAATTTTATCGGCGTTTTTTTCTTGGGCGCTCTGGCTTACGGCGTGCGGGCTTTTTTGCAATATAATTTTTGGCTGATTTTGGCCGGCGTGGCCGTGGTGCTCGGCTTGATTTTATATCAGGGGATGTGGGCGACTAAGGTGGAGTGGCACCGCTTTGGCTGGTACCTACTGGCGCATCTGGTTATTTTATTGGAGTTTTTTGGAGTCTTAGCCTTATTGCCGCTCAATCATAATTTATTGGGTTTTCTGTGGGCGGCGGTTTATTATTTGCTTTTAATTTTATTTAATGATTTAATAAGTCATCGTTTCAGCCGCCGGCGTTTGTGGTTTTATCTGTCTTTGGTGGTCGTCGGCTGGCTGCTGCTATTGCTGACGGCCAGTTGGCTGTAAGATATAATTTATGGAAGGTTTAAATAGACGTAAAAAATTAATTTTTGTTTTATTTATTTTGGGCGTGGCGCTGATTGGCGGTTTGGGCGGCGGCTGGTTGTACGGTTATTGGTTTAGCAAGATTTCCGATTTGAAAAATATCACCGATAAAAACATTTCCAATCTAGACGGTTCGGCGCCTCAAGTGGTGATTAACGGCGCTCGGCAAGTGGTCGTTCAGCAGGATGTGCGGGCGGCCGAAGTAATTGACTCGGCGGAAAAAGTGATTGTGGGTTTGCTGAAAAAGAAAGCCGACAATAATTATGATTTATTAAATGCGCCGGTGGCTGGCGTCTTGATTACCAGCGACGGCTGGCTGGCGGCTAACTGGCAAACCAAGGATGGCGCGGTTAAGGCGGATGATTATGTGGCCGTGACCAAAGATAAAAAAATTTATAATCTGGACAAGCTGGTATTTGATAATTTTTCCGGTTTAACCTTTGTCCATTTGCGAGGCGCCAACAGTCTGCCGGTAGCCGGTTTTAGTCCGGCGGTGGAATTAAAACGCGGTCAGGCGGTATTTTTGGTCGGCTGGCTAAAAACTATCAGCCCGGCGATTTTAACCGAAAATCGGCGTCGTGATGACATTATTGCCAGCGACCAGCCGTTTAAAACTTTGAGTTTGTCCGTCCTTGACGCTAATGATTTGGTGGCGGTTGATTTGTCGGGGCGGATAGTTGGCTGGCTAACCAAAGACAAGCAGGTGGTCAGCGTTGACTATATTATCAGCGCCATTAATTCTTTGTTGGCCAATAAACCGATAACCAAAACCGTTTTGGGAGTTAATTATTTGAACGGCGATTATCATATTAGAAACAAACAGCCGGTCGGCGCCTTGCTGGTTAAAGATAAAAAAGGCATTGCCGTAGTGCCCACCAGTCCGGCCGCCCAAGCCGGCTTAAAAGAGGGCGATATTATTTACGCGGTGGATGAAAAAGAAATCGGCTACGGCTTGGATTTGGCTGATGTTATTGCCGGTTATCAGTCCGGCGACAAAGTGATTGTTAAATATTGGCGCGGCCCGGATAAAAAGGAGGCCGCCATAACCTTGGGCGGGCTATAGATTGTTAATAATTATTTTCCAAGACTCTCCTACTGGAGAGTTTTTTAATTTCCAGCTTCCAAACTGTTTGGAAATTTTATCATTGAAAACTGTTTGAAAATTGGAAATTGAAAATTGGAAACTTGCAGCCACGACTCCGATGACGCTTCGTTTAAAATGTGATATTATTAAGAGGTAAATGTTTTAATTAAACTACCATGAAGGCCAAAACCATCGGCACGGCGCACTTAAGCGATAAAACTGTTTTAGTCAGAGTTGATTTTAATGTACCGATAATGCGAGGTAAAATTGAAGACGATTTTAAAATACAAGCGTCTTTGGAATTGATTAAATTTTTAATCAGCAAGCGAGCTAAGATAGTGTTAATGACCCACTTGGGTTGGCCTAAAAGTGGTGGTGCCGCCGACCGCCGGAAATTTAGCGTTAAAATTATCGCTTCCCACCTGGCTAAATTATTGGACAAACGGGTGCTATTTTTAAATCAGCCGGTTGGCAGTGCCAAATTACAAACAGCCATAACCAAACTCAAGAATGGACAGGTGGCGCTGTTAGAAAATATTCGTTTTTATCCCGGCGAAACAACCAACAGTCTTGAATTTGCCAAACAACTGGCCGGTTTGGCCGATGTCTATATTAATAACGCTTTTGCTTCTTGTCATCGCCAGCACACTTCCGTGTCAGCTATAAAAAAATATCTGCCCAGTTTTGCCGGGCCCTTGCTGGTGGCTGAAGTGACTAATTTGCGGCGAGTCTTAAAGCCTAAGCGGCCGCTGATTGCCATTATGGGCGGCGTTAAAGTTGAAACCAAAATTGCCGTGTTGAAAAATTTGTTGAAAAAAGCCAATCATGTATTAATCGGCGGCGCTTTGGCCAATAATTTTTTGGCGGCGCATCGTTTTAATGTTGGCAAGTCAATAGTCACTAAGTCGGGCATCGCTTTGGCGCGGCGTTTGCCCAGAAAAAAATTAGTTTGGCCCCTTGACCTGGTAGTTACTACTAAAGACGGCCGCACCGCCTGGCGCCACCTTAAAGAAATAAAGCGCGGTGAAACCATTATTGATATCGGTCCGGAAACCATGAAGCTGTTTGGCAATTACATCAAACGAGCCAATACTTTGGTTTGGAACGGGCCCATGGGCCGTTATGAAGATGAACGCGCCCGTTACGGCACTTTGTTTGTGGCGCGTGCCGTGGCCAGCCGTTCAAGCGGCAAAGCTTTTGGCGTGGTGGGCGGCGGTGAAACTATTGACGCCTTAAAATTGACTAAAATGGAAGATGATATTGACTGGATTTCCACCGGTGGCGGCGCCACCCTGGCTTATTTGAGCGGTGAGAAATTACCGGGACTAGTTGGGTTGATTAAATAATATGATTAAGATAACCCGAGGAGCGATTTACAAAATTTACAGCGGCGACGGCTGGCCGGCTCTTGGTTTAAAGCTGTGGTTATCCAATGACCGCCAGTTGTGGGCCAGCGCGGTTTTGCCGGAAGCTGGTGATGAGGCGGTTTTTAATTTGTGCCAGCAAAAATTTACGGATATGGTTTGGCCATTTTTAGCTGATTTGGAATTGTCCGCCGATGGAGCCGTGACCGCCGATAATTGGTTAAAAGATTGGTCAGCCGAGGCACCGGCTTTGTCGCTGGCTGTGTCGCTCGGGGTTAGTCGCGCCGCTGCCGCTGCCGCCAGCCAGGAATTATATCAATATTTTAATTTGGCTTACAGTTTTAAAGAAGAGGTATTTGTTTTACCGACGCCGATTTTTAATTTATTTAATGGCGGACGGCACGCCGACACTAATTTGGACTTTGAAGAATTTTTATTGGTGCCGCTGACTAAAAATCAAACCTCGCTGGCGCAAAAAGCCGCTGCCGGTTCGGCAATTTTTCACGCCCTGGCTGACCAATTGCGGCAAGCCGGTTTTGATACCGACTTGGGCAGCTTCGGCGGTTATGCGCCGGATATGACTTCCAGCTTGGAAGCCATGCAGCTGATTGCCGCCGCTTGCCAAACTGCCGGTTTTGCCTGGGGCGAGGAGTTTGCTTTAGGTTTGGATATTGGCGCCGCCAGTTTGTCGTCCGGCCAGGGAAAATATTTATTTAAACTGGACCATAGCCAGCTACAGTCGGCTAATTTAGTCAGTCTTTATGAAGAGTGGCAAAGCCACTATCATTTAGTTTATTTGGAAGATCCGTTGGCGGCCGCGGATATCGGCGGCTGGCAGAGTTTGACCGGCGCCGAAGACTATAAGCTGATTTTGGCCGGTGATGATTTATTTGCCAATAGCGCCAACAAGTTCAGACAAAATTTAAAAAATCATTTGGCTAATGCTATCGTGATTACGCCGTCGCGCTTAGCTTCGGTCGGCGAGGCGGTGGCTTTAATTAAATTGGCCCAAGAACATAATTATCAGATAGTGCTGGCTAACGGCGATCAGGAAACCGCCGACGATTGGCTCTCGGACTTGGCCGTGGCCGCCAATGTGGAATGGTTTAAGTCCGGCGCGCTGGCTCGCGCCGAACGCAACGCCAAATTGAATCGTTTGATTGAAATTGAACAAGACTTGGCAATGTAAAAGCTAAGAGGTAAAAAGAAAAAGAGACTTATTAATTTTATATCAATAAGTCTCTTTAAATTTTTACAAAAAATAAGTAATTCTGTAAACCGCTCGTAAATAATAGCCATAACTCAAGTTGTTTATAAAAGCCAAGTAGCTTTAGCGAAATTCAACAAACTTACAGACACCCATATTATAACAAGTATGGTTTTTGAATTCCTTTTTTTATACGAGGTGCAGGCAGCGGAAATAAGAGCTGCCATCATTGCCATTCCGCCAATGATAAAATACAGAATTTTTGAACTACCAAGTGGTGTTGATATCGTAATGGCAATAAACATGAAGTTAATTACTCCTAAAACAATAAGAGTCGTTCTATTGTTTATAGACATTTTTCCCTCTCTGTAAAATTTTAAAAAACTAATTATTTCAGTATATTTACAAATAGCATACTTTTAAATGTTTGTCAATTGTTATTAAGATAAATAAAATAACACTAGGCTTTAATTTTTTCCTTAAAAATGCTAAGCTGTTTTAGTTAAAAAGGCATTTTAATTTATGTCCAAAGATGAGGTTTTTAATAAAAAATGGCGGCCAATGGTCTTAATTATTTTAGACGGCTGGGGCGTGGCGCCGGCGGGCGAGGGCAATGCTTTAAGCCAGGCCAAACCGCCATTTTTTAATGAACTTATAACCAAGTATCCTTGCCTGACTTTAAACGCCAGTGGTTCGGCAGTTGGTTTGCCGGCAGGCGCGGTCGGTGGGAGCGAAGTCGGCCACATGGTGCTGGGCGCTGGTCGCGCTTGTCCGTCAGGCCGGGAACAAATCAAGGAGTCCATTGCCGACGGATCATTTTTTAAGTTGCCGATTTGGCTCCAAACTTTTAAACAGTTGAAAAAATACGACAGCAGTCTGCATCTGGTCGGTTTATTGGGGGACGGTCAGGGACAGGCCGATTTTAATCATTTGTTGGCGCTTCTGGAATTAGCCAAAAGAAAAAAACTAACCAAAGTTTACATTCATTGTATTTTAGATGGCCGCGAAACGCCCCGCGCTAATGGTTTGCAGTACATTAATAGACTGGAACAAGCATTGGCGGATTCGGGTGTGGGACAAATCGCCAGCTTGTCCGGAAGATTTTACGCTTTGGACCGCGACCGGCACTGGGATCGGACCGAGGCAGCTTATAAATTATTAACGGAGGGCGCGGGCGAGCGGTCCGGCCAAGCCGCAAAAGCTGTTAAAAAAAGTTATGAGCAAAAAATTTATGATGAGCAGTTTAAGCCGACGGTGATAGTTGATAAAACTAATCAACCTAAAGGCTTAATTAAAGATAATGACGCCGTTATTTTTTTCAATTGGCTGCCCGACGGCATCAGACAGCTGGCCAGAGCCTTGGCCGAACCGGAGTTTACGGGGTTTAAACGAACCAAACCAGGTAATTTACAAATTATTACTTTAAGCGAATATGAAAACGGCTTGCCGGTTAAGACGGTACTGGCCAAGAAAGAACTCAAAGGCACCTTGGGCGAGGTACTAGCCAAAGCCGGCTTAAAGCAATTGCGAATCGCCGAAACGGAAAAGTATGCCCATGCCACTTATTTTTTTAATGGCGCTCGCGAAGGGGCCTTCAGTGGTGAAGAGCATTTATTGATTCCGTCGCCGCTAACCGCCAATTACAGCGCCACGCCGGCCATGGCGGCATCGGCCATCGTGGACGCGGCTGAAGAAAAAATCAACCAAGCTAAGTACGATTTTATTTTAATTAATCTGGCCAATGCCGATATGGTTGGCCATACCGGCGATTTGGCGGCAACTATTAAGGCGGCGCAGGCGGTGGATGAGGCTTTGAGTCGTTTGCTGAAAAAAATTATTGAAGTCGGAGGCCTGGCGCTCTTAACGGCCGACCATGGCAACGCGGAAATGATGATGGATTGGCAGCTGGGACGGGTGGCCAAAGAACATACTGCTAACCCGGTACCGTTTATTATTGTCGGCTCTAAGTTTGAGGGGTATAATTTAGGTATGGCTGATGCGGCTGTTAGTGATTTAAGCCTGCTTGGGCCCAGCGGCTCCTTGGCTGATGTGGCACCGACAATTTTAAAGCTTTTAGGTATAGAACAGCCGGAGAACATGACCGGTAAAAGTTTATTGTAATTATGATAAAAAAATTATTTTATCGCTCGATTGACAGTGTCACGGCGGCCGCTTTTTTGGTGGCCGCATCTTCGCTTTTAAGCCGCTTACTGGGCGTGGTGCGCGACCGAATTTTGGCCGGTACTTTCGGCGCCGGCGATACGCTGGATGTTTATTACGCCGCTTTTCGCATTCCTGATTTAATTTTTAATTTATTAGTGCTGGGCGCTTTATCGGCTGGTTTTATCCCGGCTTTTACTAACTTGCTTAAAGGCGATAAAGATCGTCAAGAGGCCTGGGAGCTGTCTAACAATATTTTAAACCTGTTGGGGCTGGTGATGCTGGCGCTAATGATTTTGGGCATTATCTTTGCGCCTTGGATGATGAAACTGGCCACCCCCGGTTTTAGCGGCGAGAAATTGGCGGCCACGGTGAGCTTAACGAGAATTATGTTTTTATCACCTCTGCTTTTAGGCCTGTCTAGCGTCTTTGGCGGCATCTTACAGTCGCTCAAACGATTTTTTGCTTATTCTTTGTCACCCCTATTTTATAATTTAGGCATTATTGCCGGCGCTTATTTTTTGGCGCCGCGCTGGGGCATCACCGGTTTGGCTTGGGGCGTGGTTTTGGGTTCGGCCTTGCACGCTTTAATTCAATTGCCGGCGGTGCTGCAGTTAGGCTGGCGCTGGCGGCCGGTGGCTAATTGGCGCGACCGCGGCGTGCGCCTGATTATGAAGATGATGACTGCCAGAACTTTGGCCCTGGCCAGCAATCAGATTAATTTACTGGTAGTAACGGTTATCGCTTCCACTTTGGCCAGCGGCTCCTTGGCGGTTTTTAATTTGGCCAACAATTTACAGTCTTTTCCGGTCGGGATTTTCGGCATTTCTTTTGCTATCGCCGTCTTTCCGGTGCTGTCGGCGCACGCTTTTGATAAAGATAAACTGATTAACCGTTTAAGCAGTTCGGTGCGCCAGATTTTATTTTTTATTATTCCTTCCACCGTTATTTTTTTGCTCTTGCGGGCGCAAATCGTCCGCTTGATTTTGGGCACCGGCAAATTTAATTGGGAGGATACGGTTTTAACCATGAATGCTTTGTCGCTATTTGCCATTTCATTTTTCGCCCAGGCTTTAATCCCGCTCTTCACCCGCGTATTTTATGCCCGCCACAATTCCCGCACGCCTTTTGCCATCGGCCTGACTTCGGATGTTATTAATATCGGTTTGGCCTTATGGCTGACCAGATTGTGGGGCGTGGTCGGTCTAGCTTTGGCTTTTTCTTTATCATCCATTATTAATTTTATCGCCTTGGCCGTGGCCCTGCGTCTGGCCATCGGCAGTTTAAACGAAAAACGCATCGTGCTTTGGGTGTTGAAGTTTTCTTTGGCCGCTCTGGCCAGCGCCGTAGTTATTCAAGTGATTAAACAGAGCCTGGGCGCGGCTGTGGATATGGATCGTTTCTGGGGCGTGGCCCTGCAAACCGGCGCGGCCGCCGGCGCCGGCGTAGCTATTTATTTATTGATTTGCTGGCTGTTCGGCAGCCCGGAGGTTATTCGTTTGTGGCAATATTTAAAGCATCGCTTGCCCGGCAAAGTTCAGCCGCCGACCGATCAAAGCGAAGCCCGCGGCATATGATATTCTTTTTTTACGGTCCGGATGATTTTCGGGCCAAAGAAAAAATCAGAGAGCTTAAGCGCAAGTTTTTGCGCGAAGTTGACGCTAGCGGCGCCAGTCTGGTGGAGCTGGATGGCGCTGATTTGCGTTTGGAAAAATTTCATGAAATCGTTTCCGCTAATTCTTTATTTGCCCGGCGCCGGTTGTTGGTGGTAGAGGGCGTGTTGCATAATAAAGACAAAGATTTTTTGCCGGCCTTGGCCGAATATTTAAAAAACCGCGCCGGGGCGCAGGAAAATATCTTAATTTTTTATGAAGCGGCCGTGGTTCTGGACAAAACAGGCGAAGCGCAAATTACCAACGGCGACAATACCAAGCCGCTGACCAAAGCGCAAGCGGCCTTATTCACCTTTTTTAAAACCACGCCTTATGTCCAGTATTTTAACGCCTTTAACAATCAGGAGGCGGCCGATTGGCTTAGAGCCCGCTTGGCCGAACGCGGTTTTGGCATTGATTATAAGGCCAGCCAGATTTTAGTGGCCCGACTGGGCAGTGATTTATGGTCGTTGCATAATGAATTGAATAAACTAATCAGCTATCAGTCAAGCGCCGAGCCGGATAATAAAACCATCAGCGCGGCTACGGTCTTGGCTTTAGTGCAAAACCAAACCGAAGAAAAGATTTTTGCTTTAACCGACGCTTTGAGCAACAAAAATAAAGCCCTGGCTTTAAAGTTGTTGGAAGAACAGCTGCGGCAGGAGGTAAACGAGGTTTATTTGACAACTATGCTGATGCGCCAGGTTAAAATTTTATTGGCGGTGCGCTCCGGTTTGGATAACGGCTTGGATAGTAAAGCCATTGGCCGGCTGATGAAAATTCATCCCTATGTTTTGCAAAAA
The DNA here is from genome assembly GCA_021818075.1 of bacterium. Taxonomy (GTDB): domain Bacteria; phylum Patescibacteriota; class Patescibacteriia; order Patescibacteriales; family Patescibacteriaceae; genus JAKAEX01. Next base: position 11,359 of record JAKAFD010000017.1, read on the forward strand.
AGTTTGACGCAGGCCAGTCATTTTAATTTAGGCAGCCTGAAAACTATGCTTAGCGCCTTGGTTAAGCTGGACTATAATTACAAAACCGGCAAATTGCCGGCGCCGTTGATGCTGACTTTGCTTTTGGCCAATATTTAAAAACAACCCGCGGTAGCGGATTGTTTTTTAAAATTAGTTATTTGGTCAGGGCGTTGAGTTTCTTTTGCAGGCGGGACTTGGTGCGGGCGGCGGTATTTTTTTTGATAATACCTTTACCGGCAGCCTTATCCAGAGCCTTGATAGTCTTGGCGCCTAGCTCCTTAGCCTGTGCTTCTTTGGCGGCCAAAGCTTTGGCGGTTTGTTTGCGCAGAGTCTGTAGATTATGTTTAATCGTTGAATTTAGCTTGACTCGCTTGTGGCTTTTGCGCAATTCTTTTTTAGCCGATTTTTTATTAGGCATACTTGGAAATTTTTAAACTTTAAATTTAATTCTTTGTTAAGGCTAACACAATTACTTCTGTCTGTAAAGGGTGAAGATAAATAAAAGCATACTATTGACAACTAATATTAAGTATTGTAAATTAAGTCATTAATTTAATAATTTACAAGTTGTTTTACAATTTAAGAAAAAGAGAGGGGTTGTTATGTCAAAATCAAATCTTGGGTCGCGGGAAAAAACAGAGGAGGAGTTTTTAAGGGAGTTAGAGCGATTAGAACAATTGTTAAAAACCTCACCGAAAAATTTTTTCCAACAGTTGCCGAGTTTATTAAAATTGGTAGTTTTTTTCTCCAATAATTATGGCGGAAAGGAACTTAACAGAGTTATTGGGTTAATTAAAAAAGTGCCGTCAAAGCAAATTATGAAACACCGAAAAAAGTTTCTTAACCTTTTTGAAAAAAATGAATTTTATGGACTTGTGGCAAAGGGGCTAAGTGGAGAGCTTTGGCGTGGTTTAGCTGCCAGCGAAGACAAAGAGATTATTTTGGCGTTTAAGGAGCTGGCGTCATGCCTTAATAAAGGCCTGCCGGAACGCACTTGGGTTGAGAGCGAATTAATAATTAATAAGCGTCTTAGAAGAATTGATAGTAAGATAGCTGTTAAGAGCTTAGAATTTTTTATTTTAACTCAACACTATTCAAAGGACGACGCTGAAAAGCTTGCGGCTTGGCACTTAGCAATGAATTTGGATATCAATACTTTAAAACAGCAATGGCAGTTAATAGTTTCTTATGCCGGTTCACTTTTTCCCGACTGTAGAAGTTTGGCTAAAGCCCTATATGAAAAATTGTTATTTGAGCAAAAAAATCAAGTAGTAAGTAAATAAGTTCTTTTAATAATGGGGGTATTTATGTTTAGCCGTCGTCAGTATGTAAAAATACGCGAACAAGAAGCGTCTTCAGATTTGGATAATTCATTAGAAAACCCCACTGCTTTTGGCGGAGCTTGCGATAAGGGGCTTACTGATGAAAAACCAGAACCGAGCAATAACAAAGAAACAAAAGTTTTGTTTCAGTTTTTAGAAGATTATCCGTCGGAAGAGGCCTTTGGTTAGGGGGCCTCTAAAAAATTTAAGCGGGTGTTTCATTGACAGCCGCTTTTTTTTATTGAAAAATGTGAGTATATGAAAATTTTAATCAATTCCGTGGCCGAGACCAATCACTTGGCTAAAAAGATCGCCGCCGGGTTAAAGGGCGGAGAGGTTTTGGCCTTGGTCGGCCAATTAGGCGCCGGTAAAACAACCTTTACTCAAGGCCTGGCCAAAGCTTTGGGCGTAAAAACCAAGGTGTCCAGTCCGACTTTTGTGGTTTTGAAGGTTTATAAAACAAAACACCAGGCCATTAAGCGGCTGGTGCATATTGACGCTTATCGTCTAGGCGACGAATCAGCTCTAGCTGCTATCGGTTGGGATGATTTCCAGGACCCGAAGAGCGTGGTGGTGATTGAGTGGGCGGATAAAGCGGTTAAACTACTGCCTCATCAGACCATTTGGTTAAAGTTTGTTTTGGGCCGAGCCGGCGGCCGGCGGACGATTACCGTAAAAAATTTCCCTAACCAGCCACAGACCAAGACTAAACACAATCAGCGCGTCCGCCAAGTTAAACACCGTTAGCGAACCGAAATTAAGATAATCAACTACGCCGCCGTACAGTAGGCGGTCAACTAAATTGCTCAGCGAACCCAGGAGCAAAGCGAAAATCAGGCCAGACCGCCAATCGTGAGCGCGCCGCAATTTAAAATAGTAGCGGCCGAGCCAAATGATAATTAAGCCGACAATTAATAAAATCAGCGGTTGGCCCAGCGGTAAAGAAAAAGCCAGCCCCGGGTTGAGGCTATAGGTCAGAGCCAGTAATTTGGCGGAAATCGGCTTGGTGGCCAATACCCAAACTTTTAACCATCTGTCCGCAAGGACAAAAAAAATGGCAAGCGCGTGCAGGCTGGCCATTGGTTTATTCATCGTTTTGCTAAAACGCGTAAACATTATTTTTGATTTTGCAATTTTCGTTTGCAGGCTACGCAGGCGCTGGAGTCAGGACGGATTAAAAGTCGTTTGGCTTCAATCTCTTTGCCGCAATATTTGCAAATACCATAGTCGCCCTTATCAATTTTTTTGAGCGAGTTCTTGATGTCTTTTAAACTTTTTTCCAAAATTCTTTCCGCTTCCAGGTTGGTGGTATATTGGTTTACTTCCTGCGCGTTGTCATCGCTTTCGCTGCCGTACTCGGGGAAACGCGAAACATAGGCGTTTTTTTCCGCATCGGTTTTTTCGGCGAAACTGGCCAGTTCTTTTTCAATACTGGCTTGGCGCTTCACTAATTCCTCCTTAATTTTTTGTAATGTTTTAGCGTCCATATAAGTTAACTGCTTTACTATAATTATAGTTAATCTTGGCAAAAATTTCAAGCTTTTTATAAATTGATTTTAGGGCCATTTTTTACCATTTTTTCTTGGCCAAACCCTTGGTGGCGGCGTCTACCTGGGCCTCGTGCTTGGAAGAACCGTTGCCGGTGGCGACTAAGTCTTTATCAATGTATAGTCCCACCTCAAACATCTTGTCGTGATCCGGGCCGTATTCTCGCAGTACTTCATAGCGGGGGGTGATATTGTAAAGTTCCTGGGATTTTTCCTGAAATTTTGATTTAGGGTCGTGATGCAGGCCTAAACTTAAAATTTCTTCCAGGTGATTTAAGATGTTGGTATCAATAAAAGTTTTGGCCGCCTTAGTGCCGCCGTCTAAGTAGAGGGCGCCGATAATTGCTTCAATGGCGTTAGCCAAAATAATTTGGCGCGCTTTGGTGTTTTTATCTTTAGCTTCGCCGCGGGATAAAAATAAATAATCTTCAATCTCCAAAGCGTACGCGACTTGCGATAACATCTTGGCGTTGACCAGGCTGGCGCGCCAGTCGGTTAGTTCGCCTTCGGTTTCCTGGGGGTAGGCGTGGTAGAGATGTTCGGTAACAATTATTTCCAGTACCGCGTCACCCAAAAATTCCAGCCGCTCATTATGACCCAGGGGAAAAGTCGGATTTTCATTAAGATAAGAACGATGCACTAAAGCTTGTTTCAGCAAATCTTTTTTAGCAAAAGTATGCTGCAATTTTTTTTCCAATTTTTTAAAGTCTTCCATAAAAGGTTTATGAGATAATTATAAAATTGTTTTGGCTGCAATTTGTTATTTTTTGCCAAGACTGCGTCAGGCTGGCGCAAAATGACTT
>JAKAFD010000018.1 GCA_021818075.1 bacterium
AGTCCACATTGTTGTGGACTTTGGATAACTTATTTTAGAAAAATAACAGGTTATCCACACCTTATTAACATTCCAAAGTCCACGCTACTGTGGACTTTGGCAAAAATGGACGGTTTTTATGTTTTTAAAATTCCAAAGTCCACATTCTTGTGGACTTTGGGTTGTTTAAAAAAGTGAATAAGTTGTTGATAACTAGGTCCAAAGTCCACGCTACTGTGGACTTTGGAGTATATTAGAACACGAAATGACCATTGTCCAGAAATTTGTGGACTTTGGGATAAAAGTTGAGGTCACGGCGAGAGTTTCGCCTCGTCCTCGCTTCCGCTCAGACTCGTTGGACGCGGCAGCGCCAAACCCTGTGCTCGCTCGGGTTTGGCGGCGTTCGACTTCGTTTTGCGTCGTCCTGAATTACGGCGCAAAACTCGTCTCTCTGCTGCCGGGTTCGACTCCCACCACTATAACTAATTTTAAACAAAAAACGCGCTAAAAAGCGCATTTTTTATTTAAATGAGGTCACGGTGGGAGTCGAACCCACGAATGACAGTTTTGCAAACTGTTGCCTTACCACTTGGCTACGTGACCAATACAGCGATTAGCTGTGAGCTATAAGCTATTAGCTAATAGCTCAAGGCTTATAGCTTAAAGCTTGTTTTATCCTATCAAATACGAGGGTTTTATTCAAGAAAAAACCGCCCCGAGGACGGCTGGGACGGTTTTGGATCAATAAAATTAAATGTTTTCAATCTTTTTAACGAGATGAACCTTTAATTTTCTGCGGCCAAACTTTAAAGCCTCCTTTTTTTCGGTCTTTTTCATAGCAATGTCCACATGGTTGGTATAGCGAGAATTCATTCTATCGGTCACTAAACAGCGTCCATAGCCCTCAATTTCCAGAATGGTGCCAAAGGGCACTATATTGGAAGCGCAGCGTTTATAGCCCAATTCTAAGGCCAGGCAGATGTTTTCACCGTTAGCCGCGGTACAGGGCGAGCCGTCAGTTTGGCTCGGATCGCCGACATTATAGGCACTGATGCCCTTAACGCCCAAAGGAGTAATAACAAACTCTTCTTTTATCGGCTCGGGGACATCATCGACCTGGTCGTCAATAACCGGGGTTTCTTGAGCAATCTGGGCATTATCATTAGTATTTTTAACCTCTTCCAAGGCTAAGGCGCCGCTAGGCGACAATAATAGGTTATAAGCCAGGGCCGCCAAAAGCAGTCTGGTAATTAGTTTTAGGCTGTGTTTATTGAATATTTTTCTACTATAATCCTTGGTCATAATTGGCCTAATTAAAAAATCCCTAGCATATAGCAAAGGGATATTTAGGATAGGGTATAGTAGCAAATAATCAATTTGATGTCAATGGTTTTTAAAGAAAAATTAACTAATTTTTGGCTAACATTAGCTAAAAAATATTTTCAAAATGTCTAACTTTAGCCAATTTTTCCTCCTCATTTAGGCAAATAGCCACCAAATCAGCCCTGGTATTATTGGGATTTAACCGTTGTTCCAGGCAGTACTGCCAGACAGCTTTTTTGAGTCTGTGAATTTTGAGAGCATTAAGCTGTTCTTCCGGTCTGACCGGACTTAGGCTGCTGGCAGTTTTAACCTCAATAAAAACAGTCAAATCGCCTTGTTGGGCGATTATATCAATCTCTTTGTGGCCGAGCATTTTGTTTATCTCCAGTATTTTATAGCCTTTGCCGACTAAATAGCGCGCGGCCAGCTTTTCTCCAAGTTGGCCCAAAGAATTACCTAAAGACATAGAAAAACCCCAATTTAAGGGGTTTTTAGTTATTGAGGAATATATTTTTTATTGATTTCTTCTCTATCCGCCTCTGTTTTTTTGATTTTTAGCCGTTTAACCCGTTTAAAGATGATAGTCAGCCAGGCAACCATTTCTGCCAACCAAAGAATTAACCAAAATTTAGCGGCCAAGAAGGGGACTAACTCCAGGCTGAAAAACATTATAACGAGGGCTAATAGAACATTAGTAAAGGCAAAATCAGCTAAACTTAGCCACATTTTGCTATTATAGCCGCGGTCTTTCATTATTTTCAGGAAAGTAAAAAAGGCAGCCAACAGAATAATAAAAAGCCCCATGATAATTTTTGGATAATGGCCCAGGGGCGCCGGTCTTGAATTAAACCAATAAGCTAAGGTAAACAGATTAGACATAGTTATGCTTTGACAAATAATATACCAAAATGGTATTTGCCGGCCTCAAATTCCTCCTCTTTAATTAAGCCGGTCTTATTTGCTGAGTTAATAATGAATTCTTTATTTAGGCGAGAGCTGACCTCCGGGCCAACCGGCGAGGAGATTTTTTTCCAGTCAACCACTACCAGCCGCCCGCCCTTTTTTAATAACCTGACCGACTCTTTAAGGATATCGTCCGGTTTGGCTGATTCATGTAAAATATTAACCAAAAAGATTAAATCAAGGCTATTTTCTTCAATTTTTGTCGCTTTAAAGGTCTCAATATCGCTCCAAACTGTTTTAATTTGGCTAATATTATGCTCTTTTGCTTCTTTTTCCAAAAGTTGCAGGTTGCTTTTGATAATATCTACCGCGTAAATCAGACCTTTCTTGCCCACCGCTTTGGCAGATAAAAAAGAAAAATAACCATTTTTACCGCAACCAAAGTCACCAACTTTTTCGCCTTCTTTGATTTTAGCTTTTTCCAAAATTAAGTCAATATTCAAAAGATTGGTTTTTAGCGGCCTGTTTATTGTCATATAGGTTGATAAAATTTATAGACATTAAATAAAACTTTATACATTATAGCACCTTTTTACTGAGACAACAATTTATTTTGGGATTTTTAGTTCGGATTTTGTTTGTCTGGTGTGGTCATTTTTTTTATGGAACTCGGTTGGCCGGGTTGGGGGATAAAAAGGATAAAAAATTTTTTCCAAAGTCCACAGTAGCGTGGACTTTGGAAAAAACGACTTTCTGTGGATAAGTCAGCTAAAAATGCCTCCAAAGTCCACAAGAATGTGGACTTTGGAGGCAAAAAAGCTGTGGATAACTCAAGTTTTTAAAAAAAGACCCCAGGTAGACTTAATATCTACAAAGGGTCAAATAATTTAAGGTTTTTTAAGTTCCCACTTAAATTCCCAAACACCATCTAAAAATGGAAATATATGCTTTTCCCAAAAAGAAAGCGCTTCCAGGCTTAGTTCACGATGTATTATTTTATGAAACCTTCTTATGGCTTTTTCTCGGACTTTAGCGGAATAAGGCTTCGTAGACGCACCAAAAATAGCGGCCGCGGTCAAAGATGCTTTATTTAAGTCTTCCGGGTCTAATAAAAGATGCCCGGATGCCCACGCCGTCCAGATAATAAAGGCCTGCTTGTTGTTAAAAACATCCGGCATGATTTTTTTGGGGTTAAAAGTAAGGCAAAACGGCCTAAGATAATAGTATTTTTTCCATAGGTCATCTAGCCCTCTTGTGCAATCATATTGTAAAAATTCGGCATTTTTGTCATCAACAAGATCCTTCAACTTTTGCTCCGCTGTTTGTACAAACAGCCTTTCCTCGTCATTTAGAGAACCTAAAGCATAGTTTTTTAGATTTTCTAATTCTTCAACTCCAAAAGGGATAAAGTTAGTAATCACGGCATTTTCTCCTAATTTGTTTTTAAATGTTCAAAATATATAGTGTGGACTGTAAGGGAGTTGAACCCTTGACCTTCGCGATGCCATCGCGACGCTCTAACCAACTGAGCTAACAGCCCGTTTGTGCCTTTTTAACCAAGTAATTCAGCTATAATTTTTAATTCATTGTAAATATTGGCGGAAAAATAATCAATACGACATACTCCTTTATAATCAGGTTTTTTAGACGGTTTGCCAATTGTTCTGACATCAATCTGCGCTTTATAAAATTGGCCAAGAGGAATCTGTGTAATTTGCGACCAATATTCCTCCAATTTTTTTATATCTTGGTCGGCTCGACACTGTAAGGTGCATCTGAATTTTTGGCTGTCAATTAAATAACATTTTCTAAGGAGTTTTAAAAAGAGGCTGATAATTAAGGGGTTTGAATTGCCAAACATTAAAGAACTTTTTTGAGAGCTTGAACCCTCGCATAAGTAAAGCATAGTTAGGGCAATTTTGGCAACCCCCTTGTCTTCAAGTAGCGGGGCCAAGTTTTCGTTTTGCTCAACAATTGTCTGTAAATAAGTTTGCCTTTTGATTTTATTGGTCGCTAAGGCAACCGCCCTTGCTTTTTCAACATTTAATAGCGCGCTGAGTTTAATTTTATTTTTATAGCTTAAAGGCATCGAAATACCGCGGCACCAATAAGAAAGCGTGCCTTTTGGTATTGGTGTTTTTAGAATGGCCACGATTTCTGCGTAGGTTTTTCCTTGTTTTCTTAAAGTTATTGTTTTTTGTTTTAGTTCAGTGCTCATGTATAAAATTGTACCATAGAGCTTATCAATGTGCAATAAAGTATTTTGGCGAAAACTACACCTTTTTGTGTCCCCGGCAGGAATTGAACCTGCATCTAGACGTTAGGAGTGTCTTGTTCTATCCGTTGAACTACGGGGACGATAAGATTAATATAAACTAACAAAAAAAGCCTTATTTGTCAAAGAAAAACCTTTACCCCAAGCGGCTTTTAAGCTTATATTTTTGGCCTAAAATTTAAGTAAGCAGGCTGTTTACAAAGATTTCAAAACTCATTAAAAGATTAGCCGACGGGGTTTACAAATCAGTCCATTATGCCTAAAATACCATTGTAAAGATTAAAAAAATTTAAAGCTAAAATTATGTTTGCAAAAAATGCGCCACAGGGAGGGATATCAAACAAGGATGCGGAAACCATTATTGGTGCGTCAGTCAAAGTTGAAGGCAACTTTGTCTGTGAAGGCGACATGATTATTGATGGCGAGGTTAAGGGCAAGGTGGCCACTAATGGTTTTTTACAGGTGGGCGGCGGTGCCGTAATTAATGCCGACATTAAGGCCGGTAACGGCAAAATCAGCGGCGAGGTTAAGGGCAATGTGGAAATTGCCGGTTATTTGGAACTGACGGCCACGGCCAAAATTTATGGCGATGTGGAGGTGGGCAGTTTGTCCATTGAGCGCGGCGCGGTTTTAAACGGCCAGTGCGCTATGAAAGCGGTTAAAGCGGAAAAAGCCGCCGGCCAAGAAAAAGAAGAGGCCGCGACCGACGAGGAAAAATAGCATGCATATCTACATTTACGACTCATGGCTGAGTCAAAAAAAATACTTGTCTCAAGTACATGATATTGAGGCTAAGATTACCGACTTGGGTTTATCCGGCCGAGTTTGCCGTTTGGGCCAGTTGCGCAGCTTAAGTGATGTGGTTAGGGGCGAACTGCGGCGCATGCCCAAAACTATTGTGGCGATAGGCGATGACAATCTGGTTAGCCAAATTATCAGTTTAATGGCCGGCAGCGGCGTGGCTTTAGGCATTGTTCCAATTGGCGAAAGCAATAAAATCGCCGACAGCCTGGGTGTTAATATTGAAAATGCCTGCAATGTGTTGGCGGCCAGAAGAATTATTCAAATTGATTTGGGCTTGGTGGATAATCGGGCGTTTGTCCGCCGGGCCGAGCTCATTAGTAAAAAATTAAAATTGCAAATTGACGGCAACTACACCATTACCGCCAATGACGGTAAAGTTGAAGCCGTTAACTTTTTGTTGGACCGCCACAGCCTGGAAGCGGATAGCAGTCAGCTGCCGAGCGGCAGTTTATATTTAATGATTACCAAAGATAAGAGCGGATTTTTGAAAAAAGAAGTTGAACAGTCTTTAATTCCTTTTCGGGAATTGAATGTGCAGACTGATGAGGCTGAAGCGCGGCTGGATAATTTAACCACCATTCGCCATCCTAAACGGATTTCGCTGATGCCTAACGGCTTAGAAGTTATTGTCGGACGCGAACGACAGTTTTAAAAACTATAAAACTAAAATTATAATCATATGCCTTTAATACCAACAGTTATTGAAAAAAGCGGTTATGCCGAGCGCGCTTACGATATTTATTCGCGCCTCTTGAAAGACCGAATAATTTTTTTGGGCGAGCCCATCACCGACCATGTGGCCAATATTATTATTGCCCAGTTTTTATTTTTGGACGCGGAAAATAAAGATAAAGATATTAAATTTTACATTAACACCCCCGGGGGGTCTGTTAGCGCCGGCATGGCCATTTATGACACCATGCAATATGTTAAGTCTGATGTGTCCACTATTTGCGTCGGTATGGCCGCTTCCATGGGCGCGCTGCTCTTGGCGTCCGGAGCCGAGGGCAAACGCTTCTCCCTGCCCAATAGCGAAATCCTGATTCATCAGGTTATGAGCGGCGCCGAAGGCCAGGCCACCGACATTAAAATTCACGCCGAACACATTTTGAAAATCAAAGACAAAATGAACCGCATTTTAGCCAAGCATACCGGCCAAAAAATTGAAACGATTGAAGACGACACCGATCGCGACAAATTTATGACGCCGGAGGAAGCTAAGAAGTACGGCATCATTGATAAGATTATCGTTAAACAGTAAATTAACCGCGGAAAAAGGCCCGCGCTTGTTTGCGTAGGGCCTTTTTTGTACTATAATAAGGGGGTAAGCGACGTTATGTTCAAAAAATTTAAAAAGGAAAAAGGAACCAGCCAGCCGCCGGATAATCAGGACTTGATGAGCCAATGGATAGAAAAAAAAGACGAGGAAGATGAGGGGCATTTATCAATTGACGTTTATCAGGACGGCGATAATATTATCGTTAAATCCACCATTGCCGGCGCGCGGCCGGAAGATCTGGAAGTATCGGTCACCGGCGATATTCTCACCATTAAGGGCGAACGCCGCTTGAGCGAAGAGGTGGCCTATGAAGATTATCTGTATCGTGAATGCTACTGGGGTAAATTTTCCCGGACGGTTATTTTGCCGGCGCAAATTGACGAGGCCGGCGTGCAAGCCGGTTTGGACAACGGGATTTTAACCGTTGTTTTACCCAAATTAAGAAAAACCAAAGCGCTAAAAATAAAAGTTAAGGAGTAATTATGAAATTGGAATTGGCGGTGGACAGAATTGAAGGGGACAGAGTGGTGCTGATTGATCAGGATCAGAATGTTTATGTTTGGCCGAAAAAAGTTTTAGCCGCCGACTTGCACGAAGGCCAGGTGATTTTTTTGGATATGAGCGGCCCGGGCAAAACCGATAAAGAAACTAAAGACACAGCCAAGGATATTTTAAACGAGATTTTAAAACTGGATGAATAAAGCTAAGTTCCAAAAGCTGTTTAAGGGTAAGATGGCAAAATATTTTGCCGGTCTTATTTTAGCGGTGTTGATTTTACTGGTGGTGGGCATTTGGCTGGTTATGGCGGGGCAGCTGGCTTATCAGGAAAAAATTTATCCTGGCGTCATGGTCGGCGATCTGGCTTTAGGCGGCAAAACCAAGAGCCAAGCCAGAGATTTTTTGCGCGAGCGGGTTAAGCCGCTGGATCAGGGCGTGGAATTTTCTTATCAAGACAAAAAAATAGTTATCAGCCCCAGCTCGGTGTCGTTTGACGGCGACTTGGCTTACCAGCTGTTTGCCATTGATGTTGATAAAACCGCCGCCGCCGCTTATCAAATCGGCCGCGATCGGTCGGCCTGGAGCGATTGGCAAAGAAAATTAACCTGTTGGCTCTGGTCTTGCGCCGTACCCTTGGCCGTGGATTACAATCAGCCGAAAGTCATTGAACTGTTGAAGCAGGAATTCGCCGCTTTTGAAGCGCCGGCCGCGGACGCCGCTTTAGTTTGGCAACCGGACGGCAGCTGGACGGTCAGTAAAGAAAAATTCGGCCACCGCTTTGATTATCAGGCGGCGACCGTTGTTTTTTTTAATAATTTAGCTCGGGTCAAAAATAATCCCATCAGATTAATCTTGGAAGAAGAGGCGCCTAAAATTTTTCAGGCTGAAGTCGGAGATTTAAATCCGTCTATTAATAAATTTTTAGATGCCGCGCCGTTAACTTTTAAATTTGAAGATAAAACATGGGTGGTTGGTCAAGCTGATATTCGTGCTTGGCTGGGACTGAAAACCGATTATCAGGCCGGAGGCAAAAACGTGGTGGCGGATATTGATGAAGCGTTGTTGAAAAAATATTTAGACAGGCGGATGGGCGCGGAGCTTAACCAGGTGCCGCGCGAAGCCAAGTTTGCCATGAAAGACGGGCGGGTAAGTTTATTCCAGTCGGCGCGCGATGGTCAGGAAATTGATGCCGCCGCCACCGCTTTAGCTATTAGACAAGCCGTGGCGGAGGGCAACCAAGAAGTGAGGTTGGCGGTTAAGATTAGCAAATCTGAGTTAGCCGATGCCAACTGGAATGATTTGGGTATTACGGAAATTATCGGCACCGGCACTTCCAGCTTCGCCGGTTCGCCGGTTAATCGCCGCCACAACATCAAAGTCGGCGCGGCGGCCTTGAATGGCTTGCTGATTAAGCCGGGCGAGGAGTTTTCTTTATTGAAAGCCTTGGGTAAAGTTGATGCCAAGGCCGGTTATTTGCCCGAGCTGGTGATTAAAGAAAATAAAACCACCCCTGAATTCGGCGGCGGCTTGTGCCAAATCGGCACGACGCTGTTTCGCACAGTGTTTCATAGCGGCTTGCCGGTAACGATGCGGCGCAATCATTCTTACCGCGTTCAGTATTATGAGCCGGCCGGCACCGACGCCACCATTTACGACCCCTGGCCGGATTTTCGCTTTGTCAACGATACCGGAAACTATATTTTAATTGAAACCCGGTTAGAGGGTAACATTGCCACTTTTGATTTTTGGGGCAAGCCTGACGGCCGGAAAGTTGAGTATACTTATCCGACGATTTACGGCATTGTTAAACCGGCGCCGACCAAGATTATTGAAACGCTGGACCTTAAGCCGGGCGAGAAAAAATGCACCGAACGGGCGCATAACGGCGCCAGCGCTTATTTTGATTATAAAGTTACTTATCCGTCAGGCGAAACCAAAGAAACGCGCTTCGCTTCGCATTATGTGCCGTGGCAGGAGGTCTGCCTCTTGGGCGTGGAAAAACTATCCGAACCCAGTGCCGACGGCCAACTGCCGCCAGCCAACCCCGACGCCGCCAATGTTGTCGCGCCGACGAGCACAGCGCAATAATTTAGAAATAAAAAAGCCCCCGAATGATAAATCATAAATGATAAATCTTTTATCGGGGGTTTTGTTAATCTAAATAAATCGGTTAAATGTACATGATGCTACCCATAATGCGAATTTCCGTAAGCATAGTGTTGTTTTGTTTTTTAAGCATTACAACACATGAAGTGCACCTCCGCCTAGTACGAGGACTTGTTGATTTATATTGAAGTCTAGCGCTTTTAAATATATCATTCCATAAAGGATTTAATCCAATTACTTAGATTATAAATCACTCAATATGGTGTCTTGCCAAAAGCGTTCTGCTTTTTGATATATCCCACAACGTGGCAAGCGCCGCTGACTCCTTTAAGATTAGCTTAAGCGGGTAGGCAAAGAAATTTTCGTTAGTAGACGCCCAGTAAAACCAGGAGAAACTAACAAAAAGTCCCCATGCTTGTCGTGCCTAGCCCGCTTCAGATAACCTTAAAGTGATTTTTAATGAATATGTGAGTATATCATACAAACAAAAACCTGTCAATAGGGTAGTATTGGCAGGCTTTGTTTTTTAACTAAAATTAGCTAAAAATTTGTTTTAGATATTGTCCGGTATAGCTATTTTTAACCTTGATAATGTCGCGCGGCGTGCCAGTGGCCACTAACTGGCCGCCACCCTCGCCGCCTTCAGGTCCGAGGTCGATAATCCAATCAACCGACTTAATGACATCCAAATTATGCTCAATAATCAAGACGGTGTTGCCCTTATCAACTAATTTATTCAAAACTTCCAGCAAGCGTTTAATATCGTCAAAATGCAAGCCCGTGGTCGGCTCGTCCAAGATATAAAGCGTGCGGCCGGTGGCGCGGCGCGCCAGCTCGGTGGCCAGTTTGATGCGCTGGGCTTCGCCGCCGGACAGTGTGGTGGCCGACTGGCCGAGTTTAATGTAATCCAAGCCGACCTGCGACAGAGTTTGCAGTTTCTGGTTAACCGCCGGAATATGAGTAAAGAAGTCGCGAGCCTCTTCCACGGTCATTTGTAAAATTTCGGCGATGTTTTTGCCTTTGTAATGAATGTCCAAAGTTTCTTTATTATAACGCGCGCCGTGGCAGACATCGCACTCCACATATACATCAGGCAAAAATTGCATGGCAATCTGAATTAGGCCGTCGCCCGAGCAGGCTTCGCAGCGGCCGCCCTGAACATTGAAAGAAAAACGGCCGGCTTTGTAGCCGCGCAGTTTAGCCTCCGGCAAACTGGCGAATAAATCGCGAATCGGCGTGAAAGCGCCGGTGTAAGTGGCCGGGTTGGAACGGGGCGTGCGGCCGATGGGCGACTGGTCAATGTTAATGACCTTATCAATATTATCCAAACCTAAAATGTCTTTATGAGCGCCGACCTGGATTTTGGCGCGGTAGAATTTTTTGTTTAAAGCGTTGGCTAAAATATCAGTCATCAAGGTTGATTTGCCCGAGCCGGAGACGCCGGTAATGGCCACAAATTTCCCCAGCGGCAATTCAATATCCAAATTTTTTAAATTATGTTCGCTCGCCCCTAAAATTTTAATTTGCTTGCCCGAACCGGCGCGATAATTTTTCGGCAAAGGGATGGATTTTTTGCCGGATAAATAAGCGCCGGTGATGGACTTGGGATGTTTTTTAATGGCCGTCGGTGTGCCGGCCGCCACGATTTGTCCGCCGTGCTCGCCCGCGCCCGGTCCGACATCAATCAAATAATCGGCCGAGAGCATAGTGGCGGCATCGTGCTCCACCACGATAACCGTGTTGCCTAGGTCGCGCAGGTTTTTCAGGGTGGTAATTAGTTTGTCGTTGTCGCGCTGGTGCAAGCCGATGGAGGGTTCGTCCAAAATATAGACGACGCCCATCAGCGAAGTGCCGATTTGCGTGGCTAAGCGGATGCGCTGGGCTTCGCCGCCCGAGAGCGATCCTGAGCGGCGGTCTAAAGTTAAATAATCCAGGCCGACATTGGATAAAAAGTTGAGGCGCGTAAGAATTTCTTTCAAAATCGGTTTGGCAATCTTTTTGTCTTTGTCGCTAAGCGCGCCGTTATCGGCTAGCTGCCTAAAAAAGATTTTATTTTGGTCAATGGCCGCGCCGACAATGGCGGCAATGTTTTTATCGCCGACGGTAACGGCCAAAAATTCCGGCTTGAGGCGCTGGCCGTGGCAGCTTGGGCAGTCCAGTTCTTGCATATAAGCTTCAATTTCGCGGCGGATATAGTCGGATTCGGTTTCCCGATAGCGGCGTTCTAGATTGGGAATAACGCCTTCCCAGCCATCGGTGCCGTAAAGCACAATATTTAGCTGTTTGGGGTTTAAGTCTTTAATCGGCGTGTTTAAATCAAAGCCGTGGCGCTCGGCAATTTCGCCCAAAGTTTTTAAGCGCCAAAATTGGCCGTTGACGCTGGCATGCACCCACGGTTTAATGGCTCCCTGGGCCAGTGTCAGCCGCTGGTTAAAAATCATTTCCGGGTCGATTTCCAGTTTATGCCCCAAGCCGTCGCAATCCGGACAGGCGCCGTGCGGCGAGTTGAAAGAAAAATGGCGCGGTTCCAATTTCGGCAAGCTGATACCGCAAGCCGGACAGGCCAGCAAACGGGAAAACAGGCGCGGTGTGAATTGTTTTTTGTCGGCGGCGGGCAAAACCATGATGGTGTCGTTGCCTAAATCTAAACCTTTTTCCGTGCTGTCGCTTAAACGGGAAACATCGTCTTTATTTTTGCTGACCGTCAGGCGGTCAATGACAATTTCCAAGTCGTGCTTCTTATTTTTATCAACCGACAAATCTTCAAATTCTTCCAGGCTGTAAATCGTGCCGTCAAAACGGATGCGTGAAAAGCCGGCGCGAATCACGCCGGCGATGACGCCTTTGTGCTCGCCTTTTTTATTTTGAATAATAGGCGCCAAAACAAATAATTCCTGATTGAGATAATTTTTCAACAGGTAATCAATGATTTCGTCAATGGAGTAGGGTTTAATCGGCGCGCCGCAGTTGGGGCAATGCGGTATGCCGGTGCGGGCAAACAGTAAGCGCAAGTAATCGTAAATTTCCGTGACCGTGCCGACGGTGGAGCGGGGATTAGACGAGGCCGCTTTTTGGTCAATGGAAATGGCCGGCGACAAGCCTTCTATCAGGTCCACATCCGGCTTGTCGGCCACGCCGATAAATTGGCGGGCATAAGCCGATAAGGACTCCACATAGCGGCGCTGGCCCTCGGCGTAGATGGTATCAAAGGCCAAAGACGACTTGCCCGAGCCGGACAAGCCGGTAATAACGACCAGTTTATCGCGCGGGATGTCCACATCAATGTTTTTTAAATTATTGACGCGCGCCCCGCGGATTTTTATAAAATTATGATTGCCATTGGCCATAGAGGAATAATTAGAGTTGATTTTAAAACTATTTTGTAGCGAAATTTAGGATTTTTTGCCCGAGACGAGGCGGGCCAGCGCCAAGTTTTGAGGCGTAATATTATTACGGTGAAAATCATGGCGCGCCAGCCCAACGAAGTATCGGGCAAAAAAGACAAGTTTATAGCCAGAAAAGTTTTGAAATCAACTCTTGATCCCAAGTAGTATAAAGCTTTTTTTGTCTTTTGGCAACACTAGGACGGTGTTTTTGTTTTTTTACGATTAAGTTTGTTTTTTGCGGTTATGTCAAGTTGACTTTTATTATTTTTTAGGCTATAAAAAGAGTGATAAATATTTATCATTGAGAGCCAAAAGTTTATAAAACCAAGGCTGGCAATTTGCTGTTCTTGGTTTTGTAAACTTTTTACTTTGTTTTATATGTCAAACACTAAAGATTTTATCGTAGAAGAACTAAAACGGCAGATTGCCGATTTTAAAGTTGAGGCTAGCGAACAAACTTTCGGCACGGTGGTGCAGGTGGGCGACGGCATCGCTAAAATTGCCGGACTGCAAGGGGCGATGATGAGCGAGATGCTGGAGTTTGCCGGCGTCGCCTCAGTTAACGGCGTGGTGCTGAACTTGGAAGAGGATATGGTCGGCGCCGTGATATTAGGCGATTACAACTCCATCAAAGAAGGCGACCGGGTGGTGGCTTTGAATAAGATTTTATCAGTACCGGCCGGACCGGCCTTGGTGGGTCGCGTGGTTAATCCTTTGGGCGAGGCGCTGGACGGTAAGGGCGAGGTTAAAGCCGAAGCGCAAATGCCGGTGGAAAAAGTGGCCCCCGGCGTTATTACCCGCCAGGGCGTTAATCAACCGGTGCAAACCGGCATTAAAGCGATTGACGCTATGGTGCCGATTGGTCGCGGCCAGCGCGAATTGATTATTGGCGATCGCCAAACCGGAAAAACGGCCATTGCCATTGACACGATTATCAACCAGCGCGGCCAGAATATGAAATGTATTTATGTGGCTATCGGCCAGAAAGAATCCAAGGTTGCTTCCCTGGTCGCTAAACTGACCGAGGCGGGGGCGATGGATTATACGACGGTTGTTTTAGCCGGCGCCAGCGACCCGGCGCCGATGTTATACTTGGCGCCTTACGCCGGCGTGGCCATGGCGGAATATTTTTTGGCTAAAGGCGAAGATGTTTTGATAATTTATGATGATTTAAGCAAGCACGCCGTGGCTTATCGCGAAATGAGTTTGCTTTTGAAGCGGCCGCCGGGCCGCGAGGCTTATCCGGGTGATGTGTTTTATCTGCATTCCCGTTTATTGGAGCGCGCCTGTAAATTAAACGCCGAACACGGCGGCGGTTCCATTACCGCTTTACCAATTATTGAAACGCAGGCCGGCGACGTGTCGGCTTATATTCCGACTAATGTTATTTCCATTACCGACGGCCAGATTTATCTGGAGCCGGACTTGTTTTACAAGGGCCAGCGGCCGGCCATTAATGCCGGTTTGTCGGTTTCGCGCGTCGGCAGCGCCGCTCAGACCAAGGCCATGAAAAAAGTGGCCGGCAAAATGCGCTTGGAAGCGGCGCAATATCGCGAGCTGGCGGCCTTTGCCCAGTTCGGTTCGGATTTGGACGCGGAAACTAAAAATAAACTGGAACGCGGGAAGCGGTTGATGGAAGTTTTGAAGCAGGGCCAGTACGCGCCTTTAAGCATGACCGAACAGGTGGCTATATTTTTTGCCCTAACCAACGGTTATTTGGATAAAGTGGCGGTTGATAAAATATTAACCTTGGAAACCGGCTTGTTGCAGTATTTACGCGATGGGCATCAAAGTTTGCTGGCGGAAATTGCCAAGAAAGGAGATTTAGATGATAAATTAAGCGATAAGTTAAGTGGGGCGATTAAGGATTTTGAAGGTACTATAATTAGTTAAAAATTAACCCCCTCCCGACCTCCCCCTTCGTAAGGGGGAGAAGGGCAAGGAATATGGCTAATACCAAGGAAATACAACGACGCATTAAGTCGGTCAGGAGCACCGCCAAAATTACCCGCGCCATGGAAATGGTGTCGGCGGCTAAAATGCGCCGCGCCACGGAAGCCGTGTTAAAAACCAGAAGCTATGCCAATTTGAGCTGGACCACGGTGCTGAATTTAACCAACGATGTCGATTACACCAAGCTGCATCCTTTGCTGGCGCGGCGGCCGGAAATTAAACGCGTGGCCATAATTTTATTTGCGGCCAATCGCGGTTTGTGCGGTTCTTTTTCCAGCGCTTTAAT
>JAKAFD010000068.1 GCA_021818075.1 bacterium
GCATAATTGGTAATTCACCCCGTTAAATAATTTTAAATTTTTATATAAATATGTATTATGTCTATATACTATTAAGTGATAAGGATGGAAAAAAGTACATTGGCTATACAAAAAATTTAAAATTAAGATTTGAGCTTCATCAAAAAGGCGGGGTTGAATCAACTAAAGATAGACGACCATTAAAATTAATTTATTACGAAGCCTGTTTAAATCAACAAGATGCAACGCATCGTGAAAAATATTTAAAAACTTTTCACGGGATGATGTTTATAAAAAACAGGCTCAAATCTTATTTAACTGGGTAAATATGAATATAAAGTTTATTTTCGGTTTACTGGCGGCCATTACTTTGTTTACCGCGCAACTGGCGCTGGTGGCGGCTCTGCCCGGCGGTCATTATTTTTATGTATCACTGGTAGTTTTGGTGTTTATTATGGTGCTCGGCGGCCTGGAAACGGCGGCTTGGTGGTTTTTGCTTAACGGTTTTTTGCTGGATTTATTTGCTTTTAAATTTTTCGGTTTTTATACCTTATTATTCGCGGTAATCCTGACGGCGGTTTATCTGCTGTTTAATAATGTTTTAACCAACCGTTCGCTCTACGCTTTTTTATTGCTGGTGGCGGTAGCCGTGCTGTTTTATGATTTGGCCAGTTATTTGGTGCTCGGCTTGTCCTGGCAGAATTTTTTTATAATGGAACTGAAGCGGCTGGGCGCCAATCTTTTGCTGACGATTGTTATTTTTTACGCCATTACTTTGTTGAGTTATCGCTTGCGGCCGGTATTTTTAATCAGAACAAAAAATTAATATGTTTAAAAGACGCCACGCCACCGGTAATCGCAATCCTTTCGCTTTGGCCGATAATCGTTTGGCCAATGTCCGGCCCGGCAGCCGGTATCGCTTGGAATGCACGCCGGAAGATTTAACCGCCACTCATGACGACAGTTTAAGATTGGGGCGGGGCTTTAATTTAAACAAAACCTGGCTGATAAAATTCGTTTTTACCCTTTGTTTTTTACTCTTGGCCGGCCGGTTGTACTGGCTGCAAGTGGCTAAGGGCGCTTATTATCGCGAGTTGTCGGACGGCAACCGCATCCGCATCAAAAAAATAGAGGCCAAGCGGGGAATTATTTACGACAAAGACCTTAATCCGCTGGTGCATAATGTTGCTAATTTTTTGCTGTATTTCGTGCCGGCCGATTTGCCGGCGGATGAATTGGAGCGCAAGATGATTATCGGCCGGCTGGCGTCCATTTTGGGTAATCTCGGCCCGGCGGACATTGAAGCCAAGCTGGCGTCCGTTGATTTAAAATCATTTGCCGCTTATCAACCGCTGCCGATTGCTGAAAATATTGATTATGACAAAGCCATGCTTATCAGCCTGGAATCGGCCAGTATGCCCGGTGTGGTTTTGTCCAGCCAGAGCCGGCGCCAATATTTTTTGCCGACTTTGTCTTATTCCCAGGTGCTGGGCTATACCGGAAAAATCAATGCCGAAGAATTAGCCCAGGCTGGCGATGAATATTCTCCCATTGATTATTTAGGCAAGAGCGGCTTGGAATATTTTTACGAAAACGAATTGAAAGGCATCAACGGCCGCCAGCAAGTGGAAGTTGACGCCTGGGGCAAGGAGAAAAAAGTTATCAGCCAGTCGCGAGTCAGCGACGGCAATAATTTGGTTTTATCCATAGACAGCGCGGCGCAGGTCAAACTGGAGGAATTATTGCGCGCCGAGTTAAAAACCCTGGGCCTGACCAAGGCAGTAGCCATCGCCTTAAATCCGTCTAACGGCGAGATTATCAGCCTGGTCAGCTTGCCGACTTTTAATAATAACGATTTTGCCCGCGGCATTAGCCAGGACGAATACGCTTATTTGGCCAATCATCCCGACAAGCCGTTATTTTTGCGGGCGGTGGCCGGCGAATATCCGTCCGGTTCAACCATTAAGCCGGTTATTTTATCGGCAGCTTTGCAGGAAAAAGTGGTAAATGAATATACCCAATTTTTAAGCACCGGCGGCTTGCGCATAAACGAATGGTTTTTCCCGGACTGGAAAGCCGGCGGCCACGGCTGGACCGATGCTCGCAAAGCGCTGGCCGACTCGGTTAATACTTATTTTTATATTGTCGGCGGCGGTTATCAAGATATCGCCGGTTTGGGCATTGACCGGCTGGATAAATATTTTCAGTTGTTCGGCCTGGGGGCGCAGACCGGCATTGATTTGCCTAATGAAGCCGACGGTTTTATTCCAACCAAAGAATGGAAAGAAAGCACCAAGAAAGAAAAATGGTATATCGGCGATACTTATCATGCGTCTATCGGCCAGGGCGATTTATTGGTGACGCCGATTCAAGTGGCTTATTATCTGACTTATTTTGCCAACGGCGGCACCATGTACCGGCCGCATTTGGTCAAATATATTTTGTCCAGCGAAGACAAATTAATTACCATTACCGATACCACGCCGGTTAAAACTAATATTATTGACCCTAATAATTTACGCATTGTGCGCGAAGGCATGCGTCAGGCCGTGACTGACGGCAGCGCCAAACGTCTGAACAATTTACCGGTTACCTCGGCCGGCAAAACCGGTACGGCCCAGTGGTCAAGCGAAAAAAAACCGCACGCCTGGTTTATCGGCTTTGCGCCTTATGATCAGCCGCAAATCGCCGTGACTGTGCTGATTGAGGAGGGAGTGGAGGGCAGCGCTACCGCCGTGGCTGTGGCCGACGATTTCTTGCTCTGGTATTTTAACGAACACCAAATGAAATAAGGTTTATCTTGTAAAAAAAGTCTAAAATTAGCTAAAATAATTTTAGATTTTTTATGTTTTAGCACTCTTGACAGTAGATTGCTAAGGGTGGTAAAATGGAGGGCGAAAGTAAAAATATGGAAGACAGGCAGGCGCAAATATTAGCTACCCTTATTAAAGAATATATTAAAAGCGGCGTGCCGGTCGGTTCGCAGGCTTTAGTTGATAATTACGATTTGGACGTTTCTTCGGCCACGGT
>JAKAFD010000019.1 GCA_021818075.1 bacterium
CAGTGATTTGGAAAAATTCAAATTGGCGGTAGCTAACGCTTCCGACCACATTACCATTACCGATGCCGAGGGCACGGTGCTGTATGTTAATAAAGGGGCGGAGCGGATTACCGGCTTTAAGGCTAGAGAAATTATCGGTCAAAAAGTCGGTTCCAAAAAACTGTGGGGCGGAGAAATGGATAAAACTTTTTATGAGAAGCTGTGGCGGCGCATTAAAGTGGAGAAGAAAATTTTTACCGGAGAGGTTAATAATCATCGTAAAAACGGAGAAAAGTACATCGCTAAAGTCAGCATCAGCCCGATTTTGGATGAAGCGGGCCAAGTGGTTTTTTTCGTGGCCATTGAGCGCGATATTACCAAAGAAAAAATTATTGAGCAGGCTAAGAGTAATTTTGTGTCCCTGGCTTCTCATCAATTGCGGACGCCGTTGGCGGCCGTTAAGTGGACACTGGAGGCTTTTACCGCCGACCAGGGTTTAAGCGCCAAGCATCGGGAGCGCCTGCGCGATTTATACGCGTCTAATGAGCGTTTAATCATGCTGGTTAATGAATTACTGAAAGTGTCGCGCATTGAAGACAAAAAAGTCGTGATCAATAAGCAGGCGCTGGATTTACTGAAAATCGTTAAAGACGCTCTTAAGTTGCTTAAAATCAACGCCGATAAGAAGCAACAAATTTTAAAATTTCAGACCAGTGTGGCGCCAGCCACGGTTAAGTTAGACCCTATTATGTTTAGTGAAGTTTTTAATAATTTAATCAGCAACGCCATCAATTACGCGCCAGCCGGCCAGACTATCGGCATTAAGGTAAGCGCTAGCGGACCGGATTATCTGATCGCCGTCCATAACGATGAGCCGATTATCCCGGCGGCCGACCAAAGCAAATTGTTTACCAAATTTTATCGCGGCACTAATGTTCAGACAATCAACACCACCGGCACCGGTTTGGGCTTGTTTATCGCCAAGGCGGCCGCGGAGGCTAATGGCGGTAAAATTTGGTTTGAATCCAAGGCCGGTGCGGGCACGACTTTTTACTTTACAGTCCCGAAAAAATAGTTTATCATTGAATTAATTAAGGTTTATTGCATTTTAGGCTAATATAATCATATGAAAATACTTATCGTGGAAGACGAAGAAATTTTAAGGAAGGTCTTACAGGAGAAATTTGAGGAGGAGAATTTTGAGGTCAAGGTCGCCGTTGACGGCGCGGCCGTGGCGGCTGTGGTTAAGAGCTGGCAGCCGGATTTGATTTTATTGGATATTATTCTGCCCAAAAAGGACGGCTTGAGCGTCTTACAGGAACTAAAGGCTGACGCCGACTTGCGTTCCATCCCGGTCATTATGACTTCCAATTTGGGCGAGGATGAAAAAATTAAACAGGCCTTGAAATTGGGTGCCGTTGATTATCTGGTTAAGACCCAGCATCCGGTTAAGGAGATTATTGAGAAAGTTAAACATCATCTGCTGAAAGGCAGATAAAGTAATCATATGGCTGAAACCAATAAGAAGCTTTTAATTGTGGAGGACGAGGAGTTGATGAGGAAGACCTTAATGGAACGCTTCACTAAAGAGGGTTACCAAACCGTGGCCGCCGCAGACGGAGAAGAGGGCTTGCGACTGGCTTGGGCCGAACAGCCGGACATTATTTTGCTGGACATTATTTTACCCAAACTTGACGGTATGAGTTTAATGCGCCAATTGCGCACCGGTAATGATTGGGGTCGGCAAGTGCCGATTATTTTATTAACTAATTTGAATGCCGACGACAATATAACCGAGGCAGTGGCCAAGGATAAGCCGGCTTATTATCTGGTTAAAACCGATTGGACTTTAGATAATATTGTGGCTAAAGTCAGGGAAAGGCTGGAACGCGTAGCCATTGACGCTGAAGCGGCTGCGAAAGAATAATTTAGTTAAACAATTTAAAAACCCCCTTTAGCCGGGGGTTTTTAGATTGCCGTTTTCAAGTTTAATCGTCGTTATGCTTGTAGAGTCCGTAACCGTTGCCTTGACCGTGGTTGGATTCAGGCTGGTGCGACAGGCCGAAGGCCGAATTGCCATGTTCGTTGTCGTCCTCGTTTTCATCCTCGTTTTCATCTTCATCATCATGGCGGCCGCGATTGTTAGAGTTGGATGATAAGGTGGTGGCGGAGGCCGGACTGGATTCAGCTGACAGATTACCGGCGGCGTCAAAGGCTTTAACCGTATAGGTATAAGCAGTGGCGGCGGTTAGACCAGTGTCGCTAAAGGTAGTACTGGTGGCGGTGCCAATCGGCGTGCCGTTTCTTAAAACAGTATAACCGGTGACGCCGACATTATCGGTGGCGGCCGTCCAAATTAAGTTTATTTGACTCGAAGAAATAGCCGAAGCAATCAAGCCGGTCGGCACACTGGGCGCAATAGTATCGCCGGAGACGGCCAAAGTCGTGGCCGTGACCGCCGCGGAATAAGCCGAGTTGTTGCCGGAAGTATCCAGCGCTTGCAAGGTATAAGTGTAAGTGGTGGTAGCGGTTAAACCGGTGTCGCTAAAAGCGGTGGTATTGGTATAACCAACCGGTGAACCATTGCGAAACACCAGATAAGAGGCGACGCCGACATTGTCGGTGGCAGCGGTCCAGCTTAAATTAATTTGGCCGGCGGAGATGGCGGTAGCGGTTAAATTGGTCGGCGCGCTGGGAGCGGTGGTGTCTGTGGAAGCGGCCAAAGTGGTGGCGCTAGCGGCCGCGGAATAAGCCGACGCGTTGCCGGAAGTATCCAAAGCCCTGACGGTGTAGGTGTAAGCGGTCGCGGCCGTTAAGCCGATGTCATTAAAGGCATTAGTCATGACAAAACCAATCGGCGAACCGTTGCGGAAAACCAAGTAAGCGGCCACAGCCACATCATCGGTGGAAGCGGTCCAGGTCAGATTGATTTGACTGGCGGAGACGGCGGTAGCCGTCAGATTAGTCGGCAGGCTGGGCGGCGTGGTATCGGTTATCGCCAGTACCGGCGAAAACGACAAAGCCAGCATGGCCAGTGAACCGCCTAACGCATAAATAATTTTTTTCATATGATTGCGGAGGCGCATTTTAAAGTTAATTATTAAAGCGGCGCCTGTTAGTTAATTATTAAATAAGTAAAACTGCCAAAGGCATTTGTTAAGTAATACAAAGCGCCGGCCGCTTTGTTACCGCGCGCGAGTTGTTTTATTGCCAAAAAAGGACTATACTTTTTAATTAACCAATAATTTGGCTTAAACTAAAGGAAATTTATCCGGCATTGCCGGTAACTTTTAGCCAAATGTTTTGTATACTATTAAGCACCGGTTATGGCCAAGACTAAAGACGGCTTCACTGTCTACTATAATCAGTTTAAGCACAAAATCTACAATTACTTTCTCTATCGTATCGGTTTTGATCAGAAGGCGGCTGAGGATTTAACCTCCGAAGCTTTCCTGAAAGCTTTAAAAAGTTTTGCGGATTTTGATGAGGAGCGGCCGTTCGGTCCGTGGATTTTTGCCATTGCTCACAATCATCTGGTTAATTATTACAAAATAGCCAACCGCGAGACGACCCTGACCGATAAAGAAAATTTTTTACCGCAAACCGACGACAGCGCGTCCGAGCGGCTGGAACTGGAGCGAGTGATTAAACTCATTCAAACCATGGAGGCGGCGGACAGGGAAGTATTATTGTTAAGATTTGTGGATGGTTTAAGTAATACGGAAATAGCCGAGCTGCTTAATAAGGAAGAGGGCGCCGTCCGCACGCAAATCAGCCGCGCTATGGCTAAACTAAGAGAGTTATTAAAGTAATCATATGGATAAGCTGGAAGCACAATTGAATAAATTACCGTCAGCCAAATTAAGTTTGGCGGCCGATACTAAAATCAAGTCCAGATTGTTTAAGGCGATGGCGGCCCAAAACTTTAACCGGCTGGGAAGTTTGAGCTGGCTGGCGCTTAAACCGGTGGGCCGCACCGTGGCCATAGCCTCGCTGGCGGTTTTATTATTGGTGGGCACTTCCATTTACGCTTATGCCAGCGGCGGCGTGACTCAAGGCAGCGCGTTGTATCCTTTGAAACGAGCGGTAGAGGCGCTGGAAGAAACGGTTAACCTATCGCCGGCCGCCAAAGTTAAAACCTACAGCAAATTTTCCGAACGGCGCTTGCAGGAAGCTTTAATTTTGAGCCAGAAAAATACGCCGGCTAACGAACAGGAACAAGAAGTGATTAACGAACATATTAAAACCAGTTTGGATGAGGCCGCGGATAATATCAGTTCGGTGGTTAATCAGGCTAAGACCGGCGCCGAGCGGGGAGAGACCGAGGCTATTAAACAGCTAAAAGAAAAAAACGAAGACACTACCAAATATTTACGGGCGATTGAAGATAAAGCCCAATCCGAACATAATGAAGAGGTGATAAAAAAGGTTAATGAGGTTAGAGATAACATCCGGCAGTATCAATCAATCTTAGAAGATAAGGCCTGGGATGAAGATAAACCAAAATCTGACCGGCCGGAAGTTAAGGAGCCCTCTGACAGCAAGCCGGAAGTTGAAGGCCAAAAAATTAGACAGGACATAAAATCCGACCAACCGGACGGTCGCCGTCGTCAAGAAGATCTTAAGGCGCCGGTTCAGCCAAGCCAGGCAACCGAATTAACGCCACCGCCGGTTTCAACTGACGGTGACCGAACCAATCAGACTAACGATAACCGTGAGGATAAGCGCCGGGAACGGGATGATTGAAAAAGAAACTTTTAACCGCCGTTTAGCGTATATATGAATACGGGGCGGCGGTTTTTTTATTTTTAGCTAAAATTAGGTTTTATTTGTTTAAATAACAAAAATTTGCTATGGTAAAAGCAGTCTTTAATTTCTAATCAATATGAAGAAAAAGCTTATTTTATCGTTATTTATTGTTATCAGTTTTGTCGGTTACGCCATTGCCCAGAGCGTCAATAAGCTCGGCAGATTATTCAGAGAAGATGATGAGCCGCGTATTAATCAACAACCAACCGCTGACCGGTCAGTGGCTTTGGCCACACCAACGCCGGCGGCGCCAACCAATAACAATCCGGCCTCGGCTAGCCAACCAGCCGCCCCAACGCCGCCGGCTAATCAGCCCAGCCAGGCGCCGACCGCTCCGACCGCGCGCTCCGGTTATCGCGACGGCTCTTATGTCGGCGATGCCATTGACGTGTATTACGGTTATGTCCAGGTTAAGGCCGTTATCAGCGCCGGCAAAATTATTGATGTGCAATTTTTGGATTACCCTCAAGACCGCGATACTTCACGCCAAATTGCCGCCATGTCTTTACCGGTTTTGCGCAGCGAGGCGATTAGCGTGCAAAGCGCGCAGGTGGACATGGTCTCCGGCGCCACGGAAACTAGTACCGGTTTTATTAAATCATTGCAATCGGCTTTGGCTAAAGCGCAAGGTTAATTATGAAAGACCTAAGATTAATCATGGGCATGCCGATTATCGTGGAAGTGGCTGATCCGGCGGTCAGCCAGTTTGATGTGGATGACATTTTTGATTATTTTGATTATGTTGACCATAAATTCAGCACCTATAAAGACGACAGCGAGGTAAGTTTGCTCAATGCCGGTAAATTGTCGCCGGAGGAATATAGCGACGACTTACGGCTGGTGCTGACTTTAGCCGCCGTTACCAAACAGGAAACGAACGGCTTTTTTGATATTTACCACCAGGGCAAGTGCGACCCGTCCGGCATCGTTAAGGGCTGGTCTATTTTTAACGCCGCTAAACTACTGGAACAAAAAGGCTTTAAAAATTTTTATGTTGATGCCGGCGGCGATATCCAGGCTAACGGTCTTAACCCGGACGGCGTACCCTGGCGCGTCGGTATCCGCCATCCTTTCCAGCAGTCGGCGGTGGTTAAAGTTTTAGCTATCAGTAATTTGGGCGTGGCTACCTCCGGCACTTATTTGCGCGGCCAGCATATTTATAATCCCCGCGAGCCGGATGAACCTTTAACGGATATTGTCAGTCTGACGGTAATTGGTCCGGATGTGTACGAAGCCGACCGTATGGCCACGGCCGCCTTTGCCATGGGCCGCGCCGGTCTTAAGTTTATCGCCGGCTTGACCGGCTTGGAGGGTTATCAAATTGATAAAGGCGGCCAGGCGACCATGACCGAAGGATTTGAAAAATTTTGCGTATGAATTTACTTAAACCGATTGATTATTTTTTAAATCGCACCACCATGTATCGTTTGGTGCTGTATTTTTTGATTTGGCTGTTGGCGGTGGCACTGGTGGTTAGCGCCTTGGGCCGCTTGCCCTTTAGTCCCTGGGCCCTGCTCGGGTCAACGTTGATTTTACTAGTGCTCGCTTGGGCGACCAATACGCTGTTCGCGGCGGTCTGGCGCGTGCCGGCCAATCCAGAATCAGCCATTATTACCGCCTTAATTTTGGCTTTAATTATTACGCCTCAACTGACAACGGCTAATTTTTTATTTTTAGGCTGGGCGGCGGTGTTGTCCATGGCCGCCAAGTATTTGTTGGCGATTAAGCAAAAACATTTATTCAATCCGGCAGCCATCGCCGTCGTCATTACCGCTTTGGCCTTAAATCAATCCGCCAGCTGGTGGATTGGTACGGCCGCGATGGCGCCGTTTGTGCTGGCGGGCGGCTGGCTGATTGTCAGAAAAATTCGCCGTCCCGGTTTGGTGGTGAGTTTTTTATTGGCCGCTTTAATCGCGACCTCTCTGTTTGGTTTGGCGCGAGGCGCCGACTTGCCCAGTCTCTGGTGGCGCTTTGTTTTAAATACGCCGCTGTTATTTTTTGCTTGCGTTATGCTGACCGAACCGTTAACCACGCCGCCCACCAGACTGTGGCAGATTGTTTACGGGGCGTTGGTTGGAGCGTTATTCGCCCCGCAAATTCATCTGGGAGTGATTTATTCCACGCCGGAATTGGCGCTGGTGGCCGGCAACATTTTGGCTTATCTGGCCAGCCCTAAGTTTAAACTGCAATTGCGGTTTAAGAAAAAAGTCCAGCTGACGCCGGATACTTATGATTTTGTGTTTACGCCAGACCGGCCGTTCAAGTTCCGCCCCGGGCAATATTTGGAGTGGACCTTGGGTCACAGTTGGCCGGACAGCCGCGGCAACCGGCGTTACTTTACCATTGCTTCGTCGCCGACTGAAGAGGACTTGATTATGGGTGTTAAATTTTATCAGCCGGGCAGCAGTTTTAAGCGCCAGTTAATGAATATTAACGAACAAACCATGATTAGCGCCGCGCAACTGGCCGGCCATTTTACTTTGCCCGAAAATCCAAGCGCCAAACTGGTATTTATTGCCGGCGGCATCGGCATAACGCCTTTTCGCAGCATGATTAAATGGCTATTGGACCAGCGGCAGCCGCGCGATATCACGATGTTCTATTGCGCCCGCACCCCGGCCGATTTTGCTTATAAAAATATTTTTGACCAGGCGGCCGCCACTTTGGGCTTAAACATTATTTATACCATTACCGATACGGCGGCCGTGCCGCCTGGCTGGCGCGGCCAGAGCGGACAGTTAACCGAGGCTATGATTCGCCAGGCCGTACCCGATTATTTGGAGAGAATTTTTTATCTGTCGGGTCCGCGTTCGCTGGTGGATAATTTTAAACGAGTGCTGCGACGGTCGGGCGTGAGCGGCAAAAATATTAAAACCGATTTTTTCCCCGGCTTTGCTTGATTGACGGTCGGGACATTGTTTATAACTTGAAAGATGCCGAAGCGGACAGCCGGGCGTCTTTTATGTTATAATAATTTAAGATGATAATAAAATAAATTTATCAAAAAGCATAAACTGAAAAAATTTTTTAAGATTTTGGGGCCGGGTGTCATTACCGGCGCGGCTGATGACGACCCGTCGGGTATTGCCACTTACACGCAAACCGGCGCCCAGTTCGGTTATGGCCAGTTGTGGACAGCCTTATTAATGCTGCCCTTAATGTCGGCGGTGCAGGAGGCTTGCGCCCGCATTGGCGCCGTCACCGGCCAAGGCATCGCCACGGTGATTAAGCGCCACTACAGCCGTAAAATCTTATTTATTTTAGTGGGCTTAGTGGTGGTCGCCAACACTATCAATATCGGCGCCGATATCGGGGCGGTGGCGGCGGCGATTCAGCTCTTGGTGCCGGTCAACTTTTCTTTGCTGGTGCTGATGTTCACAGCCATAATTTTATTTTTGGAAATATTTTTGTCTTACAAAGTTTATGCGCGAATTTTAAAATGGTTGTGTTTGTCTTTGTTGGCTTATCCGGTAACGGTGTTCATGGTTCACCAACCTTGGGGTACTTTGCTTAAGGCGACCTTGTGGCCGAATTTAGAATTTAATTTCGCTTTCTTATTTATTATTACCGGCGTTTTGGGCACCACTATTTCGCCTTATATGTTTTTTTGGCAAGCTTCGGAAGAAGTGGAGGAGGAGCGCGAGAGGCATTTGATTAAACACGGTCAGGCTAAAGTGACAAAAAAATTTATCAGCAATTTACGGCTGGATAATTTTACCGGCATGTTGTTTTCCGAAATTGCCACTTGGTCTATTATCGTGGTGGCTGCCACCGTGCTGCACGCTAACGGCATCACCGATGTGCAAACCACGGCTGATGCCGCCCGCGCTTTAGAGCC
Organism: bacterium; assembly: GCA_021818075.1. Classification (GTDB taxonomy): domain Bacteria; phylum Patescibacteriota; class Patescibacteriia; order Patescibacteriales; family Patescibacteriaceae; genus JAKAEX01. The sequence continues at coordinate 8,627 of JAKAFD010000019.1, forward strand.
GTTGGTGCAGACTTTCCCCAACGCCGGCTATCTGGCTAAAGTTATTTTTGCGGTCGGGGTTATCGGTTTGGGCCTGCTGGCAATTCCGGTGCTGTCCGGTTCGGCCTCTTACGCCTTGTCCGAGGCCTTGAACTGGCGCGATGGTTTAAATTTAAAATTTAAAAAAGCCCACGGCTTTTACGGCATTATCACCCTAGCGACTTTGGTCGGCTTAAGCATCAATTTTATCGGCCTTGACCCGATTAAAGCGCTGGTCTTTACCGCCGTGTTTAACGGCGTAGCGGCCGTACCGCTGTTATTTTTTATTGCTAAAATCGCCGGCAATAAAAAAATTATGGGCAAGTACAAAAGCGGCCTTTTATCGCGTTCGTTGGTCTGGCTGACCTGCGCCGTTATGGGCGCGGCGGCCATGGCCATGTTTTTTGCTTTGGCCGGCGGCCGTTAAATGAGCCCGGGTTGTAAAATACAAGCGACCTTCCTATAATAGGGGGGCATTTTTTTAGGCCATATTATGAAGCTATTGGTAACCGGCGGCTGCGGTTTTATCGGCTCAAATTTTATTCTCTGGTGGCGCGAGCACTATCCGGCTGATTTTATCGTTAATTTGGACGCCCTGACTTATGCCGGCAACCCGGCCAATTTGGCGGCGCTGGCTAATGACCGACATTATCAATTCGTTAAGGGCGATATCGGCGACCGCGAGCTGGTTAAACAATTGGTGCCGGAAGCGGATTGCGTGGTGCATCTGGCCGCCGAAACGCATGTGGACCGTTCTATCGCCGCGAGCGATGTCTTTGTGCGCACCAATGTTTTAGGCACGCAGTGTTTGCTGGAAGCGGCGCGAATAAAACAAACTCGTTTTCATCATGTGTCCACCGATGAAGTGTTTGGCGCCTTATCTTTAACCGACCGGCCTTTTAACGAAACCACGCCTTATAATCCACGTAGCCCTTACAGCGCCTCCAAGGCGGCCAGCGATCATTTGGCGCGCGCTTATTGGCACACTTATGGTTTACCGATTACCATTTCCAATTGTTCCAATAATTACGGTCCGCGCCAATTTCCGGAAAAATTATTGCCGCTAGCGATTACCAATTTGCTGGACAACAAGACGGTACCGATTTACGGTCAGGGCGCTAATATTCGCGATTGGCTGTATGTGGACGACCATAGCGCCGGTTTGGCGAAAATCATTTTAGGCGGTCGGCCGGGCGAAACTTATTGTCTGGGCGGAGGGAGCGAACTGAATAATTTGGCCTTAGTACGCCGTCTGCTGGCTTTATTAGGTAAAGATGATTCCGCCATCAGCTATGTGGCTGACCGGCCGGGCCATGATTTGCGTTATGCCATAGACTTTTCTAAAATTAACCAAGAGTTAGGCTGGCAGCCGCAGGTCGGTTTAGGGGAGGGTTTGGCGCAAACCGTGCGCTGGTATCAGGCAAATGAAGCCTGGTGGCGGCCCTTATTAACCAAACAATCTTTATGAGAGGCATAGTTTTATCGGGCGGCAGTGCCACGCGCTTGCGGCCCTGCACTAAAGTAACCAGCAAACAATTACTGCCGGTTTATAACCGGCCGATGATTTATTATCCCCTAAACACCTTAGTTAAAGCCGGCATCAGAGAAATTTTAATCATTGTGGCGCCGGAGCAAGCCGGACATTATTTAAATCTGCTGGGTTCGGGGCGGGAGTTGGGCGTTAAATTCACTTACGAAATTCAGGACCAGCCGCGCGGTTTGGCCGAAGCCTTTATTATCGGCGAAAATTTTATTGACCGCGAAAATATTTGTTTGATTTTGGGCGACAATATTTTTGAAGACGATTTCAGCGCGCAAATTACCGAGTTTAAAAGCGGCGGCCATATTTTTGTGAAAGCCGTGCCTGACCCCGAACGGTTCGGCGTGGCGGCAGTTGACGCGGCGGGCAAGGTTTTGTCCATTGAGGAAAAACCGTCCGCGCCTAAATCTAATTTGGCCGTCACCGGTTTGTATATTTTTGACAGCCGGGTGGTGGAGGTGGCCAAACAAATCCAGCCCAGCCCTCGCGGCGAATTGGAAATTACCGATTTGCAGCGCTGGTATCTGGAGAAGGGTGAATTGCATTGTTCACAGGTGGCCGGCGAGTGGATTGATGCCGGCACTTTTGACAGCCTTTTAAAAGCGCAGATTTTTGCCAAAGAGAAAATGCAGGATAAAATGATTTTGTGAGGTTTGACTTTTAATTTTGAGCTGGGTACCATTAGGAAAATTAATTTTATGAAAACTTTACTATTTGCCGGCGCCACTTTTGTCGCCACTTGGCTGGGCGGCTGGTTCGCTTTAAAATTCAAGGATAAATTGCATTTTATTATGGCCTTGGCCGCGGGCATTCTTTTGGGCGTGGTCAGTTTTGATGTCCTGCCGGAAATCATCACGCAAATTCAAGTTAACGGCTTTTCGTCAACGGAGGTAATGGTGGCTTTGGTGGTCGGCTTTTTGTTATTCCATGTTTTATCCAAAACTATTTTGATTTATCACTGCCACGAAGAGGATTGCGCGGCGCACCGCCAAAGCCAGGTCGGCGTGGCGTCAGCCTTGGCGCTGGCCAGCCACAGTTTTATGGACGGCTTGAGCATTGGCTTGGGTTTTCAAGTCAGTCCGACTGTCGGCCTCTTGGTGGCTATCGCCGTTATTTCTCATGATTTTACCGACGGCATGAATACCGTTACCTTATTATTATCGCATAACAACAGCGTCCGCCGGGCCAAATGGTTTCTGCTGTTGGACGCCGTGGCGCCGCTGGCCGGCGCGGCTGCGACTTTGTTTTTCCGGGTGCCACCGCGTTGGCTGGTTTTGTATCTGGGATTTTTTGCCGGCTTTCTGCTTTACATCGGCGCCAGCGATATTTTGCCGGAAGCGCACAGTCAGCATAATTCTTATAAGATGATCGGCCTGACGGTCTTGGGCGCCCTGTTTATTTTTATCATCACGCGTTTTGTTTAAGCAAACCAAAATAAAAACCCCCGCGACCAAGCGGGGGTTTTAGGATTGCGCTTAAAAACGAAAGTGAGTCAGGATACCTAAAGTGCCGTGAATGATAGCCAGAGCGAAAGACACTTTAACCATGCGGTAATGATACTTAATCGGCCAGCTGTGCCAGCCCTTGTACAGGCTTAAACCAATGTAGGCGGTGATTAAAAAGGAAGTCAGCGTTAAGAGGCCCAGATAAAGAATGAGCGGTTGGCCTAAAATCAGAAAGTAAGCAATTTTGACGGCCATATTATTCCACGATTACCTGACCGGACATGGACGGGTGGATAGCGCAGCTGTAAGCATAGGTGCCGGCGGCGGTAAATTTAAACTTAAAGGCATCGCCGGTGTTTAAGGTGGCGGAGTTAAAGCCGGCGGCTTTGATAGCGTGCGGCGCCGGGTCGTCATTGGTCCAGACTACGCTGTCGCCGACTTTGATTTTGACCGGCGAAGGATTAAAGGCAAAGTTTTGGATGCTGACACTGACGGTTTGACTGCTGACGGCCGGCGTTGGTGCCGGAGTCGGTGCGGGCGTCACCGCCGCTGGCGCCGCCGGTGCCGGCGTTTGGGCCTCGGGCTGGCTGTTAGAGGGTAAGGCGGCCGGTACGGTGGCCGGCGTTACGGTTTTAGTTTGCCCCAGACAGCCGCTTAACAAAACGGTCAGCGACAGCATGGTCGCGCCCAGAACTAACTGCTTATAAAGATTGAGCATAAAATTAAGGCTTATGATTTATGAATATATTATCTCATACTCCTGATTTTTTGTTAAACGCCGCCAATAAAAAAAGGATTGCTTTAATAGCAACCCTTTACTTAGTGATTAAAAGAGTTAAATGGTTTGGAGGGCTTTTATCAGTGTCGGATCGGCAAAGGAGCGAATACCGCTGACTGCCCACAGACCTTTTTTATTTTTAACTCTGTGCACCGCAGTTTCTGTGGTGCCGCCGCGCAAAAAGGCAAAAATTTGTATTTCCGGGTTAGTGGACACTACCGCTTCGGCAATTTTAGCCAGCTCTTCCTCACCTTTAGTTAAGCCCTCAATCTGCACCCAGGGTGGCAGAATTACCACCTTGGCTTTACTGCAAAATTCCAGAAAACTGTCCTTGATTAACTCCCAGGAGAAGCATGGCACCTGGCTGGCAGGGGGTTGACAGGAATAATACACCTTTATCATTGAGTCAATTTTTTTGACGGAGCTATGTAAACTTTTAGCCATCATTTCTCTGGCTTGGTCCAAGCTAGAAGGTTGAATTAAGAGCACCACTTCGGCGGTGAGCTGCCCTTGGGCAACAGCCACAGCATCTTTGTTAGTTAACATTTTAACCTCCAATAAATTGTGAAAGAATTATTTGCTTATTTTTTAGCACGCCCCAAGGTTTTAGTCAAACGGCGGCGGTTATGATATTATTTTAGTATGAAATTAAGCGAGAAACAAACAGCCGGATTAATGATGCTCGGCGGCTTGGCGTTATTGGCGGCGGTTTTAGCCATTAAGTTTTTGGTGATTAACCGGCCAGCCGCTCAAACTCCGGCTGACTGCGGTTATCTGGCCAAACCAACCGCTATCGCTTTACCGGCCGAACTGGCCAAAGTTGACCGGCTTAAATATTCCCGCCGGTATGCCCGCTTATTTTTGCTGGCCGGCCAAACCGACGGGCAGTGGGCGGTGTGGAGTTTTGCCGCCGGCCAGTGGCAGAGGCGGCTGGCCATTAAAGGCAGCGACTATAAAACCGCCCAGGCCAGGTTGCATTTGGACAGTCAGGACAATCTTTATGTGGAAGTGAGCCAGCCGCACGGTTTTTATCGTTCGGCGGACGGCGGACAAACCTGGCAAACCATCAGCCATGGCGATGACGGTTTGCTCTGGGCTTTAGCCGATAACGGCCGCGGCGAATTGTACGCCACCGCCTGGTCGCTCAATCGCCCCTTATTGTATAAAAGCGCTGACCAGGGTTTGACCTGGCAGACTTGGCTGGATTTTAATAAATTTTTACCAGGCGAAGATAAGCGCTCGGACCAGACTTATCCTTACAATAATTTGCGGCACTTGCATGATGTGGCGGCTTATCAGGATAAAATTTTAGTCGGCACCGGCGATCTGGCGCGCTGGACTTTAATGTCAGCCGACCACGGCCGCTCTTGGCGTAAAGTCTGGAACGAGGGCTTTACCGCTCATACTTTTGTTAAAGATACCGGCCAGATTATTTTAGGCGGCGACCGTGCCGACCGTTACGGCCTGGCGCTTTATGATTTTGGCGCGGCGGCGGACGCCACGAGTACCTGGGACCAAAGCCAGGTCGGCTGGTCGTCTTATATTTACAGCTTAATTTTCCAGGACGGTCGTTATTATGCCGGCGTCCATAACGAAAACGGCAACCGCTTAAAATACGGCGTGCTGGTGTCCTGCGACGGCCGCCGCTGGTCGCCCCTGCTGACTTACG
>JAKAFD010000069.1 GCA_021818075.1 bacterium
GCTTAAAGTTACGGTCAATTTGGCGCCGGCTAATTTAAAAAAGCACGGACCGATTTATGATTTGCCTATTGCTTTGAGCGTACTGACGGCTTTAGGCAAAAGCGGTTTATCAGCTGCGGCTTTTAACGACAGCTGGTTTGTGGGCGAGCTGGCTTTGGACGGCCAGCTGCGGCCGGTGGCCGGCGTATTGCCGATTGCCTGCCAGGCGCGAGACTTGGGTTTAACTAATTTATTCGTGCCTGAGGCCAATGCCCGCGAAGCGGCCATTGTTGATGGTCTGGCGATTTTCGGCGTTAAAAATTTGCGGCAACTAATTAATCATTTGTCGGGTAAAACCTTGTTGACGGCCCAGCCGCTGACCGAGCCGCAGTTTGGCGGCGCCAGCGCTATAGTTGATTTTAAAAATATTGCCGGCCAGGCTCACGCCAAGCGCGCTTTGGCTTTGGCGGCGGCCGGCGGACATAATATTTTAATGTCCGGCTCGCCCGGTTCGGGCAAAACCATGCTAGCGCGCGCTCTGCCGTCCATTTTACCCGAACTGACTTTAAACGAAGCTTTAGAGCTGACCAAAATTTACAGCGTGGCCGGCGAACTGGCAGCCACCGAGCAGTTAATTTGCGTGCGGCCCTGGCGCGCGCCGCATCATAGCGCTTCAGCAGTGTCGATTATCGGCGGTGGCGCTTGGCCGCGGCCCGGTGAAGTCTCCTTGGCGCATCGAGGTGTATTGTTTATGGATGAATTTGCCGAGTTTCCCCGCCAGATTTTGGAGGGCCTGCGCCAGCCTTTGGAAGACGGCGTGGTGACGGTGTCACGCGCCGCCGGCAGTCTGACCTTTCCGGCTAAGTTTATGCTGGTGGCGGCCATGAACCCTTGCCCCTGCGGTTTTTTACACGACCAGGAAAAGCCTTGCCGCTGTACCGGAGCGCAACTGGCGACTTACCGCCGTAAATTATCCGGGCCGATTATGGACCGGATTGATTTGTATTTAGATGTGCCGCGTTTGGCCTTTAAAGAATTGGAAAATTTAGACGATAATCAGCCGTCGGCGCTGATCAGGCAAACGGTGGCGGCGGCCCGCCGGAAACAAAGCGAGCGTTTTAGCGGCACGCCTTTTGTCAGCAACCACGAAATGACGAGCGAAGCGGTGCGCGCCTTTTGTCCTTTAGACAGCGATTCGCGGCACTTGCTGGAACAGGCCATAGATAAGTTCCATTTGTCGCCCCGGAGTTATTTTCGCATCGTTAAGTTGGCTAGAACTATTGCCGATGTGGCGGCGGCCGACAACATCAGCGCCAGCCATGTAGCCGAGGCCCTGCAATACCGGCCGGCGGCCGATTTATTGATTTGAGATAAGCCCCGGGCTGTGATATAATTAAGGAAATTATTACCCATATGACTAAGAAAATTTTTTTACTTAGCTTGCTTTTATGCCTGGTGATGCTGTCCGGTTTCGGCTGCAAAACCGTCTCCCAGCAGGTCCAGGAAAAAATGAAGCCGATAACCCTGAATTATTGGCGGGTCTGGGACGGTCCGGATGATTTTAAACAGGCTATTGCCGAGTATAACAAAATCCACCCCAACATTTCCATCAATTACCGCAAGTTAAGCTACGCGGAATACGAGCAGGCCCTGGTTAACGCTCTGGCCGAAGACCGCGGCCCGGATATTTTTTCCATTAACGCCAATTGGGTCAAGCGCTACCAAAATAAAATTTCTTATTTACCTGACCAGATTACGCTGGCTTATCCGGTGGTACGCGGCACCCTGAAAAAAGAAACCATTCCCGAATTGCGCACCAAAAAAAGCCTGTCGCTGGCCACTTTGAAAAACGGTTTTATTGATACGGTTTATAATGACGTGACGCTGGATGTTTATGACAATAACGCCAAGGCCAATGTCCGCAAGATTTACGCCCTGCCCCTGTCTCTGGACGCTTTGGCCACTTTTTACAACAAAGATTTATTGAATAACGCCGGCATTGCCGAGCTATCCGATTATTGGAACAAACAGTTTCAAAAAGATGTTAAAAATTTGACCAAGCAAAACGCCAAAGGCGAAATCCTGCAAGCCGGCGTGGCTTTGGGCGGCGGTTTTAACATTGAACGCGCCAGCGAAATTTTAGCCGCCTTGATGCTGCAAAACGGCACCTCCGTCCTGGACGACCAGGGCCGGGTGGTTTTCCGGCAGTATGTGCGCGACAAAGATTATAACCCGGGTGTGGATGCTATTCGTTTTTACACCGATTTTGCCAACCCGACCAAAGATGTTTATAGCTGGAATAAAACTTTGCCCAATTCTTTGGATATGTTCGTTCAGGGCAACTTGGCCATTATGTTCGGTTATTCTTATCATGTGCCGCTGATTAAAGCGCGCGCCCCTAAGCTTAACTTCGGTCTGCAGCCGTTTCCACAAATTGAAGGCCGTAATGACCCCAAGAATGTGGCCGATTATTGGGTGGAGGTTGTTTCCAAGAAAAGCCGTTACCCCAACGAGGCTTGGGATTTTATCCAATTCGTGGCCGCCCAGCCGGAAATTGTTAAATCTTTTTTAGCTAATACGGGACGGGTTTCGGCCATTAAGAGTTTGGTTAAAGAAGAAATGAATGATGATAATGTCGGCGTTTTTGCCAAGCAAGTCTTAGTGTCCACCAGCTGGTATAAGGGTCTGGATTACGAAACGGCTGATAAAGCTTTTAAAGAAATGGCGGAAGCGATTGCCGACAACCCGGATAATTTTGATTACGAAGCTAAAATCGCCGAGGGCAAAATTGCCAATTCAATTTTTCAACAAAAATAGACGGTTCAAGGAGGCAATATTTTATGTCCTGGTTTAAAGCAAGACAAATTTTTGGCGATAAGGCCAGCGTAGCCGAGCAA
>JAKAFD010000020.1 GCA_021818075.1 bacterium
ATGTTTTGCCCGATTTAACCACGCTGACTATAATTTGCCGCTTATGGATTAAATCGGCGGCGGTACGGCAAAAATTTAGCGCCGCACTGTTAGCCGACTTGTGGCAAAAAATCCTAAAACCGACAACCTTGTCTCCTGCCCTGATAATTCTCAGATTAATTCCGGCGGCAATCTCATCTTTGGCCGCAAATGCTCCATCTCTAAACATCAAACCTCCATAGTTAAAAAATTTTAAAATAACAATTCTTGACAAACAAAAAACGGAACGACCAATGGTTTAAATAGTTATAACCACAACAAAATAAGCTAGTAACCCACCGGCCATTCCGCTTTATTAAAGAACAAATTATTGTCTGTTTAAAGACGAAACGGCGAATTTCTCCCGAAATCCGAAAAGCTGAAAATATCGTCTCAAACTCTCCGTTTTATCCGCCGTTTCGCTGATTTATGGTTATAAACAAAACACGCTTAAACATAACACAAATAAAAAATTTGTCAATAAATTATAAAAAAATAGCGTCTTGAATTAATCAAGACGCTCCCCAACTTTTATAGTCCCTTACGGACCATAAAACCAATGTACTGTTAGATGACGCACGACTTTACTCCATTGTTTTCGATATGGCTATAAAGTCAACCCGCTTCTGTTTAAATTTTGATTAAATAGAGCTTCCATATATAGGTTTACTCCTTTCTTTGAATAGCATGTACCTATATCCAAAATTATTATATCACAATGACAAAAAATTAGCAATTTGGCGATTTTTACCTCGTACTTGACAAAAAAATAGCCACCGGGTAAAATATGGTTAGAACAATAAAACTAGCTCAAACGGGGCTGTTTTTTTATAACTTATATATTTTCCTTTAAACTTAGCTAAAAATATGGAAAGAATTTTCAATTATCTTAAGGCGGCCACCGCCGAGATAAAAAAGGTCAGCTGGCCGACTAAAAAAGAGACCACGCAATACACCATTTTGGTTATCGTTCTGTCTTTGGCGGTAGCGGCCTTGCTGGGCGGTTTGGATTATATTTTTAACTTGCTTATTCAAAAATTGCTTACCCGACAAATTTTCTAATCATATGGCCAAACAAACTCTCAATCAAGGTCGGCGCTGGTATGTCTTGCATACCTATTCCGGCTACGAAGAAAATGTGGCGCAGAATTTACGCCAACGTATTGAGTCTATGGACATGGAAGATAAAATTTTTCAGGTGCTGGTGCCTAAGGAGAAAAAAATCAAAATCCAGAACGGCAAGCGCAAAATCGTGGAAGAAAAAATTTTTCCCGGCTATGTTTTGGTGGAAATGATTGTGACGGACGATTCCTGGTACGCGGTGCGCAACACGCCGAATGTAACCGGCTTTATCGGTACCGGCACTGTCCCGACGCCGATTAGCGAGGAAGAAATCAAAGGCTTGCAGAAGCGAATGGGCGTGGAAGAGCCGAAATTTAAAATTGATGTGGCGGTGGATACGCCGGTGCGCATCATTGACGGCCCCTTTAAGAATCTGGACGGCAAAGTTATAGATATTGATCAGGAGCGCGGCAAAGTCAAAGTGCTAATCTCCATGTTCGGCCGCGAAACGCCGGTGGAATTGGATTTTTTGCAGATTAAGAAAATATAATTATATCAAATATCGTTCGCTCTTTTACAAAATACTCTTGGGAGGTATTATTGTTAAATCTATTCGGAGGTTAAAGTGAATACTCATGTAATAGAAGGGATGATCACGATTATAGCGGGTATAATAGCTCTTATTATTATCTTGATACCATGGATACTGGGTCATGAAAAATTTTTTGCTCACCCTGGGGCGTTTTGTTTAATACTATTTGGCATAATGATTGGAGTAGAAACCATTTATAAAGCCAGAAAACAAAATAAACTTGATCCGCAACAAAAAATTGACCAACAACAGGTCAGCAACGGGAACGATTAACTCATTCCCGTACCTCCTAAGAGTATTTTGTAATTAAGTGAAATAAAATAATTGTAAATAATCGCATAATCAGCAGTCCCCTAAGGGAAAGCTTCTCTACTGATTAGACAAAGCTATGGCTAAAAAAATATTAACTAAAATCAAACTGCAAATCAGAGGCGGCCAGGCCAACCCGGCGCCGCCTGTTGGTCCGGCTTTGGGCCAGCATGGTTTGAATATCGGCGAATTCTGCAGCAAATTTAACGACGCTACGCGCGACCACATGGGCGAAGTTATTCCGGTGGAAATCACGGTTTATGCCGACCGCACTTATACTTTTATCTTAAAGACTCCGCCGGCCGGTGAATTAATCAAAAAGTACGCCAAAATCCCCAAAGGTTCCGGTTCGCCGTTAGTGCAGAAAGTCGGCCAGCTAACCGATGCCCAACTGACGGAAATCGCCAAAATTAAAATGCCCGACCTGAATACTAAAGATATTGAAGCGGCCAAGCGCATTATCGCCGGTTCCGCTCGCCAAATGGGCGTGGAAATTAAAGATTAAGTAATATTAATAAAGGTGGGAGCCCCGATGTTCATCGGGGCGCTCGTACCACTAAACAACTATATGACCAAAGAAAAAACCGTTAAGCCGGAAGCTCCTAAGGAGGTTAAGAAAAGGAAGACCGGCCAAGCCAAGCCGACCAAGCCAGCTAAAAAAGCTTTTGACTACGACAAAGCTAAAACTTATACTTTTGCCGAAGCGTTAGCGCTGGTAAAAAAATTCTCTCACGCCAAATTTGACGCGTCGCTGGAGCTTCATTGCCGCTTGGGCATTGACCCGAAAAAGGGCGATCAGCAAATCCGCGCAGCGGTCAGCCTGCCGCATGGTACCGGTAAAAGCATTCGCGTGGCCGCTTTTGTCTCCCCGACCGCCGAAGATGCTTGCCGCGCGGCCGGCGCCGATTTGGTGGGCGGCGAAGATTTAATCAATAAAATCAAAGCCAGCGAAAAAACCGATTTTGATGTGGCGGTGGCCGATCCGGCCATGATGAAGTCTCTGGCTAAAATCGCTAAGATTTTGGGCACTCGCGGCTTAATGCCCTCGCCCAAAAACGATACAGTCAGCGCCAATCCGGCCAAAGCCGTGGCGGAACTGAAAAAAGGCAAGGTCAGCTTTAAAAACGATGACACCGCCAATATTCATGTGGCTATCGGTAAGCTGTCTTTTGCCGACGAAGCGCTTAAGGCTAATTTTGACGCCATTGTGGAAGCGATAAAGAAAAATAAACCGGCTACAGCCAAAGGTATTTATATTAAAAATATCGTCATCTGCTCCACTATGGGACCCGGCATTAAAATTCAACTCTAAACTCACACTATAAACAGAAAAAACACCCTGCCAGGCGGCGGGGTGTTTTAGTAAATAAAAAATGGCTTTAGATAAAGCCATTTTATTATTAATTTTTGGGTTCAATAAAGCTATAGAAATATTGTCTGGCGGCCGGCGTCCAGATCAAACCGATATTGGGTTCAACTTTTTTTAAGTCGTCAATTATCGGCACTTGTTCCTTAGCCATTTTAGCAATCAGTTCCTTCACTTTATAATGAACGCTCTGCTGTACCCCGTAAAAAAGATAATCCAGATGTTCAATAAAGCGAAACCAAACTATTTCCTGCCAGTGTTGACTTCTCAACTCCGCCATCATCAGCCTCGCTTTCACCGGCCAATCTTGACTAATGTCGCGGTAACAAAACTGGAGCAAATATATCTTTTCCACTTCTTTAGCTTCCGCCGGCGTTAAAAATTCGGCGATGAATTTCTTAAAAGCCCGATATTCCTCAATGTCGTGCTCAACGCTTTTTTTCTTATATGGCACGTCGCGCAGGCCCAAACCTTTGGGCACATTGTGAATTATCATGGCTTTCAGCAGCAATTCCTTATCCATAGCCGGCTTTAAATTGCCTTTGACTTTGGCTAAAATCTCATTAGCCAAAAAAGTCAGACCGATGACATGGTTTAAGGAGCTTTGTGGATAAATCTTCAAAGCTAAGCTGGCGTGGGACTTATAGCGAATGGTTTTGGTTAAGCCTTTAAGCACCCGGCCGTGGTAAAAAACTTTAACCACGCTGGGATGCTTACCCGCCTTGCCAAAATCCTTTAAACTGTATTGATGATGTTGGACTTTTTCCCAAAACAAAGCCCACTCTTCCCAAAAGTAAATTCTGCCGTTTTTTTTGGCAATTATATTAATCATTTACCTCCCCCCCAAAAAATAAATTAAAAGGTGCGATGTTAGAAAAAAATAACGGCGGCCGGTTCGTTTTAATTGGTTAGTCATAACACAATCATTATAAAACGAATTGCCGCCGATTGAAGCTGAATGTTTTCAACGCTAATCTTTTTATCATAAAAAAATATTTTTGTCAAAAGCTGGCGGCCGGCTAGACGCTTTGACTTTTACCGTCCGGCTGATAAAATAAACCTAACCAAATAAACTTAATCCCATGGCAAAAATTTTTTTAATTGACGAGCTCAAGCCGGAAGATACCGCTATGCTGCAGGCACTTTATTCCCGCAGCGCCGAGAGCGTGGCCGTCCATCTGGACAAAGTCAAAGCCAGCGGTTCGGGCCGCTTTATGGAACAATACTATATCGGCTACGGCCACGACAGCATTGCCGACTGCGGCTCCACCACCTTGTTTATTGAAGGTTTGTCCATTTTGGCCGATAAAGTGCTGCAGGACTGGAGCCTTTATTCAGGCCAAGAAACCAGTACCCGTTATGTGGATATGTCCCGTCAGCCGATTCTTGACCCGCTGGCCACGCCGGCCTCCAAGGCGATTCTGGACGACTGGCTGGCCTTTTACAATAACGCCGGCGAACCCCTAAAAGAGCATCTGCGCCGTCTTTATCCCCGGCAGGCCGACGAGGACGAGAAAGTTTACGAGCGAGCCATTAAGGCCCGGGCTTTTGACATCCTGCGCGCCTGGCTGCCGGCCGGCATCACCACTCAATTAAGCTGGCACACCAATTTGCGCCAGGCTAAAGATAAGCTGTCGCTCATGCTGCATCACCCCTTGGCGGAGGCGCGGCAAGTGGCGCAAGACATTTTAACCAAGCTCAAAGAACACTACCCGTCCAGTTTCGGCTACCAACCAACGGCCGAGCAAGAAAGTTATCGCCAAGCAACCATGACCGACCTGGCTTACTATGAAGCTGACCCAGCGGTTGATTTCTCCTGCCGCATAAATTTAGATAAACAAGAGTTGGCGCAATATGCCGACGTTTTAGCCCAGCGGCCGCCCAAAACCTGTTTGCCGGTTATCTTAAATGAACTGGGCAATATCCGCTTTGATTTTTTGCTGGATTACGGTTCGTTTAGAGATTTACAACGGCATCGCAACGGCGTCTGCCGTATTCCCCTGCTGTCCACTAAATTCGGTTTTAATGAATGGTATTTAAACGAGTTGCCCGACGACCTCCGGCAGCAGGGCGAAACTTTGCTGGCCAAACAAATTGCCGCCCTTAACGCTTTGGACGGCTCGGCCATTGATAAGCAATACTACACCGCCTTAGGCTTTAATGTTACTTGCCGCGTGGCTTATCCTTTAATGCCGACCATCTATACCATTGAACTGCGCTCCGGCAAGGCGGTCCACCCGACTATGCGCGCCATTGCCCACAAAATGCACGCGGCTCTGGCCAAGGAATTGCCGCTAGTGAAACTCCACTCCGATTTAGAGGCTAGCGACTGGGATATTAAGCGAGGTTTGAATACGATTATTGAGAAAAAATAATTACTATGCCTAAATTGATTATCGGCCTAACCGGCCAGCTGGCCGCCGGCAAAGGCGCAGCCGCCGCCTATTTGGAAAAAAAATATCAAGCACAGACTTTTGGTTTTTCCACTCCCCTGCGCGATATTTTAAAACGGCTTTACCTGGAAGAAGCTAGGGCCAATTTAGCCAATTTGTCGCGTATTTTGCGCGAACAATTCGGCTCCGATTTAATCAGCCGCGTCATTACCGAGGATATTAAACACTCCTCGGCTGAGATTGTTGTTTTAGACGGCATCCGCCGCCTGCCTGACATCGCTTTAGCCAAAGATTTGCCGGGCTTTAACTTGGTGCGTGTGGAGACCGATGAACAAACGCGCTACCAGCGTCTGCTGGGCCGCTCGCAAAACGCCGACGACCAGCAAAAAACTTTTGCTCAGTTTCAAGCCGACCACCAAGCTGAAGCCGACCGGCAAATTCCGCAGGTAATGGCGATGGCGCAATATACTTTAACTAATAACGGCACAATGGAACAACTATATCAGCAAATTGACGATTTAATCACCAAGCTAAGTTAAGCTATGACAGGGAAATTTATCGTTTTCTACGGCGTAAATAATCTGGGCAAAAGCACCCAAGCTAAATTGTTGGTGGACAAATTAAACGCCCGAGAATTAAAAGCCGAATATCTTAAGTATCCGCTTTACGATTTGGCGCCCAGCGGCCCGCTCTTAAACCAATATTTGCGCCAAGGCAATCCCTTCGGCTTGTCGCCGCGCGAAGCCCAGCTGCTTTACGCCATGAACCGCTGGCAGTATCAGGACGAACTTAAGGCCAAACTGGCGGCCGGCACTTGGCTGGTGGCCGAAGACTATACCGGCACCGGCTTGGCTTGGGGCGTAGGCGCCGGGGTTGATGAAAAATTTTTATTAACTGTCAATGACGGTTTAGTAGTTGAGGATTTGGCAATTTTATTTGACGGCCAAAGATTTCTAGAAGCGGTGGAAAGCGGCCACCAGCACGAAACCGATAATGAACTGACGACCAAAGTCCGCGCCGCGCACCAATACTTTGGCGAACGCCTCCATTGGCCGACAGTTAATGCTAATTTAACTATTGAAGAAGTGGCAGAAAAAATTTGGCAAATTGTCAGCCAGCATTTTAATTTTTAATATGCCCAGTAGTACAACTTCAAACAGGATATATTATTGGGTTTACGTTTTGGAAAGTCTAAAAGATGGAAAAAGATATATAGGTTTTACCACTAACCTAAATAAAAGAATAGCCGAACATAATTCTGGCCAAGTATTTTCCACAAAAGGGCGAACGCCCTTGGTACCAATTTACGCTGAAATGTGTTTGAATAAGCATGACGCTCAAAGACGAGAGGGTTATCTTAAAACCACAGGAGGCAGAAGATTTTTAGCTAAAAGACTTTGTATATATTATTCAATGAAGAAAAAGTAATATATTTGAAGTTGTACTACTGGGTATGAATGAAAAACTAATTATTGAAAAAATAACGCCAACCGCCAAACTGCCGACGCGGGCTTACGCGGGCGATGCCGGTTTGGATTTATACGCCGACGAAACAATAACCATTGCCCCCAAGGCTTACGCTTTAATCAGAACGGGGCTCAAAATGGAAATTCCTGTTGGTTTTGTCGGCTTGGTCTGGGACAAAGGCGGATTGGCCAAACAGGGCTTACATTCGCTGGCCGGCGTGGTTGACGCCGGTTATCGCGGCGAATTATTTATTGAACTGCTTAATTTAAGCGCAAATGACATCGCCATTACCGCCGGACAAAAAATGGCTCAACTCTTAGTCCAGCCGGTATCTTTAATAGAAGTGGTGGAAGGCAAGGTTAGCGAATCAGAGCGCGGCGACAAGAGTTTGGGCTCCAGCGGCTTGAATTAATTTAAATAAAAAAACCCGTCTCAATATGGCATTGAGAGGGGTTTAAAATTTACTTACTTTTAATAAGAAGAATACGATGCTTTAGGGTAATGCCGCGCTTCCTGATAAAGGTAGACGACAACCGCGATGATTATTACTCCAAGTAAACAACCGGCAATGATTGGTGCAACAGCAAACAACCAAATAAGCCCTATATAAAATAATGCCGCTCCAATCCCTACCAGAGAATAAGCAATAACCTCAACGGTTTTGATTTTAAACGTTCTTAACCGAGGACGATCGCCGCTTAAATAAAGCAAGGGAAAACCGATAGCTAAGCAGATAGCCGACCAAATCAAGAGTTCTAAAGGATAAGCAGCTGCGCCGATAAAATAAGTATCCAAAAAAATCATCAAAAACCTCCATTTATAAATTATTTATTATTTTCTTCTTAATAGAAAATTTCAAAGGACTGACGCTACTTTAATATATTAACTGAAGTTTGTCAATGTTTTTACTTCGCTAAACATAGGCCTTTAATTCTTTCTAATTCTAAGGTAAAATGAAAAAGTGTCATTAATCTTTATGGATTACGATGTTATTATTGGCTTAGAAATACATACCGAGCTTAAAACCAAGAGCAAGATGTTTTGCTCTTGCGCCAATTTAGCCGACGGCGCCGCGCCCAACACCAATGTTTGCCCGATTTGTCTGGGGCATCCGGGCACGCTGCCGGCCGTCAACGAGCAGGCCCTGAAAGATGGACTGCTTTTAGGTTTGGCCTTAAATTGCAAAATCAACCAAGTGACCAAGTTTGACCGCAAAAATTATTTTTACCCTGACCTGCCCAAGGGCTACCAAATCTCCCAATACGACCTGCCTATCGCCTACGGCGGTTATCTGACGGTCGGCGCCAAGCGCGACATCGGCATTATCCGCATTCACCTGGAAGAAGACACCGGCAAGCTGGTGCACGACAAAGCCGGCCACTCGCTGGTGGATTTCAACCGCGCCGGCACGCCCCTGATTGAAATGGTGACCGAACCGGTTATCGCCAGCGCCGCCGAAGCCAAAAAATTCTGCCAGCGCTTCCAGCAAATTTTGCGTTATCTGCATATCTCCGACGCCAATATGGAAAAGGGGCAGATGCGTTGCGAGGCTAATGTCAGTTTGCAGGCCAAAGACGGCTGGGAATATGTTGACAAGCAAATCAAACCGCTGGGCCGCAACGAACTTAATAATAAAGTGGAAGTAAAAAATATCAATTCTTTCCGCTCGCTGGAAAAAGCCATTAATTACGAAATTGAGCGGCAAAGCGCCATGTTGGATAAAAAAGAAGCTATCCCGGCAGAAACTCGCGGCTGGAACGATACCACCAACAAAACCGTGAGCCAGCGCCTTAAAGAAACCGCCGCCGACTATCGTTATTTTCCCGAGCCCGACATTCCCCCGCTCATCATCAGCCAAGCTTTATTAGATTCCGTTGCCGCGGTCGCTACGGAAATGCCGCAAGCCAAAGTTGAACGCCTGATGCAAGAATACGGCTTAAACGAATACGACGCCGAACAACTGACCGCCGATAAGGCTTTATCAGCCTATGCCGAAGAAGTTTTCAGTGAATTAAAGGCCTGGATTGAGGCCCAGGGCGACGACTGGCAGCGTCAGGAACATAAGTTGATGAAACTGGCCGTTAACTGGTTAGAAAGCGAACTGTTAAAACACCTTAATTTAAACCGGCAGACCATCAAAGATATTAAAATTACGCCGGAAAATTTTGCCGAGCTCATCTCCCTCTTGGCCGCCGGTAAAATCAACTCCTCGGCCGGCCAGATTATTTTAAATCAAATGTACCAAATCGGCGGCGATCCGTCGGACATTATGGCCAAATTAAACTTGGAACAATCGGACAACGCCGATGAACTGGAAAAAATTGTTGCCCAAGTTCTGGCCGACAATCCCGACCAAGCCGAAGCCTACCGCGCGGGCAAAACCGCCTTGTTGAAATTTTTTGTGGGCAAAATTATGGCCGCCAGCGAGGGCAAAGCCAATCCCCAGCTGATTCCGGAACTGATTGATAAAATAAATAAATCTCTAAATAAAAAGTATGGCAAAAAATAATTCTTTGCTGCAAAAAATCGCCGTTATCGGCGCCGGCAATGTCGGCTCCACCATCGTCTACACTTTAATGTTAAAAAATCTGGCGGCGCAGATTGTGCTGATTGACATTAACGACCGAAAAGAAAAAGGCGAAGTTTTGGATCTTGATGACGGCTTGTGTTTCGTGGAAACCGGCTGCGTTAAAGGCGGCGATTTTCGCGATGCCGCCGATGCCGACCTAATTATTCTAACGGCCGGCTTGGCTCAAAAACCGGGCGAAACCCGTCTGCAACTGGCCAAGAAAAACCAAGACATCGCCCGTTCGGTTTTCAAAAAAATCGGCCAGCTGAAAAAAACGGCGGTGATTATCGTGGTAACCAATCCGGTTGATGTCATTACTTACGCCGTCCAGCAGGCCTGCTCGCTGCCTAAGAGCCAGGTTTTTGGCTCCGGCACCTCTCTGGAAACCGCCCGCTTGCGCACTGCCTTAAGCCATTTACTAAAAGTTAATTCCGTCAGCATTGACGGCTTTTGCCTAGGCGAACACGGCGACAGTGGTTTTGTGGCCTGGAGCACGATTACGGTTGGCGGCGCGCCCATCAGCAAATTCATCAAGAGCCAAAAAGAATTAAAGGTCATAGAAAAACGGGTAAAAAATGAAGTTTATGAAATAATCAAACGCAAAGGCGCCACTTTCTTCGGCATTGCCATGGTAGTAACTGATATTGTGGAAGCGGTGGTTCTAAATCAGCGTAAAGTTATGCCGATATCATCGCGGCTAGCCGGCTGGAACGGCGTTTCCGGAGTTTGTTTAAGCGCGCCGGCGGTTATCGGCCGCCAAGGCGTAGTCAAGCTCTGGCCGCTAAAATTAACGGGCGAGGAAAAAAAGAAATTTCAAACATCAGCCAAAAAAATAAAACAATACTTATAAAAACCAAAATAAAAAAGCCCACCGTTACGCGTGGGCTTATTTATTTTTTTGATATTCTTTTAAACTACTGCTGATAAAGTCGTCTGCGGCTAAAAAGAACTTAAGAGGAAGGTATTTAATATCGGCTAATTTAACGCCGACTTCCTTTGTTTCACAGGTCGGTAAATTGACCAATGGCAAAAAATTATTGCTAGCAAAAGGGCCGTAAATTTTAACCTGATCAGAAGCATCGCTGTTAATTGCCACCAACTCAAAACAAAAACTAACCGTTTCACAGCCATAGCGATCAAAAAATTTACGGGCATTATTATCGGTCGAAAAAGAAAACAGATAATTGCCGCCCGGCGGAATAACAAATTTCCTTCCCCCAACTGCTGCCAAGTTGGCGGCAAAAAAATCACTACCAAACAACCAAACCGTTTTAATGCTGTCAAACAATAAAGCGTCTGTGCTTTTATTGGCGACCTTAAACCAAACGCAAAAATCCTTAAATGATTGGCCGTAATTATCCATTTGATTATCAATGGGGTTAAGCGCCGGATCATAGTCGCCATCAAACCGATAGGCGCAAACCTTTGCCACCTGTCCGCTAACTTCCAAATCTCTTTCCAGCACACCCTGCGGTTCGCAACTATAAACAATGCCGGCTAAAATCAAAACAATGCCGGCTAAAATCCCCAGCCAACTGATTACCTTCATTAACTGCCTCCTTTTATTTATTAAATTTTATAATGTGCTACTTTAAAAATTTTTTTGTTTTACTTAAAATATTTTGATACTTATTTTCCCAATTAATTTTAGCGCCTTGTTTCTCCCAGCGCCGGAACCAGGTCAGCTGGCGCTTAGCAAACTGCCGGATAGCCGTATTTAACTTAATAAACATTTCATCATAATCCAGTTTTTCTTGCAAGTACTGGGCGATAAATTTGTATTCCAAGCCAAAACTTTCCAATCGCTTATAACTAACGCCTTCGTCATACAGCCCTTGAACTTCTTCAACCATTGCTTCTTTTTCCAGACGTTCTTTCAGCCGCTTGGCAATTCTTTGCGCCAATACCTCTTTCGGCCATTTAAGCCCTATCAACAAAAAATTATAGTTTGGCCTAGTCGTTTTTTCTTCTCCTCGTTGCGCGTTGCGCGTTGCGCGTTGCGTGACTTCAATATACCGAATCAGCCGCCGCTTATTATTTTTGTCGCTATTATTCAACTTAGCAAAAAACACTTTATTTTGTTTGGCTAAAATTTTCTGCAACTCGATCAAAGTTTTCCGCTCCAGTTTGGCGCGCAATTTGGCGTCCGGTTTAGCCGTTGATAGCTGATAATTATCCACAATCGCCTGCAAATACAAGCCCGAACCGCCGACCACAATCGGCAGTTTTTTTCTCTTTAAAATATCGTCAATCGCCTTAAAAGCTAACTTTTGGTATTGCGCCAAATCAAAAACTTCCTTAGGGTCGGCCACATCAATCAAATGATAAGGAATTTTTATCTTGTCATGCTGGAGCGAAGCGATAGCATCTCCGTTTCTATGAGATTCTATCGCTCCCTGCGGTCGCTCCAGAATGACAGGGGTTTTTGATTTTTGACCCTTGATTTCTATTTCATATTCTTTTAGGTCTTTGCCCGTTCCCACGTCCATGCCGCGATAAACCTGTCGCGAATCGGCGCTGATGATTTCGCCTTGGAGCGCTTTGGCTAATTTAACGCCGACGGCGGTTTTACCGCTGGCGGTCGGGCCTAAAATAACAATCACTTTTTTATCGGACATATTCGCCGTTTAAGCCAAAAGGTTTGGCTTCTTTTATTTTAACTTGCGCAAACTTGCCCAACAAGCCCGCTGCCTTAAACTTAACCGTTATAAACTGCTCGTTTTTACCCAAGCACCAGCCGTTTCTTTCCTCATCAACCAACACTTTAACGGTTTGACCGACAAACTTCTGATTAAATTCCAAAGCGGTTTGTTTTAAAATTTCGTTTAATTCTTCCTCGCGCTGTTTTTTTTCAGCCGCGCTGACATCATCTGTTAATTTGGCGGCGGTGGTGTTGGGCCGCGGACTGTACTGGGCCAAATAAGCCATGCTAAAGCCGGCCTGTTCCATTAACTTTTTGGAATTATTAAATTGCGCCTCGCTTTCGCCCGGGAAACCGACAATGATGTCGGTGCTGACGCTGGCTGGCGGTCCGCCAGCTGGCGGATTGGCTCTGATTTTTTTAACCAAGTTTAAAAATTGCTCCGCGGTATATTTACGGTTCATTAATTTTAAAATATCATCGTCGCCCGATTGCGCGGCAATATGCCAGTGACGGCAAATTTTCTTGCTGGCGGCTACCGTATCAATCAATTTATCGCTTAAGTCCTTGGGGTGGCTGGTGGCAAACCTAAGCCAAAAATCGCCGTCAATCGCATCAACCATTTTTAACAAAGCGGGGAAGTCAACATCGCCCGACTTATAGCTATTAACATTTTGCGCGATTAAAATAATTTCTTTGTAGCCATGAGCAACTAGGCGCCGCACTTCGTCTAAAATTTCTTCATGCCCCCGATAAACTTCTCGGCCGCGCGCGTAAGGCACGACGCAGTAGGCGCAAAAATTATTACAGCCATTGCCGATAGGCACATAGGCGCTGAAAGCCGATTGATATTTGGCCTGCAAGCTTAAATAGCCGGCATTGGAGCCATTATCGGCTTCCAGGCCCAGCTT
>JAKAFD010000021.1 GCA_021818075.1 bacterium
AAACCGCAGGCTAGAGCCAGTAAAAAAATTAGACAGATTTTTTTAAACATAATAAAGCGACGGACCACCAACTTTCGCCTCAAAACAAGGCGCCTTTGAGGAATAAACTTTACCCCGTGAAATAATCCCGCTGCTGGCGGGATTCCCGCGAAGCTGGATTTCACTGGGGTTACTCCCCAAAGGCGCCTTGGCTTATCCCTTAGACAAGCCAAGGTTCTTATCTAATTCGCATGTGCCGCGTTCGTAGTGCGGCTTTTTCCCGCAGGGAAAAATAACAGCTTATTGCACAATCGTGTTATCCAATTGGTAGGTTGAGCCTCCCTCTGACGGAGTAATGGCTCCGGTGGCCGACAGGTAAGTACGGATGATGTAAATGGACACTGCGTAAGCCGACAAAACAATTAACAAGCCGATGATGCCAGCGCCCAACAAGCGTTTAGCTTCCGACACTTTGTCATCATTACCAGCTGCCGTCATCCATTTAAAACCGCCCATTAAGATAATGATGATGGCTAACACGCCCAACAAACCGAGCGCGATGTTAATCACATTAGCAACAATGGTGCGCGGGTCATTCTTGCCCATCTTAATGTCGTTGAAAGAAGAATAACCGATGTCGTTGGCGAATGGGTCGCCCCACAAATTAAGCGCCTTAGCTTCTGGCGCGAACAGCAATAAGCCGACCGGCACAGTGACCGCTAAAAGCATCACCAAGCTAAAGACATGTTTTGAAATTTTTCTCATAAGCCACCCCCTTTCTAATTGTAAGGACAAATCCCGCGGCTAGGCCGGAGACGGACCATACATAGAAATGTTTTAATTATTAATCTTAATTATTAATAATATACCATAATTCAAAAACCAGGGCAAATATCTTAAAGTCCTGACAGCCTATAAAAATTTTGTACCTGGGCGAGTAAAATTTCGTTACAAAAATTTTCTGCCTGACGACCCCGATGACCATCGGGGGAGGAGTTAAAATTTTTGTTAGAAATTTTAGGAAGCCAAGCCAAAATTTTTATCAGCTGGCAAACTTTTGGCTCCACTCTTTTGGTTACAAAAGGTGGAAAAGAAAAGTTTTACCGCTGAAACTTTGTGAAAAGTAATAAATATTTCTTTTTTGCCACCTTTTTAGAAAAGGTGGCGCCAAAATCGCGCCTGAAACAAAATTGCCTATATTTTTTGTCTTCGCTAACATAATTTTTAACTCGCTACGCTCAAACAGAAAAATTATATAACGCTTCGCCAAAAAATATTGACGCCAATTTTGTTAGTGGCGCAGGACGAATTAAATTTTTAACCACTACAACTTTAAAGAAAAGCTGTGTTATAATATCATTATGATGTTCAAAAATTTTTCCCAAATTAGCCGACAAGTCAGCTGGTTTTTATTTTTTGTTTTGCTCGGCGCCGTTATCTGGCGGGGCAGTTTCGCCAATCTGGATCCGGATTTGGGCTGGCATCTCAAATTCGGCCGCGACATCTGGCTGACACATCAATTGCCGCACGACCAGTTGCAACTATGGAGCATCAACGGCAACTGGGTGGACCACGAATGGCTGACTAACTTATTCACTTTCTTAATTTACCGCGCCACCGGTTATATCGGTTTGACTTTTATTTTCGCTTTGGTGGCCGTTGCCGGTTTATGGTTAATCGGCCGGCAGCTGCGGCGCGCTGACCGGCCAGCGCGAGATGTGTTTATCGGCCTATGGCTGGTTTTAAGTTTGGCGGCCATCTTGCCGCATTTGGGGCCGCGGCCGCAACAACTATCCTGGCTGCTGTTGATTATTGAATTTTTACTCTTAAAAAAATACGGCGACCGTCCTGATTGGCGGCTGGCGCTGGGGTTGGCGGGTTTTTTTTGGCTCTGGTCATCTTTACATGCCGCTTTTTTTATCGGTTTGGTGGTGCTGGCCTTATGGGCCGGCCAAGCTCTCTGGCTGGCCTGGTCCAGGCGCCGGATACGGACGGCAGTCTGGCCGCTCATCGTGCTGGGCGCCGCCGCTATTGCCACCCTGCTAACACCTTACGGCCTTCAACTTTATGATTTTTTAACTACCTATTACCGCCACTACGGCAGCCTGTCGCACATCAGCGAATGGAAAGCGATTTGGGTGTTTCCTATTCATTATTGGCAACTGCTGTTTATTGCCGCCAGCGCCGCCTTAGCCTTGACGCTGGTGATCTTTAAACGGCGGCCGCGGTTGGTCGCCTGGCAATGGCTGGCAGTAGCCATGTTTTTGCTAATGGGCTTTACTTCGGTTCGACACATACCTTTATTCGTGGCCAGCGCCGGCCTGGTCATAGTGCCGGCCTGGTTGGCGGCTAATTTTTCTCCCGACCGACAGCCGGCTAAACCCTTTCCCTATGCGCTGGCGCTGCAAATTGTCTTGCCCCTGTCCTTATTTATCGTCAGCTGGATTGCTCTGCTGACCACTAATTTTTTTAACGACCCTTTTCAAAAATTTTGCTTTGAGTATCCCTGCCAAGCCGGGCGGCTGCTGCAGCTGCACCCGCGCTACAGCCAGCTGAAACTTTTTAATCAATACGATTACGGCGGCTGGCTGATTTGGGTCTGGCCGGACAAGCAATTATTCATTGACGGGCGCCTGCCGCAGTATCCTTTCGGCCGCTGGAGCTTACTGGAAGAATATTTGGAGTTCAGGCGGCCTGACCGGATCGCCGCCCAGCTTAAAACTTATGACATTGAGGCGGTGCTCTGGAATAAACAGCTGCCGCAATATCATTTAAACTGGCTGGACCGGCTGCTGGGTTTTCGAGAAGCGGACATTAACGGCCGCACCGACGAACTTAAGCAATACTTGGATAATTCACCGGACTGGCGCCGCGCTTTTGCCGATGACGCCAGCGTCGTTTATATCCGGCGGGATAAATTTTAAAAAACTTATAGTTGATTTCTGGGTAATTTTCTGTTAAAGTATAGCCGACAAATATTTAATAAAAGCCACCGTTAGGCGGCCTCTAAAATCTTGAGCTTTTAGTTTTTATTTGAGTTTAATTTATGCCGATTCCTCAACTAAATCGCAAACCGAACCGAAATTATGCTCCCTTGCCGCAACAGCATTGGCGCAATCGTCAATCCGGCCAAACTCACCAATCATTTTTAGGCTGGCTGCGGCATGCTTCCGCCACCAAGCTGATGGCGCTGCTAATTGCCTTCGGTGCGGTGGTATTTGTGTTGTTGATTATTTATTTTTCCCTTACCCTGCCCTCACCCAATAAATTAATGGAGCGCCAGGTGGCCGAGAGCACTAAAATTTACGACCGCGAAGGCAAAACTATTCTCTATGATATCCACGGCGAACAAAAACGCACTTTGGTAACTTTGGATAAAATTCCCAAGTATGTCCAAGAGGCGACTATCGCCATTGAAGATAAAGATTTCTATCGCCATTCCGGTTTTTCTCTCTGGGCTATTATGCGCACCCTGGCAACCAATGTGCTGCTGGGGAGGACAGCCGGCGGCTCCACGCTGACCCAGCAATTTGTCAAAAACGCCGTTTTAACCAATGAAAAAAGCGTTATCCGCAAAATTAAAGAACTGGTGCTGGCCTACCGCCTGGAAAAAACTTTTACCAAAGATCAAATTTTGCAGATGTACTTAAACGAAATACCCTACGGCTCCTCTACTTACGGCGTGGAAGCGGCCAGTCAGTTTTATTTCGGTAAATCCATCAGCGAAGTTAATCTGGCCGAAGCGGCCGTGCTGGCCGCCTTGCCGCAAGCGCCATCGCGCTACTCGCCTTACGGCGCCGGCAAAGAAGCGCTGACCGGCCGGCAAAAATATATTTTGGACCAAATGGCCAAACAAGGTTATATCACGCAAGCGGAGGCGGACGCGGCTAAAAAAATAGAAGTTAAATTTGTGGCCCGTTCAGAAAATATTTTAGCGCCTCACTTTGTTATGTATATCAAGCAGCTGTTAGAAGACAAATACGGCGTTAAAGAGGTGGAGCAGGGCGGTTTAAAAATTTACACTACGCTGGACATTGCCAAGCAGCAAATCGCCGAAACCGCCGTCAAGGAGCAGGCTTTAAAAAATGAAAAATCATACAATGCCAAAAATGCCGCGCTGGTATCGCTTGATCCCAAAACCGGCGAGGTGCTAGCCATGGTCGGCTCGCGCGATTATTTTGATGATAGTATTGACGGTCAATTTAATGTGGCCATCGCGCCGCGTCAGCCAGGCTCTTCTTTTAAACCAATTGTCTATTCAGCCGCTTTCCTCAAAGGCTACACGCCCGACACTATGGTCTATGACGTCGTCACTAATTTTTCCACCGACCCGAGCAAAAAATACGAACCGCACAACTACGACGGCAATGAACACGGGCCGGTCAGTTTTCGCGCCGCCTTAGCCGGTTCATTAAATATTCCGGCGGTAAAAGCCATGTACTTAGCCGGCGTGGACAATGTGCTAAAGCTGGCTCAGGAGATGAATTATTCCACCTTAAACGACAAAGACCGCTTCGGTCTGTCTCTGGTTTTGGGCGGCGGCGAAGTTAAATTACTGGAACACGCTAATGCTTTCAGCACTTTTGCCAATGAAGGTGAGATTGCCGATATTGCAGTAATTAAAAAAATAGAAGATCGCACCGGCAAAGTGCTGGAAGAGTTCAAAGAGCCGACCAAAAAGCGCGTGCTGGATGCCAATATCGCCCGGATGATTTCCAGTATCTTATCAGATAACAACGCCCGCGCTTATATTTTCGGCGCTAAAAATTATTTAACTCTGCCCGACCGCCCCGTCGCCGCCAAAACCGGCACTACCAACGACTATCGTGACGCCTGGACCATCGGCTATACACCCAGTTTAGTGACCGGCGTCTGGGTCGGCAATAACGACAACTCGGCTATGAAACGCGGCGCCGACGGTTCGCAGATTGCCGCGCCGATTTGGCAGCGTTTTATGCGCGAGGCGCTGGCTAATGCCCCGGCCGAAAATTTTAACGGCTACACCATTGACCCGAAAACGCCGCCGATACTTTTAGGCAAAAATTTCGGCGTACAAAAAATAAAAATTGACTCTGTTTCCGGCTTGCTGGCCACCGATAACACGCCCGACACTTTTATCGTTGAAAAATCTTATCTCCAACCGCACGACTTATTATATTTTGTTGACAAAAACGACCCGCTGGGCGGCCCGCCGGCCAATCCGTCTGCTGACCCGCAATTCGCCCTCTGGGAAGCCGGCGTGCAAAGCTGGATTGACCGGCAAAAAGCCAAAGACCCGAATTTTTCAGTGGAGACGCCGCCCAGTGAAACCGATACCGCGCATAAAACCGAACTGCAGCCGACTTTCAGCGTTACCGGTCTTAAAGATAATATGACCATTACCGAGGCTTTGCCAGCCATCTCTGTTCAAGCCAGCGCTCCCCGCGGCGTGGCTCATGTTGATTATTTAATTGATAACCTAACCTTTGCCGTTAATTACACCGCGCCCTTCCCGCTTAATCATCCCTTAAGCTTAATTCCTAACGGGTCACATCAATTGACCATTAGAGTTTGCGATGATATAGATAATTGCGCAACGCAAACTTTCAGCATAACTTTAAATTTAAAACAAACTTTCATCAACGATTTTTCTTTGACCTGGGCCGGTCCAGCCAATAACGCCACGCTCTTGCCCAAAGATATGCCGGCCACTTTAAAAATTGGTTTAGGTAACCCCGACGGTATCGCCCAAATAAAATTTTTCGCCAAGGCGGACAACCAAGAACCGGTGCTGATCCAGACCAAAAAAATAATTCGCACCAGCTCGGAACAAACCAGCTGGCAGCCGGATAAATTTATGGAGGGCGCTTATGAACTCTGGGCCGAAGGTGAGGGCTGGAACGGCCAAAGCAAAGCCACCAACCACATTAAGGTTAATTTGAAATTAAAATAAATTACAAAAAACCGCCCCGATAACCGGGGCGGTTTTTTATTTTATTTTTTATTAAGCGGTTGCGGTTTCAACTTTCAATAAAGCATCAAATTCGTCGCGTTCAATGGTTTCTTTTTCCAACAAGACTTGCGCCACTTTTTCCAGCTGCTCTCTTTTATCTTTTAACACTTTATTGGCCAAAGCCATGCCCTTATCAATGAAAGTGGACATTTCCGCGTCAATTTTTTCCGCTGTTTTTTCGCTGTAATCCCGCTGCTCGTGAATTTCGCGGCCTAAGAAAATCAATTCTTCGCGTTCGCCGAAAGTGCGCGGGCCTAAATTGTCGCTCATACCAAAATCGGTAATTAAGAGACGCGCGACTTGCGTCGCCTGGCGCAAATCAGAGGTGGCGCCGGTGGTCACTTCGCCGAAAACTTCTTTTTCCGCCAGATAACCGCCCAAGAGCACGGCAATCTCTTCAATAAATTCCTCGCGGGAATGCATATGCCGGTCTTCAATCGGCATTTTTAAAGTATAGCCGCCGGCCTGGCCGCGGGCAATGATGGAAACTTTGTGCACCGGGTCAGTATGCGGCAAAAAATTGGCGACGATGGCGTGGCCGGCTTCGTGATAAGCGGTGATTTTTTTCTCTTTGTCGGTAATGATGCGGGATTTCTTTTCCGGCCCGAGCATCACTTTTTCAATAGCACTATATAAATCAGTCATTAAAATTTCTTTGCGGTTGTAGCGCGCCGCCAAAATCGCGCCCTCGTTCAAGACATTGGCTAAATCGGCGCCAGAAAAGCCGGGGGTGCGTTCGGCAATGCGCCGCAAGTTGGCATCCTTGGCCAGGGGCTTGTCTTTGGCATGAATATTTAAAATTGCTTCCCGATCGGCAATGTCCGGAATATCAATGACGATTTGCCGGTCAAAGCGGCCGGGTCTGAGGAGCGCCGGGTCCAAAACATCAGGCCGGTTGGTGGCGGCCATCAGGATAATACCGGCATTAGTTTCAAAGCCGTCCATCTCCACCAAAATCTGGTTTAAGGTTTGTTCGCGTTCGTCGTGGCTTCCGCCCATACCGGCGCCGCGACGACGGCCGACGGCGTCAATTTCATCAATAAAAACAATACAAGGGGCGTTCTTTTTGGCTTTCTTAAATAAATCGCGCACGCGGGAAGCGCCGACGCCCACAAACATCTCCACAAATTCGCTGCCGGAAATGGAAAAGAAAGGCACATTGGCCTCGCCGGCCACGGCGCGCGCCAATAAAGTTTTGCCCACGCCCGGTTTGCCCAAGAGCAAAACGCCGCGGGGAATTTTGGCGCCTAGGTCGGTAAACTTTTGCGGTTCGCGTAAAAACTCCACCACTTCCGCCAATTCTTCTTTGGCTTCTTTAGCGCCGGCCACATCGGCAAATTTAGTTTTGACCTTGCCTTCGCGAGTGGCGTCCTTGGCCGTGGTCTGGCCGAACATCATGGCTTTGTTGTTAGCGCCCTGGACACTGCGCATCATAAAAAAGATAAAAGCGCCTATCAGCAAAATAGGCAACGCTAAAGGCAAAATGACATTTAGCCAAACATCCGAGCCGGACTCGTCTTTAACATTAATCTCCACCTTGGCCAGTTTATCCTCAGCTACGCCGAAATTTTTCAGCAGAGTGGACAGCGATTCCGTGGATTCTTTAATCGCCTGTTCCTGATTATTATTAGTCAATTTAATATTGAGGTTATTTTTCTGCACCTCAATCGAGGCGACTTCGCCGCTGTTGATCTGGCTGACTAGTTTTTGCAAACCGATTTTTTCAATCTTAGTTTTATTGGCCGAGCTCAAACTAAAAAGCAGGGCTAAAACCAAAAAAATCGCTATAAAAACGGCAAAATTCTTAAAAAATGCTTTCATATTTATCAAATTTAACAAAATTAATTTATTGCTTAGGCAAGTATAATACAAAAAACCATTTTTGGCAATAATCAAAAGACGGACACTGCGCCCGTCTTTGGCTTATAATTTTTGGCGTGTTTTACAGCTTTTTCAGCAACTTCTTAATCAGATAGAGTTTATGAGCGGCATAAAAAAAGCTGCCGGCCACCACCAGTACCACCAAACCAATCAACAGCTGTAAAATAAAAACATTCCAAGTCAATAAAGCCGCTAAAATAACCAAAATGGCGCCGTTAAAAATTAAGGCCCACATTACCTGGCTAAGTTTGTCGGCCACCGGCTGTAAAAATTGATTCATAGATTTAATTTATAATATAAATTTATCGGGAAAAATATTTATCAAAGTCGTAGTCGTCCTTGACCTTTGTTTTCGGTTTGGCCTCTTCCGGCGCCTCATCCGCTTCGCTGTAAATTTCATCAGCGACCGTCTCTTCATTATCCTCCTTTTCCTCATCTTCGGCAACTTCTGCTTCAGTCTCTTCGTCTGCTCCACCAAAAATTTCTTCTGACTCGTCTACTATATTAACCTCGGGCTCGGTCGGTTCATTCAAAGCGCCCTCATCATTTTCTATGGCCTCAATTTCTTCCGACTCGTCAGTCTCTTCCGCCTCATCCGCTTCACCGCTTAAATAACTGGCTCGAGGACGGCTGTCTTCCCGGCGGTGCAAGGGCGTGCCGCTTATGGCTTGTGTCGCCATCATTTCGTATTCTTCTTTGCTGACTAAAATTTCCCGCGGTTTGGCGCCTTGCGACGGGCCGATAATGCCGTGCTCCTCCAAAATATCCAAAATCTTGGCGGCACGGGCATAACCGATGGACAATTTCCTTTGTAATAAAGTGGCGGACGCCTTACCGGCGCTAATCACGATATTTTTCGCCTCGGCTATCAGTTCGTCATCATCATCGCTCATGGTGCCGTCCATGCCGACGCCGGCCATACCGCTGACATGCTGCCGCTCGGTCACATCTTCCAAATATTCTGCGCCATCGCCTTGGCGTTTGATTTCCGCCACGATTCTTTTAATTTCTTTTTCGCTGACAAAAGCGCCCTGCAAGCGTTTGGGCTTAGGCATAGAGGCATCGGAAAACAGCATATCGCCGCGGCCGAGCAACTTTTCCGCGCCCATACCGTCCAAAATTGTGCGAGAATCAATGCTGGACGCTACGGCAAAAGCGATGCGCGCCGGCATATTGGCTTTGATGGTGCCGGTAATCACATTAACGCTGGGACGCTGGGTGGCTAAAACCAAATGAATGCCGACAGCGCGCGCCATTTGCGCCAAGCGCACCACGCCCGCCTCCACTTCCTTGCCGGCTAACAGCATCAAATCGGCCAACTCATCAATGATAAAAATGATATAGGGCATTTTTTGCTTGTTGGACAAATTAAAACTGCTAATGTCGCGTTTGCCGTACTTGGACAAAATTTTAAACCGACGATCCATTTCATTTAAACACCATTTCAAGGCATTAACCGTCTTGCTAACCTCGGTAATAACTGGAGTTAACAGGTGCGGGATGCCGTTATAAATCGTCAACTCCACGCGCTTGGGGTCAACCATAATAAACCGCACATCATCGGGATTATTCTGATACAGCAAACTGACGATGATGGCGTTTAGCATCACTGACTTGCCGGAACCGGTAGCGCCGGCCACCAGCAAGTGAGGCATCTTGCAAATATCCGCCGTCCAAACTTTACCGGCCACATCTTTGCCCAGAGCAATGGTGGAATTGGTTTTGCGGCCCTTGAATTCGCCGCTGGATAAAATTTCCCTCAAGGTAACCAAAGCAATAGCTTTGTTGGGTACCTCAATGCCCACGAGCGACTTGCCGGGAATCGGCGCTTCAATGCGCACCGGATGCGCCGCCAAAGCCATAGCTAAATCATTATTTAAATTGGTAATGCGCGATAATTTAATGCCGTCGGCCGGCCGCAAGGTATATTGCGTCACGGTCGGACCGACGCTAATGGCGCCCATTTCCACGGCGATGCCGAATTCCTCCAAAGTTTTTTGGATAATTCTTTGACCGTTTTTTATGTCAGCCGCCACCGGCTTGCCGTTGCTGCTCGTCAATAAATCAAGCGGCAAATCTATTTTTATACCGGTCGGCTGCCAAATATTTTCCACCTCCTCGGCCCTGGCTGCCACGGCTGGCCGGCGGCCGGCCAACGGCGCTTCCATCGGTTCCTCCTCAATTTCTTCCTCTTCCTCCGCCGCTTCTTTTTCTGCTTCACTTATCTCCTCGCCCGTATCGCCTTCTTGGGCTGCCGTTTCCGCTTCCGCCTGGCCGCTCATTTTTTGTTTAATAAAACTAAAGGGGTGCAGCAATAAACCGGCCAACCAGCTGCCGCGCCACAAACCAGCCAGAGTGGAGTTAAAAATAAACATCAAAGCAATTAATATAATAACCACCAACGCCACAAAAGCGGCCACCAAGCCCACACCTTTGACTAAACCTAAAGCCACTAAATAACCAACATGGCCGCCGCCGCTGCCGGCCAACAAAGCCTCCGGCCAGTCGCTGCGGCTGATAAATAATTGCATCAAACCGTGCAAGGCTAAAGTTAGTAATGTTAAACCGACATAATTAAGCGCGCCAATAGCTAATTTTTCCCGCCCAAACAAAAAAATCACCCAAGCGGCCAAAAGTATCGGCGCCAGCCAGCGGCCCCAGCCCAGGAGCCAGCTTAAAGCCAGATTTAAATATTGGCCAACCACGCCGGCCGATTCAAACAAGCCTAAAGCGGCAATGACGGTCAAAATTAATAAAAATAAAGCCAAAACGGTTCTTTTGACCTCCGGCTTTAAGCCTAAACTGGGTAAAGTTAAGTAATCTAGGGGATTATCTTTGTGTCTGCCTCGTCTTCTGGCCATAAAAATTTAATAATATATTAAGATATTTTTATTATACACGCTCGGCGCTCAATAAAAAAGACCCGTAAAAAATTACGAGTCATAAAAAATATTATTCCTGGCCATATTGTTCAATACAGCCGTTATTCCAAATATAGACCGCGTTGTCCACGCAATGTTGGATAACCTTGTTAATGAGGCCGTCTTTGCTGCTTTTAAAACGGAAGCCTCTAGGGTCTCCGCTGGAACCGAGATAGACATATCTTCCCTTCCCGGTCCGCTCTCCATACTCCAAAAAATCTTTAAACTGAGCCTCCGTTAAGCCAACATCACCATCTTTAAAGTCCTTATACCCTTCAAGCTGGCCGCCGTCGGTCAAAAATTTTTCTAACTGCTCGGTAACCAATTCCTTGACGGCTTGGCGCATATTACTAAGAAAAACATCATGAGAGTCGGTATTTGGCATAAATTACTCCTATTAGTGATACAAAAGAACATTTTTCTATACTAAACCAAATCATCTTATAAAAGTCAAGGTTTGTTTAAAATCAAACGAGATGGTAAAATTAGTTTACAAATATTTAAATTTTATGTCCAAAGAACAGCCTTCAATTGAAGATTTAATGGCCGGTAGCGAAGTTCAGCCGGATGAGGAAAGTCCGCAGGGAAAATTCAGCAAAAAAATGTCGGAAATGGCGGTTAAAGAAACTGAAGAATCAACCGCCGGCCTGGCCACTTCTTTGGGCTACCCTTATATTGATTTAGTCGGCTTCCCCATCTCGCCGGAAAGCATTTCCATTATTGATGAAGCGGAAGCGCGCGACCTTAAAGCCGTTTGTTTTTTTCGGGACAATTTTAATATCCGCTTAGGCGCCACCGACCCCGAGTCTGAAGCGGTTCACGCCAAACTCAAAGAATTGAAAGAAAAATTTTATTTCCAAAATGCCGATATCTATATGGTCAGCCAGCGCAGCTTGGACTATGGTTTGAAGTTTTACCGCACCCTGCCAAAAATTATTGAATTTAAAGAAGGCATTGAAATTACGCCGGAGGCTTTGGAAAAATTCAAGGCGGAAATTGAAGGCCTGGCCAGTTTGGAAGACAAAATCAATCGCGTTAATGTCACCGATGTCGTGACTTTAGTGATTGCCGCCGCTTTAAAACTGGATTCCAGCGACATCCACATTGAAGCGGCGGTAGACGATATCGCCGTGCGTTTCCGCGTGGACGGCGTCCTGCAAACCGTGGCCAAAATGGACAGCGGCCGCTGGCGCGGCGTGGTGGCTCGCCTGAAAATAATGTCGCGCACCAAAATCAATATCACCGACCGCCCCCAAGACGGCCGCTTCACCATCAAGTTGTCCGATGAAGAAAAAATTGATGTCCGCGTCTCTTTTCTGCCGACCGCTTACGGCGAAAGCGTGGTTATGAGAATTTTGGAATCCACGGTTACCGGCTTGGAACTGGAAGCTATGGGCATGCTGCCGCAAGCTTTGGACTTATTAAAAAAAGAAATTGCCAAACCGAACGGCTTGGTCTTAACCACCGGCCCGACTGGTTCCGGCAAGACCACCACCCTCTATGCCGCGCTCAAACGCCTTAACAAGCCCGGCACTAAAATTATTACTTTAGAAGACCCGATTGAATATCATTTGCCCAACATCAATCAAAGCCAGGTGGACGAAAAGAAAGGCTACACTTTTGCCAAGGCCCTGCGCTCGGTATTGCGCCAGGACCCGGATATTGTGATGATCGGCGAAATCCGCGATTTGGAAACCGCCGAAATCGCCATCCAGTCGTCCTTAACCGGCCACCTGGTCTTATCCACTCTGCACACCAACGACTCGGCCGGCGTCATTCCGCGCCTCTTGGACTTGGGCGTCAAGCCATTTTTACTTACCCCCGCCATCAACGCCATTATGGCCCAGCGCCTGGTGCGCCAGCTCTGCCCGGAGTGCCGCCAAACGCAAATTTTGACCGAAGCCGAAACCGAACAAGTCAGAAAAATTTTGGCAGTCATTTCGCCCAAAGCCGGCATTGATATTCCTAGCAAATTACCCGTCTTTTATAAACCCGGCGATAATAAAAGTTGTCCCAAGTGCGGCGGCGTCGGCTACAAAGGCCGCGTGGGCATCTTTGAAATTTTCGCCATGGACGATGACTTAAAACAATTAACCGCCGACAATGCGCCGGCTTTTAAAATTTTAGAAAAGGCCATTGAAAACGGCATGATTACCATGCTCCAGGACGGCGTGCTTAAAGCCATGGCCGGCACCACCAGCCTGGAGGAAGTTTATAAAGTTATCGGCAAAACCGATTATGTGGACGCGCTGTATGATATTGTCTCGGCTAAAACCATCGGCCGCGGTTTAAAACTAACCGAAGATAATATTAAAATCGGCGAGGCTATTGCTAAAAACTTTACCGGCTCGGGCGATTTAATCAAAAATTACAAAACCAGCGAAATGATAAATATTTTGCTGGCTGCCGCCATTAAAATTGAGGCCGGCGACTTGCACATTGATCCGGAAGAAAAAGATGTGCGTATTCGCTTTCGCATTGACGGCATCTTGCACGATGTTGCCACCTTGGGCAAAGAATATTACATCCCGCTGATCGGCGAAATAAAAAA
>JAKAFD010000070.1 GCA_021818075.1 bacterium
ACTGATTGTTTCAATATTTTTGTGTTTTTTCCAACGGCGCACAGCATGGGCGCGAGCCAGTTCTTTTTCCAGGCGCGCCGTAACATCGGCAAAGTTAATCGCCGCTTGCGCATCAACCGATTGTCTTAAAGCTTCGGCCTTGGCCTGCGCCTGCCTGATCCGCTCTTCGTCCAATTCAGTGGCTCGTTCGGCCGTATCGGCTAAAATTACAATCTTACTTTTCAATACTTCCACAAACCCGCCGGACACCGCCATAATTTCCAAACTATTGTCCGGTCGTTTGACTTCCACCACGCCCGGCTTTAACACCGCCACCAAAGGAATATGATTGGGCAGCACCGTAATTTCGCCGAGTTCGGTCGGAATGGTTGCTTGCAACACCGCTTCCTTTAACAAGACTCGTTCTGGAGTAACCAGCTCAAATTGTATGGATAAATCAGACATAATTATTGCAAATCCTCAACTCCGCCTTTCATATAAAAATCATCTTCATTTTTGCCATCATGCTTGCCGTCCAAAATTTCCTTAAAACCGGCAATGGTGCTGGCTAGTTTAACATATTTGCCGGGCCGGCCGGTGAAGACTTCCGCCACTTGAAAGGGTTGGGATAAAAATTTCTGAACTTTGCGGGCGCGGCTGACCGTTAATTTATCCTCATCGGATAATTCTTCCATACCTAAAATGGCAATAATATCCTGCAAGTCTTTATAACGCTGCAGTACGCGCTGCACGCCCAAGGCCGTCTTGTAGTGCTCCTCGCCGACAATCTTCGGGTCTAAAATCGTGGAAGAAGAATCAAGTGGGTCAACTGCCGGATAAATACCTAATTCCGTTAAACCGCGCGACAATACGACGGTTGAATCCAAATGGCCGAAGGTGGTGGCCGGCGCTGGGTCGGTCAAGTCGTCTGCCGGCACATAAACCGCCTGAATGGAAGTAATCGAACCCTTGTTGGTGGAGGTAATGCGTTCTTGGAGTTCACCCATTTCCGTGGCTAAGGTCGGCTGATAGCCCACCGCGCTCGGCATACGCCCCAAGAGAGTGGACACTTCCGAACCCGCCTGCGTAAATCTAAAAATATTATCAATAAATAATAACACATCCTGATTTTGTTCATCGCGGAAATATTCAGCAATGGCTAAGGCACTCAAAGCCACGCGAGCGCGCGAGCCCGGCGGTTCATTCATCTGACCGAAAACCATGGCCACTTTATCCAGCACGCCGGCATTCTTCATTTCATGATACAAGTCATTGCCTTCGCGGGTGCGTTCGCCGACGCCGGCAAAAACAGAATAACCGCCGTGGGCTTTGGCAATGTTATTGATAAATTCTTGGATGACCACTGTCTTACCAACGCCGGCGCCGCCGAACATGCCGACTTTACCGCCCTTGGCAATCGGACAAATTAAATCAATAACTTTAATGCCGGTTTCCAGCACTTCGGTTTTTGTTGATTGGTCTTTAAATTCAGGCGCACTGCGGTGAATGGTATAGCGTTTGGCGGTCTTAGGAGTGGCGTCCCCGTCAATCGCCTCGCCTAAAACATTAAAAATCCGGCCCAATGTTTCCTGGCCCACGCCCACGCTGATGCCGCTGCCGGTATCGCGCGCCTCGTCACCGCGTTTTAAGCCGTCGGTCGGTCCCATGGCCACGGTACGCACCGTATTGGCGCCAATATGCTGCTGTACCTCCAGTACTAAAACGCCGCTGGCGATTGGCACTTCCAACGCATTGTAAATCGCCGGCAAAGCGTCCGTGAATTCAACATCAACCACCGCCCCGATGATTTGTTTGATTTTGCCGACTTGTTTGTTTTCCTTGGTCATATAATAATTTCAATTTTTAAACTAGTTCAAAGCCGCGGCGCCGGCGGCAATTTCCGCAATCTCGGCCGTGATGCCGGCTTGACGCATTTTGTTATAATCCAACGTTAATTCGCCCACCAGCTCGTCAGCCGCTTCGTTGGCCTGATGCATGGCGGTCATCCTGGCGCTTTGTTCAGAAGCGTTTGATTCCAACAAGGCCTGTAACAGCTGCACTTCAATCAGCCGGGGAATCATTCTATCTAAAATAGCCATGGGGTTAGGTTCATAGGTAAACCCCGTTAAATTTCCGGCTCTCAAGCCGGAACCTTCAGGATTTAACGGGGTAAACTGATAATCGGCGGCGGACAAATATTTGGCCTCTTTTGCTTTTAAAAATTCTTTATCTAAGCCGACATTCTTATTTTTGCCGACCACGCCCAGATGGTCGTCGGCGGCATTAATATCAATCGGCAGTAATTGTTTAACGCGCGGCGTTTGCAAACTGACAGAGTCAAAATCAGTATAGGCCACCAGCACTTTGTCGTAATTACCGTCCAAGAATTCTTTAATCACCAATTTGGCAATAGCGGAAATATCACCGATCGCCGGCGCGGTTTCGCTTTTGGCAAATTCAGCGGCGATTTTATGGCCCCAGCGGCTGCCGACAGCCAAGCCTTTTTTACCGGCCACCAAAAATTCATGCATTAACGGCTGGCCCTGTTCATTAGTTTGGTGGCGATTAATGGAAGCCTGAACTTTATTAATTAAAGCGCTGGAAAAAGAACCGCACAAACCGCGATTGGCCGCAAATAAAATTATGGCCACGCGTTTAATTTCCGGCCGCCGCGCCAGCAAAGGATGCAGCTTGGTGTAATCGACATCGTTGGTTA
>JAKAFD010000022.1 GCA_021818075.1 bacterium
GAACGCCGGCTCAAGAATCAGAAAAAAATACTGCTGGCTATCCTGCTCTTAGGGTTGCTGTTGTTGCCAGTGGCGTTTTGGTACAGACAGTCGGCCAGAGACAAGCAAGCCGCCGTGATTAATCGTTATGCCGGAGGAACTTTCAGCCAGGTACAGGGTTTAGTATTCAAACTGCCGGTAAGTCTGACTGACACTGTCTTGCAGCCCGGAGCCATTAAAGGCCGGATTATTGAATCAACCCTGGCCGCGGGCCAGCCTTACGAGCAGGCTTTGACCAACGCTTTAAACGAGGCTAAACAGGAGTTGGTTAAAGGCGAAGTGCTGTGGCCGGAACCGTTAAATGAAATTGTTAAACAAACTACTCTGACAGCGCCTCTGACTGTGCGCTGGCTGGCTTATTCCTCGTCAGCGGCCATTAAGGCCGGTTTGGCCAGAATTGATGAACTTAATCAGGAAAAAATTGATTATGCTTTTAGTAGTTCGGAGGTGCTAGCCGTAGAAAAAACTGATAACGCTAACCAGCTGATTTTAAAAATAAAAATCAATATCAGTTCCGGTAAGCAATTACAGGCGTCCGGCGATGAGAATTTAGTTAAGGAAGAAGTCAACGCCGGCGTCACTGACGGCAATCTGGCTACCAGCTCTTTGACCGAGGCCACCGGTAGCCCGGCCAGCACGGCTGTGCCGGCCGGCAAACAAGCGATAATTAAAAACACGGAAACCGGCTGGCTTAATATCAGAGAAGGACCGGGCGCCGCTTTTGGGATTATCAAAAAAGTTAATCCCGGCGAGATTTATGAGTTCTTGGCCGAAGAAGGTGAGTGGATAAAAATCAAGTTACCGGATGGTCAAGCCGGTTGGGCAGCCGCTCGCTATATACAGCTAAAGTGATTTTTGCTATAATATCAATATTAAATAAAATAATAATTTTCTTACAAACATCATTTGTAAGAGTCTAAAAAATTTTTATGAATAAGTCTATCAACAAGGGCTTTACCCTGATAGAGCTCTTAATCGTCATGGCTATTATCTCCATAATAGCGGCAGTGGTCTTTGTGGCTCTTGATCCGTTGACTCGTTTTCGGCAATCAAGAGACGCGGCGCGCTGGACCGATATTTCCGGCATCGTCAGCGCCATTAAAATTAATCAAGTTGACAACGGCGGCGACTACTTGGCAGCGGTTAAAAATATGACCGCGGGCAGTATTTACATGGTGATTGACGGCACGGCTCCGGCCGATTGCACCAATGCTCTATGTAACCCGGCCGTGTCCGGCGCCACCAATTGTGTGGATTTATCCGGTTTAGTCAGCGCTGGTTATTTGGGCAAGGTGCCAGTTAGTCCTAACGGCGCCGGCAATTGGAGCGGCAAGCAAGCCTCTGGTCCTTCCGGTTTGACCGGCTACACTGTGGAAAAGAGCTCTACCGGCATTTTGACCGTGCGCGCCTGTGAAGCGGAATCCACTACTGAAATTAAAGTTTCGCGCTAAATTTTCATAAAAACATCCCCCCGATGGACATCGGGGGGATGTTTTAATTATCTTGTCTGTCTTGAGCCTATAAAAAAAACTGCGAGCCCATCGCCCCGTATCTGCGAGCCTTAAAATTCAGCCTAAAATTTAAGTGAGGCTTTGGGCTAGAGCCGAGCCTTTGTTTGACGCCTCGGCCACTGCCGAGGCGGAGTTAGGCGAGGCACCCAAAACGAGCGCTAAATTTGGCTGAATTTTTATTTGCTCGCGATTTTGGCGCCACCTTTTCTAAAAAGGTGGCAGGAAAAAATATCAACTATGATTAAATCATTAAACTCTAATTTTTCTTTCTCTCTACTTTTTTTAGAAAAAAGTAGCAAAAAATCGCGCCTGGAAGAAAATTAGCTATATTTTTTTTGCTTCCGCTAACATAATTTTTAACTCGCTCCGCTCGGACAGAAAAATTATGTAACGCTTCGCCAAAAAATATTACGCAAATTTTCTTAGTGGCGCAGGACGGATGGACGAAAATTTTCTCAAAATTTTTATAGGCTCGCAGATTTATTTTTTTTAATAATATGACGCCTTTTATGGTAAAATGTGTTATAATAAATAATTATGCGCAGACTTTTTATTACGGCTGTAATTTTTTGTTTATGCCTGACTAGTGGTTTTAAGGCCGTAGCCGCCACCAAAACCAAAACGGCCACCGCCCCCGAAACCAAGAAAGTGGAACTGGATACCGATAAGGATTATTTATCCGACCGTTTGGAAAAAGCCATTGGTAGCGACCCGCAAAATCCCGATTCCGACGGCGACGGCTACTTGGACGGTACGGAAGTGGCCGCCGGTTATAACCCCTTAAGCAACAGCAAAAAACCTTTAGACAAGCTGATTAAAGTTGATTTAAAAACTCAGCATTTGTGGTATTACTTGGGCGATAAACTGCTGGCCGACTTTCCCATTTCGGCCGGCATTAAAAGTCTGCCCACGCCCAAAGGCGAATTTAAAATTCTAGACAAAGTACAGGTGAAAACTTACGGCGGGCAGGGTTATAATTTTTATTATCCCAATACCAAATGGAATTTGCATTTCGCCACCGGCCAATATCGTTTTTATATTCATGGCGCCTATTGGCACAATAATTTCGGCCAGCCGATGAGCCACGGCTGTATCAATGTCAGTTATGATAATATGGAGCCGTTATACTGGTTCGCCCAGGTCGGCACCAAGCTGATAATCAACTAATATGGTTGAGGCAAAAAGAAAAATCAAAGTTGACACCGTTATCATTTCCGATATTCACCTGGGGTTTAAATTCAGCCGGGTGGAAAAATTAATCGCGGTTTTGGCCGATTATCGTTTTAATCGTTTAATTTTAAATGGTGATATTTTTGATGGTTTGGATTTTAATC
Organism: bacterium; assembly: GCA_021818075.1. Lineage (GTDB taxonomy): Bacteria > Patescibacteriota > Patescibacteriia > Patescibacteriales > Patescibacteriaceae > JAKAEX01. Next base: position 2,885 of record JAKAFD010000022.1, read on the forward strand.
GTCTTAATTCGGAACATTGGGAAGTGCTGTCGCTTTTCCGCCATTTGTCAAAATTCGCCGAAGTGGTCTGGATTATCGGCAACCATGACGGCCGGATTGACCGGTTGTCGCGTTTAATCGGCGTGAAGATTAATAACTACTATCTTTGGCGCGCCGGCCGCAAGACTTGTCTGGCAATTCACGGCCACCAATATGACCGTTTTATTTCCACCAATTTATTAATCAGCAATTTGGCCGGTGCTGCTTTTTATTTTTTAAAAAGGTTTGAAGGCAAAAACGAACTGATTACCAATTGGCTGAAAAGACATACTCGCGGCTGGCTGCGCCTGTCCGATGAGGTGGCCATGGGCGCGATTAAGTTTGCTCAACACCACCGGGCCAACTATGTCTTTTGCGGCCACACTCATTTGGCGCGCCAGTGGGAATTTAACGGCGTTAAGTATTGGAATAGCGGTTGCTGGGTAGAGAGCCCGTCATACTTGATAACCATCAAAGGCGAGACTGTCACTTTGGTACCAATTAAGTAGAAAAAATTTAGAAATCAAAAACTCGGCCAGGCGGCCGAGTTTTTTAATGTTATAATGCTATTTTATCAATTTATCTTTGCCTAAATAAATTTGGTAAGCGCGGCTGGCCGAATAGCCCGCCAAGGAAATAGCAGTAATGGCATTGGCCAGGCGGATGGCTTCCGCGAGCGGCCGTTGGTGAAGATTGCGGCCGGTGGCATTGCCGCGCGCGCCGGCGGCGATTTGCGTGGCTAGATTATTTAAAAAGCGTTTCGGATCAACGCTTGGGCCGCCGGAAAAAATAACGCCGGTGCGTCCGGCCGCGGCTATAATGGCTCCGTAAGAAGTTTTAGTTAACCCCTGGGGCTGGCTCAATTTAACAAAATCCGCGCCTAAACAAGCGGCCAAACCGGCCATACCCGCCGCCAGTTGTGGGTCGTTGGCATTTTTTATTGCCCGGCCGCGTGGATAAATCCAGAGCACGGCCAGCAGACCGGCGCGGTGCGCCCGATAAACAACTTGCGCCGCTTGCGCCAGCATCTGGTGTTCAAATTGCGAACCGGGATAAAGCGTATAGCCGACGCCGACGATTTTTAAACGGCTCATCTTTTTAAATTCTACGACATCGGTCACCGTATTCAATAAACCGCTTACAGGATCTTGAGTCTTGGCACTGATTAAATTAGTTTTGGAATTTAGCTTAATTAAGTAGGGGATATGGCGATAATGCGCGCCGTACTGGGCAATGAGCCCCAGTTGTGAAGCAAAAACGCCGATGTGGGCGCGGCTGGCAATGTTAAACAGATGGCGCGGCGAAGCATCCTCGGCGGCAATGTTTTTGCCGAAAAAATCATTATTGAGGTGTTCAATTTTTTGGTCGCCGGCCAAGAGCATCAACCGGCCGGTGTTTTTAGTCGCCAGACGCCAGTTTTTAAAATAGGCCCGGCGCTTGCCCGGCGCCACGGATAAAGGAATAATCGCTTGGTTCATATTTTAATATTATATCATAAATTGCGCTAACCTTAAAACGAACGCTTGGCTGGTTGGGGCGGTTGTGCTATAATGCTGGCATAAATATATATCCCGGTGCCAAAATTATTAATCTATATTAGCTTCTCGGCTCGGCCAAATAAAAGAAATCTTTCATCTGACCTCGCCTTACGTCGCTAATAAGTTAAACCTATGAAATTAAACAAATTTAACGGCCGCTGGCTTTGGGCCTTATTGGCCGGGGCGGCTCTGGCGTTGCCCTTTAGTTTACAAGCTGCGGCCAATGATTATTCCGCCTGTGCCGGGCTTAATGATTATTTAAGTTATTCCAAATGCGTGGCCGAGATTGACAATAAAAATAGCGGCCAGCCGACCGCGCTGGTGGAGGATGTTAAGGCCACGGACGGCGATTTCAGTATTAAAATCAACGACGGCAGCGGCAAAACCAATGCTTTGTCGGTGGTTTTATATTTGAAGGCCAGCGCCGCCACGACGCAAATGGCCCTATCCAAGGATTCCAATTTCGGCTTTGCCGAGCGCCAGGCTTTTGCCGCCCAGCAAGCCTGGACCCTGGAAGATTTGCCCGATGCCACCCAGTATGTTTATGTTAAATTTTTTGATAAGGACGATAATGCTTTAAAAACTGTGGCCGCTTCAATTATTTATTCTTCCCGCTTAATTGACGCCAAGGCGGAAAGCGCCGCCAAAACGCAGTATGTTAAAATTTACGGTAAAAGCCTGGACGCGCAAACCGCTTTTGACCGGCAATGGCTGGACATTGCCGCTTATGGCCTGGCCAAAGACACGCCCCGCGAACTGGATAAGGAAAAAGAGGCTTTAAGCAAATTTATTAAGGTCTACAAAAAAACGCCCAAGAATGGTCAGGACTGGCAGATCCTTAATGCCATAGCTTACGCTGATACGGCTGGTGCCGCGTCCGCCGGCGCGCCCACGACCGACACCAGCAACGCCTCGCCGTCGGCCGTAGCCGCTTGCGTGGCTAAACCCTTTAAGCAAATTTTAGATGTCGGCAGTAAGGGCGCGGAAGTTAAAGCCTTACAACAGCTATTAATTTGCGCCGGTTATTTGGCTGATACCGCCAAAACCGACGGCAATTTTACTAAAGAAACAGAAGACGGAGTTAAACAGTTCCAGGAAAAGTACGAGCTGAAATGCAAGGACGGCAGTTATTGCGGCCGTCTCGGTCCGGCCACAGCCAAAAAATTAGTGGAAATTTATAAAGAGGGTAATAGCGAAGCGGCAGCCGAACCCGCTGCCAAGGTTATTTTAAAATTGAGTCGCAACCTGACTATCGGTTCTCAGGGTACGGATGTTAAGAGCTTACAAACCTATTTGGCGCAGGATAGCGAGCTTTATCCGGACGGTACCGCCAGCGGCAAATTTGATACCGCCACCGAAGAAGCCGTGAAAAAGTTCCAGGAAAAGTACGAGCTGAAATGTAAGGACGGCAGTTACTGCGGTTATGTCGGTCCGGCCACCAGAGCTAAGTTGCAAGAGGTGTCAGATAATTAGTTACGCCAATAAAAAACGCCCCGATGGACATCGGGGCGTTTTGTTAAAATTTTTCTTTTAGGGAGAAACCGGCAGGGTAGCGTCAGGATTAATGGTTGAACTGGCCGCTGGCGCGGCTGGCGAGGTGCTGACATTAATTTGCGCATCGGTCGCCCCCAGCACCAGAATAAAAGTAATGGCCAAAACGGTGAGCGTTAAAATGATGCCGGCAAAAACTGAAGCGACGGTGCGGCCGGTCAGTAAAGACAAGCCCCAGAAAACAATCAATAGCGGCCACAGCTGCCAAAGATTAAAATTAAAATCAATGTTAAGCCAGCCTAAATTTTTGGCCAGGTAGAGGATGCCGATAACCACTAAAAATAAACCTAAGCTCAATTTACCGAAATTAAAATTTCTGGGCTTAATCGGGTAATAATGATGATGCACCTCGGGTAAAGACTGGTTTAAATTCGGCCAAGCCGCCGGTCTGGCGCGTTTGGCTGAAGTTTTCTTGGTTGGTCGGAGTTTTTTGATAGGCATATTAACGGTTGTTTCTTATAATTAAGTATAAACCGGCAATAATGGCGATAAGCGCCCAGAGCATGCCGTGGCCGAACCACATCATACTAAGAGGTAAGATATTGCGCAACAGAATAGCTAAACCGATAACCACAATCACAATCCCCAGCCAGTTATGGCCATTGCGGGATTTTTTTAAATCCGCCGCCAGGCTCCTGGCTTTACCGGCCAGTTCGTCGGCATTGGCTTTTATGTCCAGGCCGCCTTTTTGCGGTATGATTAAAGCCAGGATGACATAAAGGATAACGCCCAAACCGTCGGCTAAGGCCAACAAAACAAAAATAATGCGCACCAGGGTGGAGTCCACGTCAAAATATTCGGCCAGGCCGCCGCACACGCCGGCAATGATTTTGTCGGTGGAGGAGCGGTAAAGTTTTTTGACAGGTTTAGCCATATTTACCCCCGTTAAATTTCGTGATTAAATATTCAGCTTGTTAATTAAACTCATTAATAAATGTTTTTAAGCAATTATTCACATTATTTAACTGGGTGAATAAATTATATCACAAAATCGTTCGGGCGAAAATTATTTTAAGTAGTAGCTGGATTTTTTTACCAATTGGCTCTGCTTAACATTAAATTCATAAATTAACGGCCGACCCACCGGAATCTCCAGATTAGGTATGTCGCGATTACTGATATTGTCTAAATACTTAACCAGAGCGCGCAAACTGTTGCCGTGAGCGCTGATAATAATGTTTTGGCCGGCGATTATTTTCGGTTCAATCTCTTGGCGCCAATAAGGCAGCACCCGTTTGTAAGTATCAGCCAAAGATTCAGTACGCGGTACTTGTTTTAAACCAAATAATTTATAGCGCCGGTCGCGACTGATATCCCAGGGACTGGTTTTAGGCAGGAGCGGCGGCCTTAGGCTGTAGCTGCGGCGCCAAAGATGCACCTGCTGGGCGCCGTATTTTTTGGCCATGGCCACTTTATTCAAGCCCTGCAAGCCGCCGTAATGCCGTTCGTTAAGTTGCCAGGCGTTAACCACCGGCAGCCACAGCAAATCCATTTCGTCTAAAGCCAGCCATAGCGTGCGGACGGCGCGTTTTAAAACCGAGGTGTAAGCCAAGTCAAAATTAAAATGATGTTTTTTCAGCAAGCGGCCGGTTCTTCTGGCTTCTCTCATCCCGCGGCGCGATAAATCAATATCCACCCAGCCGGTAAAAATCTTTTTTTTGTTCCACAAGCTTTCGCCGTGCCGCAATAAAACTAATTTCACCATAGTAAAATTTATAATTATTAATTATAGCATATTTTGGCTTAATGGTTAAGCCGCACTGGAAATTTTTAAAGTTTTAGTTTAAACTGATATTACTATGAAAAAGATTTTACCCTCAACGATTTTAGCCATAATTTTAATAGGTATAGCCGTGTGGGCCTTGCGGGCCCAGCCGGTACCGGTAACGGCGCCCGGCCCGGTTGCCAGTCTAAGCGGTCTGGTTTTCTATTACGGCGACGGCTGTCCGCATTGCGCTAATGTAGAGAAATATTTCACCGACCATCAGGTGGAGACCAGAGTTGAGTTTGTCAGAAAGGAAGTTTATAACAATCAGATCAACCGAGAAGAATTACTGCAGCGGGCAGTAGCTTGCGGCATAGATAAGAATAATGTCGGCATTCCTTTATTATGGCATGACGGCCAATGTCTGACCGGCGATGTTGACATTATTAATTTTTTTGAACGAGAGCTTAAAAATTCAGCTAATTAACATATGAAAAGAATTATCGCTTCGGTTTTGGGTATCGGCGTTTTGTTTTATGCCAAAGCCAGCCTGGCTATCTGCCCTATTTGTACTATTGCCGTGGCCGGCGGCGTTGGTTTATCTCGCTGGCTGGGCGTAGACGATATGATTATCGGTTTGTGGGTTGGCGGCCTGATTGTGTCTATGATTTTTTGGACCATTGATTGGTTTAATAGAAAGAATTGGCGCTTTGCTTATTATCAGGGCGTCATTGTGTTGGCTTATTACGGTTTGGTGGTCGTGCCTTTATATTTTGCCAAAATTTTTGGCCAGCCGCTTAAGGCACTGGCGGCCGTTGGCGTTGATAAATTGTTATTAGGTATTTTGGTCGGCAGCGCCGTTTTTTGGGCCGCCGCCGACTGGCATTTCTATCTTAAGGCCCGCCATGATGATAAGGTTTATTTTCCTTTTCAGAAAGTCGTTTTGCCGGTGGGCGCCTTGTTAATTATCAGCTTGATTTTTTATTTAGTATTAAGATAATCGTACTAACAGCTAAAAGCTAATGGCTAATAGCTATAAATATATGGAGCAACCCATTAAAGACATCAATCAGTTGATTGAGCACTACGATAACCTGAAAAAGGAGCATAAATTAGATTTATCCAGCGACCAGGATTTATCCATCGCCATTATGAATCTGGTCAGTATTGAGGAGCACTTTTTCTTTTCCGGCGCCAAGACCGGCAAAACCGAATATTATGATTTGATTAACGAGGTGCGGGAAATGCGCAAAGCCTTGCTGGGAAAAATTATTAAAGAATACGAAGGCGAAGTTTGGTGCATCTCTAAACACCTTTTAGCCGCCAGCTACCGCTTAATGGAAGTCGGTACCAAAGCCCTTGGCCGCGGCAAGAAAGATGAAGCTTATGAATTATTCGGTAAAGCTTATAATCTTTATTCTTTATTTTGGGGTTTGAATATGAAAATTATCGGTACCGATGATGTGAAAAAAATTGATAGCGAGGCTGTGAATAAACATGACCAGGAGCCGCAAGGTTTTATGGGTAAGTTGGGCGCCTTGGTTAAAAAAGCCATTGACTGTTGCATTGAATAACAGTTTAGTTGAGTAATTTTAAGCACCTCGTTACAACGGGGTGTTTTTGTTGTAAATTTGCTTATCACGCAATTAGATTATTATTTTTATAATTTTAGGCGATTAGCATAACTTTAGACTAACCCATATTTTTCGTTGCCAGCATTAATATTTTACCCTGTTGCGTGTTACATGTTGTGTGTTGCGTGAAATAGGTGTATAATATTAGTTAACACCGTTGAGAAAATTTTTTATGGCTACCAAAAAAGCTACCAACCAGAATAAAAAAAATAATTCCGCCGCCGGCCAGACGATGGTTAAGCGCGCCGCGGCCGCTAATAAAAAAATTTCCCAGCGTCCGACCGTTTTAAAGCCGTCTGTTAAACCGCAAGTCAGAATCAGCCGCGTCAGCGTCGGTCTGGGTATGAGACGGCCGGCGGGTGAAGGCGTGGTTAATTTAAAAGGCTTGGCTAAAACGCCCAAAGCGGCGGTTAAGGCACAACCAAGCGGCAAATATTACGGCGGCGATGTTTATGACGACGAATTGGAACGAGGTGAATTCAACGGCGACGACGAATTGCTAAACGAACCGGTAGAAAGTTTAGGTGAATTACTGGCGGAAGATGAACGCCTGGCTTACGCCGATGCCCCAGCCGCTGCAACCGTTAAACCAAAAACCGCTAAAGCTCCCAGGCCCAGCGTGGTAGAAACGGGTAGCGGACGAATTTATAAAAAATTAGCCGTCGGTTTTATTATTTTGGTGTTGGCCGTATCTTTAGTAGCGGCTTATTTTATTTTGGTTAAAGTCAAAATCGGCGTCACGTTGAAAAATGAGGTAGTCAACGATAAATTATCCTTTGCTGTTTATGACCAATCGGCTACCACCACTTTGCCGGCCAACGCGCTTAAAGGTTTGGTTAAGAGAATAGAAATTGAGCAAAGCAAGGCCTGGCCGGTATCCGGCACCGAGGTTATCGGCGAAGAAGTCAGCGGTCAGATGACCATCTATAATAAGTATATTAAAAATCAGCCCTTGGTGGCGACCACTCGTTTACTGGGCGCTGACGGCAAGTTATTTCGTTTGAAAAATTCAGTTAACATACCAGCCGGCGGCCAGCTCCAAGTTGAAGTTTATGCCGACCAGCCCAAAGCCGATATGACGGTGGGCGACGAACATTTCACTATTCCCGGTTTATGGGAAGGCCTGCAGGATAAAATTTACGCCGAAAGTAAGGCCGGCGACATCGCTTATAAGAAAAGAACCAAAGGCATAGTCAGCCAGGCGGATATTGACAAGGCGATGGCCGAGATGAAACAGGCGTTAATTACCCAGGCTAAAACCGAAATTGAAAATAGTTATGGCGATTTTAAGACCCAGCTCTATAAATTAGATGACGCCGCCTTAAGTTCCGAAATTGATTCCAAGGTGGGCGAAGAAAAGGAACAAATCGTTATTAAACTTAAAGGCGCGGTGTTGGCTGTGGCCTTTAATGGCGAGGAGGCGATCGCTTTAGCCAACCAGCAAGCCGCCGCTGCTTTAACCGGTCCCAAACAATCAGCCGGTCTAGACATGCAATTTAGCAACGAGGATTTGTTAAAAGTTGATGCGGAGAATAAAACGGCCGAAGTTAGCGCGCCATTTACCGGCCAGGTGACCATTACTTCGCTGGATAATTTGATTGATAAACAAAAATTGACCAATTTAAACGCCGATCAACTGGCCGCTTATTTAAAGAGCATTCCGGAACTAGCCAGCTTTAATATTAGTTTTTATCCGCCGTTTATTCATAAAACCCCGGCTTTGGTTGATAGGATTGAGGTAGTGTTAGAGAAGTAAGCCGTTAGCCATCAGCTTTTAGCATAAAACCGCTTGGTAGGCGGTTTTGTTTTCCATTATCTTACTGATGGCTGTAAGCTAAGCGCTAAGAGCTAATTTATTCTTGCCAAAACCGCTTTTTTTTGTTTAAATTAAGTCATTATGTCTCTTTTAGACGAAGCCAAGCAGCATATTTTTGAAATAATTATGGCGCTGGTCGGCAACGACAGTCTGGTTAACGATATTATTATTGATTATCCGCCGACGCCGGCCATGGGCGATTTAAGCGTAGCCTGTTTTGTCTTGGCCAAAGTTAATCATCAGCCGCCGGCCCAATTGGCCCAAGACTTAGCGGCCCGTCTTAAGAGTGATGAAATAATTGATAAAGTTCAGGCCGTCGGTCCGTATCTTAACTTTTGGCTCAAACCCGCCTATTTGTCCCGCGTTATTCCGGCTGTCCTGAAAGCTGATTATGGCTATCAGCAACCAAACGATGAACGGATCATGATTGAATATTCCAATGTTAACACGCACAAAGAATATCATATTGGTCATTTGCGCAATATTTGCTATGGCGACGCGGTGGCCAAATTGTTGGCGGCCACGGGCTGCCGGGTGGATAAAGTTTCCTATATTAATGATTTTGGCATTCACACCGCCAAGACTTTGTGGGAGTTTAAAAAGAACCAAGCTGCCGTGGGTGGAGGTTATATTTTAGGCCAGCTTTATACGGCCGCCAGCCAAGCTTTAACCGATAATGACGCCGGTAAGCAGGCAGTGGCCCAGATTATGAAACAGATTGAAGCGCGGGCGGGCGAGGATTATAAATTATGGCGCGGCACGCGTCAGTGGAGTATTGATTATTTTACCTCGGTTTATGACCGCCTGAAAATAAAGTTTGACCAGACTTATTATGAAAGCGAAGTGATTGATGAAGGCCGCGATTTGGTGGCCAAATTGTTAAAACAAGGAGTATTGCAGACCAGCGAGGGTGCGGTGATTGCCGATTTAAGCCAGTATGGCTTGGGCGTTTTAGTTTTGCTGCGTTCCGACGGCACGGCGCTGTATCCGGTGGCCGATTTGGCTTTAGCGGCCAAGAAATTCGCCAAAGTTAAATTAACGCAATCTTTGTATGTTATTGATAATCGGCAGTCCCTTTATT
>JAKAFD010000023.1 GCA_021818075.1 bacterium
GTTTAATTTTAATCATTACCAGCCCGCGCTCAGCGGGCTTTTTTAACCGCAAAAAAAGAGCGGCTTTATTTAAAAGTCGCTCCCTAATTTTTGGCTGACGCCAACTGCTTGGCGATAGCTGTTATCAGCTGACCGATGGTTGACTGATAAAAATCAAACAAATCGGCAGCTGCCACTTCACCGGACGAAAAATAATCTTGTCCGCCTTGCAAGTAATCCAAGATAAGTTGCAGATCAGCTGTCGCGAAACTGTCTTTGGTCGCAAGCAACGCTTGGGACAACTCCTCAATAACCAACCGGTAGAAAGCCAGCAGCGCTTTCTTGTCTTTTTTACTAACACCTTGCTGGCCCCGTGTTTTATTATTGGCTAGCGCTAACAAATTCTGCCAGGCTTCAAATAATTTTTCCACCACCCGGTTGATAGTTATGGTGGGTGCGGTCAGCACTAGATTGTCAATCACTCTGATTAAACGGGAAACTGACCCGCTTTGACCGCTGTCCTTTAATTTACCGATGGTAAAATCTTGAAAAATTTTAAAGCTGCGCCTTGATAGATAGTCTGCCAAAGCCTTGCCTGGCGCGTATATTGCTCCTTCGGGCATGATAGACCTCCAAATTATTAAAAATAACTATTTAATTTATGATTATCTTATGATATTGGCCGTTTGTCAAGCCGGCGCTTTTTACCCAGCAACCAAATGAACGGCCAGGTTAGAATCCAAGCCAGTTGTAACAGCCAGGCGCTGGCCGGCTGCCACTTCCGCCAATACTTAAGCATGGAATCCCGAAAATAACTTTGGCTGGTACGAGTGGTAATTTGTCCGAAACTTTGTCCGACATAATCAATAGCTGAAACTATTGGTGTGTACCAAATCTCGCCACCGGCCGCCGCCACGCGCCGGCAGTAATCCACCTCTTCAAACCAGACAAAAAATTGTTCGTCTAAATAGCCAATGGCCTCCCAAGTGCTACGCCGCACGGCAAAAAATGAGCCGCGTACCGAATCCACCTTAGCCGACTGGTTATAATCAAAATCGCGCCACAAATATTTATTTAAAACACGGGGGAAGAGGTGCGGTAATTTTAAAACAATAGCCAACTGGTCGGCCAAAGTTGGGAAACGCCTGACACTAGTAATCGGCCTACCAGCCTCATCAAGCAAGCGACCGCCTGCCACCCAGGCTTGCGGGTTGGCCTTGAGCCAATCAACTAAATGCTGCAGGGTGTCGGGAAAAACTTTCATATCAGGATTTAAAAGCAAGACGAAATCACCTTGCGCTTCGCGCCAAGCCTGGTTGTTGGCTTTGGCAAAACCCAAATTGCTCTGATTAACCATTAGCTTCACCTGCGGAAATTCCTGCGCCACCATGGCCGCAGTGCCGTCGCCCGAATTATTGTCCACCACAAAAACTTCCCAGTCAAAATTAACCCGGCTCTTAATTAAGGCCGCTAAATTAGCTCGCAATTTATCACGCACCCGCCAAGCGACTATAATAACCGATAAAGTCATATTAATATCTTTTAAGCTTGGTTCTTAAACGCCACCAATTTAAAAATTCCGGCAACAAATAGGGTTCAAACAATAAGGCATAGGCACTGGTTAATTTACAGCGCGTAACAATCATTACTTTTTGCCACCAACTTTGCCGATGCCAATACTTAGTCCAGAGCAACAGCTGATTTAAAAATGACCATTTTTTTACTTGGCGGCTTTTGCCGGCCCGCGCCGCCAGCGTGGCTTGCAGTGAAGCACCACCGCTGGCCGTTCGTTCGTGATAAACAATGGCCTGGCTGACCAAGGCACTGGACCAACCGGCTAAATTTAAGCGATAAGCCAAGTCACAATCTTCTTTATACATAAAAAAATTGGCGTCAAAATACTGGTCATCGCCCTCCTTAATTTGTTCCAAAACGCTCAAACGCCACAGTCCGGCGCAGCCTGACGGTCCGAGAATGGCCGCCTGATCATATTGTCCGGCATCAACTTCGCCCTGGCCCAAATCAATAAACCGCAAACCGGAGCGTAAGACCAAACCGCAAGTATCAATGGTACCGGAAAAAATTTTATGTTTAAAATCCCATTGTAAAACCTTAGGCGCCGCCGCCGCTAAACTAGGTTTAGTCTCCAGAGCCGACACCAATAAAGCTAAAGCGTCCGGCTGCCAATAAGTGTCGGCGTTGGCCACAAAAAAATACTCCGCTTCCAGCTCGCGCGCCGCCCGGATTAAAAGATTAAAACCGGCGCCAAAACCCAAATTAACTCCCGGCCGGATAATACGCAAATTATCATTATACTGCCTTAACCATAAATAGTTGGCGCTTTCGGCCGCCTCGGAGTTATCTAACACCACGAGTTCGTAATCGCGGTAAGTTTGGCCTTCCAGGCCAGCTAAAAAATCACTCAAATATTGCAATGAGTGTTGGCCATAAGTGATTAATCCGATAACTACTTTGGGCGCGGTCATAAGGTTTTCTTAATCCACCAGTGTAACTCCTTTAAACCTAAAAATCAAGGCGGCAGTGGAAAAAATAAAAGCGGCACATGGCCGCTTTTGACTGCGATATTTATTGAATAATCGTCTCTAAAAATTTCCTAACTTCCGTTTGTTCCAAAAAAGAATTCTCCAGCTCAATAACTATGTATCGGCCGAAATATTGCGGCGGGATTTGTTTTAAATAAGCCAGATCGTTTAAACTATCCAAACTATGATCAACGGCAGTTTTATTAAAAATCTTAAATAGAGCGCTAGTTTTAACGCCGCTGATATGGTTAACCCGCGCCGGATACTTGGCCAGCATAGCCACCAACCGCTTGTAATGTCGCTTGCTCAAACGACGCGCTTCTTCCAAATGAGCTAAATCCAAGCAAATACCGCTGACCTGGTGCTTGGTAAAATATTCCTGAGTAAAAAACTTATCAGCTTCTTCCTGAGAAAAATTCTCTACATAAATAATACTGTTATATTTGGGCAAACTATCCAGCAAGGCGTAGCCCTTAAGATCGGCGTGGCAAGTGAAGGCTTTAACCTTGAAACGAGAAGCCAAATAATCAACTTCCGCCAGGCTGAAGTCGTCGCGCAAATGGACGCAAGGTATGGCTTCCAGAGATGTGGCTTCCAATAAACGATAAAGCGTTTGCCGCTCAGCCGCCGGCAGCGCCGTCGGCAACAAAGCGACTTCGCGCAAATTAAGTTGTTTGATTTCTTCCACTTTATCCCGCCAATTGGAGCCGGGCGTGGTGGTTAAGCCTAATAATAATTGTTTCTCACCGGACATAACCTTGGATTATTGGATTAATTAATAATATTTTACCAATAATCGGCAACTTAGGCAAATTTATTTGGCGTAAAGTTTAATCAACTCCTGCAGTTTGGCAAACACCGCCTGATTGCCGCTCGGTATGCCACCGGCCAAAACGGCGTTATAGTCGGCCAGTTTCAGTAAAAAGTCGGCCACGACTGATGACGTCAATTCTTCCGCATAAGCGCCATAGCCCAGCTTAGCCAGATGATAAGCGTTTAAAGTCTGCTCAAATTGCTGCTGCGCCGGCACCGCCAAATACGGCTTGCCTAAATAAAGCGCTTCGGAAATAAGGGAAAAGCCGGCAGTGCCGATCACAGCGCTTGCTCCGGCCAAATCATGCAAAAATTCCTTTTGGTCAAATTTCTTAAAAGTTAGATTAGCTTCGGCCTTCTGGCAGTCAAAACCGTAAACCAGGAATCGGCCGGGTTGCTGCTTTAAAATATCCAGCAGGCCGCTGAATTCATTATTTAAATAAACTAAGACATAGTCTTGCTTGGTCGGTTGCAAATCCAAGACCGCCTGGCGAATAAGCGGCGGCAAAACAAAAACTTTTTTAGAGAGCGGCTGGCAAGGAAAAAACGACAGCACTACATAAGCCTTAGCCCGAAACATCATTAAGCGAGTGATTAAACGGGCCACCTGATGCTCGCTCCGATGATTACGAGGATAATCATATTTGGTTTTAATCAGCACATGTTCGTTATCTACCGACAGCAAAGGAATTTTTTTTAATTGGGCGGTGGCCGCTGTCAAAGGTTCAAAGTCGGAAATGATTAGCTGCGGCTGGAAATCAGCTACTAATTTATCTAAGATATTAAAACTTTTAAGCGCTGCCGGCGCTTTTAGCAAATTTTTCCAAGCCGTCTCCAGATACTGCACTTCGTTTTCGCGATAAACAAAGCGCAAACCGAAAATTTCCGTCACGTCAAAATGGTCCCGTAAAATAAAATAGCCCTTACCATAAGAAGCCACCTTAACCTGGTGGCCCTGTTGGCAAAGAAAATTAATTATTTCGATTGCTCTGGTGGAGTGACCAAAACCCTCCCCGGCCACACCGTATAAAATTCGCGCCATAAATTAACAAATAACCACACTGGCTTTGATTTTGGCGGCCAATTTTCTGGCTTCATCGTCTTTATATCTTGACTGCGGCCAAGGGGTTAAGCCGTCTTTAGGTTGGCGGGGAATGATATGAATATGGCAATGGTCAATTAACTGTCCGGCGACGGCGCCGTTGTTGATAGTAACATTATAGCCCTTAACCCCCAAGCCCTTCTCCAGAGCTTTGCCCACGCGCTTAACCGCGCGCATTAAATAAGCCAGCATCAGCTCATCAACATCGTCTAAATTACCGGAATGAACTTTAGGCACGACTAAAACATGGCCCGGATTAACCGGCGCGATATCCAAAAAAGCCAAAACATTATTATCTTCATAAACTTTATAAGCCGAAATGTCGCCACGGATGATTTTGCAAAAAATGCAATTGACTTTCATATAATTAAATTAATTATTTATAGTCCTCAGTTGGGGTTTTTGAGGTTAAAATTATTATACCACTAATCAGCCAAATCACCAACCATAAATTACCATTTAAATAAGCTAAAACCGACCGCGGTTTAACCAATTCCATCGCTAAAAACAGCAAATTACCAGCCAGCATTACCCGAAATAATTCTTGATTTAATTGATAAACTAATTTCATAATTTAAAAAATTCCCGCCAAGTTTTGCCGCTTAGTTCGGCTTTTATGGCCACAATTTCTACCGCCGCGTCCGCCTCGTTCCAACCGGGCAAACTAACCATTAATTTATAACCGTGGCTGTCACGCTCCGCTCCCCGCAAATCAAATTCTACCTGACTTTCATAATAACCGTCCGGCAACAGTTTTGGCGGCTGATAGTTGGTGATGAGATAATTGATTGATTCAGCCAGCGAAAAATTGCCGTCAATTTTTTGGGCCGGCCGCTGCCAAGCGTCATAATCATAAACCGCGGTTGAGGTCGGCGCCGGCGGCTTAGCTAAAAATTGCCGCAGGCTGTCGTACTTTTCCCGGCGCTGCAGCAAAAGAGTATGGTCATTTTCTATAATGCCCCAGTCCGCAGAATGATACAGGCGATTAATTAATTCATTATACAAAGGTTTGACTTCATAACTCCAAGCCGCCCGATTCTTCAATAAACCGATGGCGATTAACGGCTGGCCGGCTGGTTTGTATTTTACGGTTAACCGTAATTTATCAAACGGCCGCGGCGTGCGCAGACTAAAATAAATTGGATTGCCATTAATTTTTATGCGACCGTCGCTGACGGTCAACCGATCCAGCGGCTCAAACTGTTCAATGAAATCATCGGACGCGCCGGCCGCCATAACATAGGCAATTTTACCGCCCGGCACGACTATTTTCCAACTTAAAAAACCGACAAAAATAGCCAACATTAGCCACAAACTAACTCTAAAATAATAAACTATTTTATTCATACCTGCATTATATTATTCAAGGGGGAAATAATCAACTAACCTTAGATAAAAAGTGGACAAACCGCCAAAATAAGGTTAAACTGAAAATAATTAATTATAACCCTATGGCAAAAGCGACGACCAAAATTCTAATTTCCGAAATTAAAAATCATAGCGGTAAAGTCGTAGAAATTAACGGCTGGATTTATAATTTACGCTCTTCAGGCAAAATCGCTTTCTGGCAAATCCGCGACGGCTCCGGTTTTGTTCAGGCCGTAATTTCGGCCGACAGCTTGGACGCGGCCAAGTGGCAGCAAGCCGAGCGGGCCACCCAAGAAAGCTCGGTTAAAATTATCGGCACCGTCAGCCAGCATCCGCGCGGCGATGTTTATGAAATTGCCGTTCAAGATTTTTCTTTTTATCAACTGGCCGGCGAATATCCGATTGGCAACAAAGACCACGGCATTGATTTTCTTCTCGACCAACGCCACTTATGGCTGCGCTCGCCCAAACAGTGGGCCATCGCCCGCATCCGCAATACTTTAATTTTGGCCACCTATAAATTTTTCCAAAAAAATAATTTCGTTAAAATCGATACGCCAATTTTAACGCCCATTGCCGGCGAAAATACCACCGAACTGTTTGCGGTTAGATATTTTGACGACCAAGCCTACTTGGCGCAAACCGGCCAGCTTTATCTGGAAGCCGCGCTGGCCGCGCACGGCCGCGTTTTTGATTTCGGCCCGACCTTTCGCGCCGAAAAATCCAAAACCCGCCGCCACCTGACCGAATTTTGGATGATGGATGCCGAACTGGCTTTCATTGACTTAAAAGACAACCTCAAGTGGCAGGAAAAATTGATTAAATTCATGCTCAAGTCAGTGCTAGAATCCAACCTTGAGGAGTTGAAAATTCTAGAAAGAGATGTCGCGCCGCTAAAAACCGCTTTGGCTAAAAAATTCTATCGCCTAACCCACAAGCAGGCCGTTAAAAAACTGCGCGAATTGGGTTCGGATATCGCCAAGGACGCCGATTTGGGCGGCGATGATGAAACACTCTTAACCAAGCACTTTGACGCGCCAATTTTTGTCTTGAATTATCCGGCCAAAATCAAAGCCTTCTACATGAAGCGCAATATTAAGCACCCTGAGCTGGCCGAATGTGCCGACCTCTTGGCCAGCGAAGGCTACGGCGAAATTATCGGCGGCAGCCAGCGCGAAGATGATTACGAAACTTTAAAGCAAAGAATAATTGAATTCGGCTTGAAGCCGGAAGACTACGACTGGTACTTGGATTTAAGAAAATACGGCTCGGTACCGCACGGCGGTTTTGGCTTTGGTCTGGAGCGGATTGTCGCCTGGGTGTGCGGTCTGGAGCATGTGCGCGAAGCCATTGCCTTCCCCCGCACCATCTACCGTCTTAAACCGTAATAGTTAAAATAAAAAACCGTTCCCGTATTAAACAGGAGCGGTTTTGTTGTTGTACCAATTTAAAACTTCTTGTAAAGAGCTGTTAATCGTCTGGCAGCTGTAAATTATCGCATCTCTTTTTAAAGCCTCAAGACCGCCCGGATATTTATCCGCCAGCTGCCTGACAGCTCTGTCCGCCAGCAACGCTTCCTGACCGACGGCAGCCGACGCCGCAAACTCCTCCTCCGGCATAAAATAAGGCTGCAGGGTTGACAGCGCCGTCTGCTTCTTGTTAATAATCTCCTGTTTCATCTGCCGCACCCTTTGATTAAAAGCGTCGCAAATTTTTGCCTGCCCGTCCTTTAAAACTATCTGCTCCGGCATTCACACCCCCAATTTAAATAAAAAAATATTTTAATCGTTTATTATAAAGACTCATTAAAAATTGTCAAATATTTTTCCGCGGTCTGGCGCCAGCTGAATTTTTTAGCTTGTGCCAAACCGCGCGCTCTTAAGTCTTGAGCTAAATTTTCATCAAGTAAAACCTGGGCTAAGACTTCGCCAATGTCGGCCGCATTATAAGGGTCAACTAACACGCCAGCCTCGCCTATCACTTCCGGCATAGACGAGGTGAAACTAGCCACTACCGGCACTCCGCAGGCCATGGCTTCCAGCGGCGGAAATCCAAAACCTTCATAAAAACTCACGAAAGCAAACACGCCGGCCAGGTTATAAAGTGCCGGTTTATCTGCTGCTGATACATAACCCAAAAATTTAATATCGTTTCTAAATGGCGAGGCCGCGGCTGCTGCGTAAACTTCTTTGAATTTCCAGCCGTTGCCGCCGGTGATAATTAACTTGACTTCAGCTAACGCCGGATAATTTTGCCTTAACCAATTGTAGCCGGCAATCAAACCGACTAAATTTTTTCTGGGTTCAATCGTACCCAAGTATAAAATAAATTTATCCGGCAATTGATATTTATTTTTCACCGCCGCCAGACTCTCATCATCTTTATTAAACGGTTTAAAATCAGCTGTGATGCCAGAGTAAATCACGGAAATTTTTTCCTCACTTACGCCGGTTAACTCCCTAATATCCCGTTTGGTATTCTCGGAAATCGCTACCACGCGGTCAGCTTTATTCGCTAAAACGCACGACCGGATAAAGCGATGCCAAAGATTACGGCTCCAAGAAAAAAATTCCGGATATCTTAAGAAAGATAAATCATGAATGGTTAAAATATTTTTTAGCCGCCGGCTTAAAGCAGAAAAATTAAGATGCGGCTGCCACCACAAATCAACCTGCTCGCCCAACAGATGGTCCAGCTTAGGCCAAGCGAACGGCCACAATAGAAGATAATTCAAAATTTTATTAGGCCAGCGCCGGGCGACAATTTTAACGCCGCGGCGGCGAAAATGTTCAAAGCGCGCCGCTATAGCCGGATAGGCAGCTGGCCGACGGTGAGTATTATAAAAAAGAAGATACTGATTTTGTCGATCAATATCCAATAAAGCGTCTAGTAAGTTTTGCGTATAAGCCGAAACGCCGCTTTGGCGCACATCCATCAGCACCCGGCCGTCAACAGCTATCTTCATATTAAAATAATTAGCCCTTAAGCTCTCTCATTTTTTCCTCAACCATTTTGGTTATTTCCGCTTTAAAACGCTCTACACTGAATTTTTGTGCATAGTTTCTAATAAAGGCGGCGTCAAATTTGATTTGATCATATTTAGCCAAGGCCTCGTTTAAACTCTCCGGCGTCTGCTCGGCGAACAAAATTCCCACTTGTTCATTGGCTACAATTTCTTTAGCGCCGCCGCGATTAAAAGCGATGACTGGCCGACCGCTAGCCAAAGCTTCAACCATAGTGATGCCGAAATCCTCTTCTTGCGGATTAAGAAAAGCTAAACATTCGCTATAAAGCTTAATCATTTGTTCATCGCTGACGCGACCTAAAAATTCAATATTCGGCGCCTCGCCGGCCAACTCTTTAAGGCGCGGCAAGTCCGGTCCGCCGCCGAAAATTTTTAATTTACGGCCATTAGTCTTAAAAGCCTCGACTAATAAATCAAAACGTTTATAAGGCACTAAACGGCCGCCAGCCAGCCAATAATCACCCGGATTAGCAGCTAGCTGAAACTTATCAATTTCTACCGGCGGATAAATTACCACTGACTCTCGGCGATAATATTTTTTAATACGCTTGGCAATAAACTGCGAATCGGCGATAAAATAATCCGGCCGATCCGCCGCCAGCCGATCCCAAATTCTGATTTTTTTCAAAGATAAAGCAATAATTTTTTTAAAATATTTATTATATTTCAATTCTTGAATATAAGAATGGGTATCGCTCCACAAATAGCGCGTTGGCGTGCAACAATAACAAAGATGAAGAGTGTTGGTATTAGTAATAACGCCCTTGGCAAAGGAGCTGGTATTGGAAATAACCAAATCATAATCAGACAGGTCAAAAAATTCCACTGCCAAACTCATAATCGGCAAAAACCATTTGTAAAATCTGACGCCACCAGGGATTTTTTGAATAATAGAGGTGAAAATTTTTCTATTTTTAAAATACTTATCAGCCATGGTCGGCTCATATAGCAAAGTATAAATCGGCGCCTCGGGAAACATATCCGATAACACCTTTAGGACTTTTTCGGCACCGCCGTCCTGGGCTAAATGATCATGAATTAAGGCTACTTTCATATAGTTATTGTACCCTAAAGTTCGGGCAAAAGACAAAGGGAGGTTAGGCCACTGACCGCGGCCGCAATACCGCCATAGGCGTTTTTAATAAAATAATTAAGTCCAGCCATAACGACCAATTTTCAACATAATAGGTGTCTAATTTAACCTCATCCTCAAAACTTAGATCGCTGCGACCAGAAACTTGCGCCATGCCGGTAATCCCGGGCTTGATAGTCAAAACTTTTTTGTGGTGCGTTTGGTAGCGGCTGACTTCCCGCGGTTGATGCGGCCGCGGGCCGACCAGGCTCATGTTGCCAATAAACACATTAAAAAACTGCGGCAATTCATCCAGACTCCAGCGTCTGATAAATTTGCCCCAGCGAGTCAAGCGCGGATCATTGCCGATTTTGTAAACCGGTCCGTCCTTGGTATTATTCTCGGAAATTAATTGCTTTTCGTAAGCCAGCGCCTCTTGGTTATTATCGTAGTCATCGCCGACGCAATACTGAATGGCCATGGAACGGAATTTAAATAGTTTAAAATTTTTCTGCCGGCCGACTCTCTCGTTTTTGTAAAAAACCGGGCCGCGCGAATCCAATTTAACCAAGATGGCCGTCAGCAGTAAAATCGGGCTGCTTAAAATTATCAGCAAGGCGGACACCACGATATCAAACAGTCGCTTCATAATCCGGCCCCAGCCGTCCAGCGAAGTTTTTTTAACTTCAGCCAAAGGCACGCCGGCCAACTCCGTTACTTCCACCCTGAGCACCTTGGTATCCAATAAGTCAGCGGCATATTTAAAAGTCAGGTGATGCTCGTCGGCAAAATCATACAAGCGCAAAATTTCCGCCTTGCTTAAATTGGGATCGCTCTGGATAACTTCGTCCACCGCCTTAAAACCCAGCATAGTTTCCAGCTCCTGCGCCTCTTCCAAGCCGAATTTATCAAAACGTTTAACCACTTCATAGCCCAGGCTTTTTTTAGTGGCAAATTCATGCCACAAAATTTCGCTGGTTTTACTTTCTCCCACCAGCACCGCCCGTTTTAAACCAAAGCCATGACTATACAGAGAGCGCTTAATAGCTGAAACGATAATTCTGGCCAAACCCATATAAACCATAGCCAAAAGGTAAGCGGCCAGCACAATAAAACGGGAAGAAAACAAATCGCGGAAGAAAAACATGTAAATAACCACCGCCACTAAACCCAGCGAACAAGCGATAATCACTTTT